>BBSY01000003.1:900000-1200000 GCA_000974665.1 alpha proteobacterium U9-1i | reverse complement strand
AGGGGTGAAAGGCCAATCAAAACGCGTGATAGCTGGTTCTCCGCGAAAACTATTTAGGTAGTGCGTCGTGTGATTACCTCAGGGGGTAGAGCACTGGATGGGCTAGGGGTCCTCACCGGATTACCAAACCTAACCAAACTCCGAATACCTGAGAGTTCAGCACGGCAGACAGACGGCGGGTGCTAACGTTCGTCGTCAAGAGGGAAACAACCCTGATCGCCAGTTAAGGCCCCCAAGTAATGGCTAAGTTTGGAAGGATGTGGGTGTGCATAGACAACCAGGAAGTTGGCTTAGAAGCAGCCATCCTTTAAAGAAAGCGTAACAGCTCACTGGTCAAGCGCACCTGCGCCGAAAATGTAACGGGGATTAAGCCATTCGCCGAAACTGCGAGCTCAGCAATGAGCGGTAGCGGAGCGTTCCGTAAGCCTGCGAAGGTGAACCGTGAGGTTTGCTGGAGGTATCGGAAGCGAGAATGCTGACATGAGTAACGACAAACAGAGTGAGAGACTCTGTCGCCGAAAGACCAAGGGTTCCTGTTCAATGTTAATCAGAGCAGGGTTAGCCGGCCCCTAAGGCAAGGCCGAAAGGCGTAGTCGATGGGAAGCACGTGAATATTCGTGCGCCAGCGGGTGTGTGACGAATGACGGAAGTTGTCCGAGGCAGTTGGTGTCCAAGGGCAGCCTAGTTGTTCCAGGAAATAGCCCCCGCATAGACCGTACCCGAAACCGACACAGGTGGTCAGGTAGAGCATACCAAGGCGCTTGAGAGAACTATTGTGAAGGAACTCGGCAAATTGCCCTCGTAACTTCGGAAGAAGAGGGACTCATTTGGGCGCAAGCTCGGGTGAGTGGCACAAACCAGGTGGTGGCGACTGTTTATCAAAAACACAGGGCTCTGCGAAGCCGCAAGGCGACGTATAGGGTCTGACTCCTGCCCAGTGCCGGAAGGTTAAGAGGAGAGGTGCAAGCCTTGAATCGAAGCCCCGGTGAACGGCGGCCGTAACTATAACGGTCCTAAGGTAGCGAAATTCCTTGTCGGGTAAGTTCCGACCTGCACGAATGGAGTAACGACTTCCACGCTGTCTCCACAATAGACTCAGTGAAATTGAATTCCCCGTGAAGATGCGGGGTACGCGCGGCTAGACGGAAAGACCCTGTGAACCTTTACTGCAGCTTCGCTGTGGCGTTATCGACGGTTTGTGTAGAATAGGTGGGAGGCTTTGAACCTTGGGCGCCAGCTCGAGGGGAGCCACCGGTGAAATACCACCCTAATTTTCGGTGACGTCTAACCGCGATCCGTTATCCGGATCCGGGACCCAGCGTGGCGGGCAGTTTGACTGGGGCGGTCGCCTCCCAAAGAGTAACGGAGGCGCGCGATGGTAAGCTCAAGCCGGTCGGACATCGGCTGTTGAGTGCAATGGCATAAGCTTGCCTGACTGCGAGACTGACGGGTCGAGCAGAGACGAAAGTCGGTCATAGTGATCCGGTGATCCCGTATGTGGAGGGTCATCGCTCAACGGATAAAAGGTACTCCGGGGATAACAGGCTGATCGCCCCCAAGCGTCCATAGCGACGGGGCGGTTTGGCACCTCGATGTCGGCTCATCACATCCTGGGGCTGGAGCAGGTCCCAAGGGTATGGCTGTTCGCCATTTAAAGTGGTACGTGAGCTGGGTTCAGAACGTCGTGAGACAGTTTGGTCCCTATCTACCGTGCGTGTTGGAAACTTGAGAGGATTTGTCCCTAGTACGAGAGGACCGGGATGAACGCACCTCTGGTGCACCAGTCGTTCCGCCAGGAGCGCAGCTGGGTAGCTAAGTGCGGACGGGATAAACGCTGAAAGCATCTAAGCGTGAAACCCCCCTCAAAACTAGGTTTCCCTTGAGAGCCGTAGTAGACCACTACGTTGATAGGCCAGGTGTGGAAGACCCGCGAGGGTTGAAGCTGACTGGTACTAATAGCTCGATCGGCTTGAACGATCGAGAACGTTCATGCATGGCGACGACTGCGTCGTTTGAATGCGCAAATCGATTTGATGTCTTCCAATTTTCGCGCGCGTCGCGCCGACCTGGCGGCTATGCCGGGGGTTCCCCACCCGATCCCATCCCGAACTCGGTAGTTAAGTCCCCCAGGGCCGATGGTACTACGTCTCAAGGCGTGGGAGAGTAGGTCGCTGCCGGGTCTGCACGGCGCGCGCGAAACACCAGATCCCGAACCCTCATCACGATTTCCACTCCCTGAACTTCGTCTTGAGCCGCTTCTGCGGCCGCTGAAGCGCGTCTCGCACCTCGCCGTGTTGCGCCGCATTTCGTCTTATTTGACGCAAGAAGCGGCGCCGGGCGCCTCTCGAATCGTCTGACCGGTCAGTCGTGTCGGTCATGCGAGGTTGAGGGCCGAAGCGTACGCCGTTCGTCGCACCGCGGGGCAAAACACACCGTCAAACTGCGGCTTTCTGGTTGAAGTTTCGCAGGCTTCACGCGCAATTCATGCTGCACCCGCTCAGCTGTGACACAAGGCGTAACACTTCCGCCACAGCAAGTCGTGAACTCGACATAAAGCCGCCCGAATGGTGACCGGCGCGATTGACCCACCCCCATGCACCTCTTTAGCTCGTACGGTCTAATGGACTGAGGCGGAGAGGGCGCTCGGCAGGCGACAGGGGACGTGCGGCTCAGGGGACTTCGGTCCGGGGGGTCTGTTCGCCAGGTCGGCCAAGCTCACTTTCCGAAAACGTGGATCAGGAACACAGCGAATAAGCTGTCGGCGGGAGAATGGGTGATGAACGTAAAAGACAAGCTTGGTTTGCTTGGCGCGACTATTCTGACGATCGGTATGGGCGCCGTGACGCCCGCGCTCGCTCAGGACGCTCCGGCAGCCTCTGAAGAGGACGTAATCGTCGTCACCGGCTCGCGTCTGCGTCGGGAAACGTTCGAAAGCCCGAACCCGACGTTCCAAGTCGGCTCGCAGCAGATGGACGCCGCGCAAACCGTCAACACGATCGACGCGCTGGAAGACATTCCGCTGCTCGGCGTTGGCGTCAACAACCGCGGTACGCAAGGTCAGAACGGCGACAGCTTCGCGTTCCCTGACGTCCTCGACCTCGGCACCCAGCGCACGCTGACCCTGCTCAACGGCCGCCGCGTCGTTCCGGGCAACCAAGGCACGGTCTTCGTGCCGGGCAACTCGTCGGGCGCCCAAGTCGACCTTTCGATGATCAACCCGCAAATCATCGACCGCGTTGAAGTTCTGGCCGGCACCGGCGGCGCGATCTACGGCGCCGACGCCGTGGCCGGCGTCGTCAACGTCATCACCAAGGACGATTACGAAGGCCTGGACATCCGCGGCCAGTACTCGCACCCGGAAATCGGCGAGGGCGACTCCTACCGCCTCAGCGGCCTGTGGGGCGCGAACTTCATGGACGGCCGTGCGAACATCACGGTGTCGGCCGAATACTTCAACCAAGAGTCGATTTTCTCGGATATCGACCTTGGCGGCGCGCTCTATGTCGGCCCGGCTCTGCCGACCAACAGCTTGAACACGGGCACGCGTCGCACGGGCACGCTCTCGGTCAGCAGCCAGATCGCCGCGTTCGGCACCTGCGCGACCGCCGCGACCTGCACGACCGCGTTCGCCACCTCAACGCCGTTCCTGCCGGCCGCCTCGAACAACGTTGCGACCAACTATCTCGGCCGCTTCGGCGATCTGCCGTTGAACAACACGCACATCAGCCTCGGCGGCACCGTGCTGACCAACCAGAACTTCAGCGGCGTCAACGCGGCGACGTTCCTGGTTCCGGCTCAGGCGGTTGGCACGGCGGCTGCCCGTTCGGGTATCGTCACGCCGCTCGATCCGCTTGGCTTTGCTTCGTTCGCGCCGACGGCTTTGACCGCCGGGCAGGATACCGCTGGCGGCCGTTTGGCGATCTTCAACTCGTTCAACACGGGTGCTGATGCGGCCACCAACCTGGCGAACTACAACCTGCTGTCGGCGGCCGCGCAGTCGCAGCTCGTGCTGTCGCTGCTGCAGCGCAACCGCCAAACGCCGTATGAGTACCTTGCGGCCAACCCCGGCATCGATCCGATGCTGTTCATCGGTTCGTTCGGCACGGCTCATGCGGCCGGCGGCGTTAACCCCGCCAGCGCCAACGGCTACCTGCCGACGATCACCAACACGGATATCGCCACCAGCGCGCTCTTCCCGCGTCGCGCGGTTCCGCTGTCGTTCGCCGCGAACGGCCAGCTGCAACCCTACAACGTCGGCATCATTGCACCGCCGCTCCAGTCGCAAATCGCAGCGACCTTCGGGGGCGGCGGCTACGAGCCGAGCGCCAATGGGTTCACGCAGATCCAAGCTGGTACGGAACGTGCGTCGTTGGCCATCACCGGTCACTACGACATCACCGACTGGCTGCGCACGCGTACGGAAATCCTCTACACGGATATCACGTTCGACCAAGTGCAGGGCCCGTCGACCAACGCTGGCGGCGGTAACGCTCAAGCCGGTACGCTCGCGGTTCCGATCTTCTTCCGCCAGAACCCGTTCTTCAACGTCGGCACGAACATCGCGCAGATCGATGCGTTGATCGCCCAAGGCCTGACGCTGCCGGCGGCCTACGATCCGGACGGTCCGTTCGGCGCCGGTGGCGCTCAGGACGTCCTTTATATCGGCCGTGCGCTCTCCGACATCGTCGGCGGCGAGGGCCTCAGGTCGACGCAAGACACCTCGACGTTCCGTATCGCTCAATCGCTCGAAGGCGATTTCTCGCTCTTCGATCGTGATTTCTACTGGGATGTCGCGGCGATCTACGGCACCTCGGAAACCGACAACAACCGCACCGACATCGGCGACATCGAATTCGCGCTCGCGACCGACGTCATCACCGGCCCGGGCGGTCAACCGGTTTGCCGTCAACAGACGCTGGCTCAGCCGATCCCGATCGAATACGCCAACCCAGGCGCTAGCTCGATCCTGAACGCTGGCCGTACGGTTGCGGGTTTGATCCCGACTGCCGACCAAGTGGCGCGCTGCGTGCCGTTGAACATCATGGGCGAAGGCGCGAGCAGCCAAGCTGCGCGTGACTACGTCCAGGTTGACTCCTCGACCCACGCTCTGAACCGTCAGATCGTCTACACCGGCTCCCTCGGCGGCGAGATCATTCGTCTCCCGGCGGGCGCCGCGAGCCTCGGTCTGAACATCGAGTATCGTCGTGAAACCGCTGAGTTCGAGCCGAACAATCGTCTCGCACGTGGCGATGGCCGTACGGCTCTCCAAGGCCGCGGCGCGGGCGAACTTGAGTTCCTCGAGTACGGCTACGAAGTCCTGATCCCAATCTTCGGCGAAGGCTTCCAATTCCCGCTCATGAACTCGCTCGAGTTCAGCTACGCCTTCCGCATGGTCGAACGGGAGCAAGATTCCTCGACGGCCCTCGTGACTGGCGACGGCACGGTGGACGACACGTTCAACTACAGCGTGACGTGGAAGCCCTTCGAAGATCTGACCGTGCGCGGCGCGCGCGGCCGTACGGTTCGCTCGGCCTCGCTGGTCGAACTGCTCGGTCCGTTCACCATCGCGTTCACGACGCCGGACACCACCTACCATCCGTGCACGACCGAAAATATCGGTCTGGGTTCGGCTTCGCGTCAGGCCAACTGCCTCTCCGCCGTTCAGGCGCTGGGCATTGCACCGGATGCGGCTTCTGCGCAGGCGTTCTTGAACACGTTCAACAACGCAGCGACCGTCGGCAACATCGCCCGCTCGGCCGTTGCGGCGGGTAACCCGAACCTCGCGAACGAAGAAGGCAACTCGTACACCTACGGCATCACGTACGAGCCGAGCTGGGCCCCGCGCCTGGTTCTCGCCGCCGACTTCTTCTCGGTCGACCTGACGAACGAAATCCTGCTGTTTGGCCCATTCGCCAACAACAACAGCGGCAGCTCGGCAGCGTTCATGGGTATCTGCTTCGACTCGGCTACCTATCCGAACGCCCCGATCGGCGGCCTCAATGCTTGCGATCAACAGCTGTTCCCGCAAGCCACGGCTGGCGGCTTCATCATCCCGGCTGTCAACGCGATCACGGGCAACCCGTCGTTCGCTGGTGTTCTGGCCGGCACCCCGTCGCTCGCGCCGGGTCTCGCGCCTGCCACGAACTCGTTCATCGCGACGATGGCGCAGTTCAACAACATCAACGCTGGCGGCCGTGCATTCCGCGGCGTGAACCTCGAAGCCCGCTACAATTTCGGGCTCGGCGAAGTTCCCGTCCTCGGCGGCTTCATGGAAAACTGGGGCGACATCTTCCTGCGCACGACGTTGTTCCACAACCAGCGTTACGACCTGTACGCCGACAACGCGTTCACGCAACGCTTCGACCGCCAAGTGGGCGAGCACCCGGGCACGGGCCAGCCGGAATACGAATTCCGTATGGACATCCGTCACCGCATCGGGCCGTTCGACCACACGCTGCAATGGAACTGGAACCCGATGACCGTCTCGGACATCACGGTCGCCAAGCCGTTGTATAACGAGCAGTCGCTGGCCTTCCGTGGTGAAGACTTCAACTTCTTCAACTACAACGCCTCCTACGACATCACGGACTCCATGACCGTTCGCTTGGTCGTGAACAACGTGACGGACGAAGATTGGAACCGCGGCATCTACGGTGTCGGCAACCAATTCGACGCCGGCATCGGTCGCGAGTGGGTGGTCGGCTTCCAAGCTCGCTTCTAAGCGAACTGGGACCGCAAAAGTTCTGGGGCGGACCGCAAGGTCCGCCCCATTTCTTTTGCCCAGCGTCGTTCTTTGCGCGGTGTTTGCGCTTGCGCGCCTAGCTCAGCTTGACGCGGGCGCCGGAGACAGCCATATGAGCCGCCTTGCGCCGCACTGCGGCGCAAAAAGCTGACGCGGGATGGAGCAGCCCGGTAGCTCGTCAGGCTCATAACCTGAAGGTCGTAGGTTCAAATCCTACTCCCGCACCCAAACGCAGAACGCCCCATGACGGTGACGTCGTGGGGCGTTTTGCTGCGCGTGGGTAGGAGGCGCAGTCGCCAGCGCCATGCTAGAGGGCTGCGACCATGTTTGTGCTGCAGGCAGCGATCGTGAAAGGCCGGGGCGGCATCGCCACCGCCGTCGCGCACTACGAGCGCATGTTTCGCGCCGTCGGTGTGCGGTCCGCCGTTGTGTTCCGCGGGCCGTCAGCTGACGCGCTTCGGGCCGATGGCGTTGACGTTATGGACGCGCCTGCGTTGTTGACGTCGCCGTTCGGCGCCGCGCCGTTTGTGCTCGACCGCCTTCGCGCCGAAGTCCGCACGCGCGCGGGCGCGGAGCCGCTCCTGGTGATCGTCCACAGCGATCTCGCACTCGCCGCTTTGCGGAGGCTCTTCCCAGGCGCGCTGTTCGCCACGCCCTGCCACTCCGACAAATTCAAACGCAAGCGGGACGCCGATCTGGTGATCGCGCTGAACCAAGCGCAAGCCGACGCGTGCCGCGCCGCGCTGCCCGGTGCGCGTATTGCGTTGTTGGGCAACCCCTACGTGGCATCGCCGGCCACGCCGCCGGCGAGCGAAGGCGCGCTGCGCGTCAACTTCGTGGCGCGCTTCATTCCGACGAAAAGCCCGCTCACACTCATCGCTGCGTTTGCCAAGCTCAAGGCGCGACCCTGCCTTCGCTTTATAGGTGCGGGGCCGCTTGAAGGGGAGATGCGAGCCGCTGCGGCAGAGGCGAACGTAGAAGCTGAGTTTGCCGGCTGGCTCAGCGCTCCGTTCTCTCATTTCCATCGCAACGACGTGCTCGTGCTGCCGTCGGAGTGGGAGGGGCTCCCATACTTGCTGCAAGAAGCGCTCGATCATTGCGCGCCGATCATCGCCGCTGACAATCCCGGCAATCGCGCCGCGCTGGCGGACGGCGCATATGGGGCGCTGTTTCCATTCGGCGACGCCTTGGCGCTGGCGCGGACGATAGAGGGCGCACTTGCCGATCTTGACGCTCTCCGGGCCAAAGCCGAGAAGGGCCGCGCTGCGCTCCACGTGCGCTATGGCGCCGAGCCATTCTGGCGCGCGCTGACGGATGAACTCAATCAAACGCCGAAGCGGCGGGATGGACGACATGCTTGATTGGCGCGGCGTCTCGGCCGATCCCACCGACCGCGAAGCCACGCAAAAGATGGATGCGTTCTTGCGCTCCATCACCCGCGTCGAGCCGATATCGCGTGTCGAGATGATCGACAATTTCTGCCGTGGCCAAGAGATGCTCGACATTGGCGCCGGCGAGCACGACATCGTCTTCTTCTCCGAGGAGGGATGGGAGCACAACCGCATCAAACGCGTCGCCAAACGCGCGGTGGCGGTCGAGATCAACCCCAAGCTCTGTGCGCACTACAATTCCAAGGGTTTCGACTTCCGCTGCGCCGACGCCACGTCCGACGTGGACCTTGGCGAGCGTTTCGATCGGGTCTTTTGCGGCGACGTGATTGAGCACGTGAACGATCCGGTGGGCTTGCTTAACTTCGCCAAGCGCCACCTGAAGCCCGAAGGCGTGATGCTGTTCACCACGCCGAACCCGTTTGCGCCGCGCTTTCGCCAGCACCGCGCCCAGCGTGGCACCCGCTACGTGATGGCGAACCTTGAGCACACGCGCTGGGTCTCGATCTCCAATATGCACGAGTTGGCATGGCGGGCGGGGCTTGAGCTTAAGGCGTTGCGCTGGCCGATGCTGAAGCGCCCCAAACCGGGCCTTGCGGGTAAGCTCGCGATCGCCGGAAAGCGGGCGCAATTAGCGTTCCAACCTCTCGAAGATGTGTTCCACGAATACGCGTTCGAGCTTGCGCCAGCGGCGCGGTAGGCCACGCTGCGGCCGGGTCCACGGCCACACACCTTAGCGGCGAAACGCCGTTCCTATGCGACAAGCCCGAGCGTAACTGCGACGGACGTCCTGCGGACGCGCTTCGATTTCGCTAGGGTCTGGCCCGCGTGGGCGGACACCTTGAGGGAGCAGCGCCATCCAAGATGTAGGCGCATCATTAAGCAAGGCGGAGCATCCGGGATTGGTCCGATGGGGCGCGCACGTCGCGTTCTGGGGGGCCTATTTCGTGATCCGGACGGCGGCGGCTGCGGCCGATCCGCCAGAAGACGTCGGCGATTTTCCCTACATGGCCAACCGCGCGATGGCGGTGGCGAGCTACGCTGTGCTGACGGGCGTCCTCTTGGCAGTCGTGGCGGGCTGGAAAGCCAATCGATCCGACCGGGGGCGCAATCTGGCGCTGGTGCTGGGCGCGCTGGCGCTCGCGCCGGTCACCCAGTTTAGCGAGCATTATTGGCCGCGCCTCCTCGGTGGGGTGACGCCCGAGCCGTACCCGTTTGTGATCTACCTCTTTCAGTTCGGTTGGGCGCTGCTGCTTTGGGGGCTGATGCAAGCGCTGCTGGGCTACCACTTCCAAACCGTGGCGCAGGCCCGGGCCGTCGCGCGCGCCCAGGCGCTCGCGTACGACGCCCAAGTACGGATGCTGCACTACCAGATCAATCCGCACTTCCTGTTCAACACGCTGAACGCGATCTCGACGCTCGTGCTCGACAACCGCAATGCGCAGGCCGAGAACATGCTGCTGCGGCTCGCAGGCTTCCTGCGCTATTCGCTCGACCGTCAGCCGACTGAGCTTGCCAAGCTCTCCGACGAGATCGAAGCCCAACGCAAATACCTCGAGATCGAGCAAACCCGATTCGAGGACAAACTCACGGTTCAATTCAATATTGAACCTGGGCTGGAGAAGCTGCGGCTCCCAAGCCTCATCCTCCAGCCCATTCTTGAGAACGCGATCAAGTACGCAATCACGCCCCGTGTGGACGGAGGCCGCATCGTCGTCTCCGCATGGCGGGAGGACGGCGTGCTGCGGATCGCGGTTGAAGATGATGGCCCCGGCCTGCCCACGACGAATGCAAGCAAACGACAAGGCGTCGGTCTTGCAAACATCCGTGAGCGCTTGGAGCTCATCTATGGCCAACGCGCTGGCCTAATCGCGCGCAATAAGCAGCCGAATGGCTGTCACGTGGAGATCTGGTTACCCGTGGAGGAGGAACGTGTCGGCCGAACCCTTACGCCTACTTTTAGCTGACGACGAGCCCTTGGCGCTTCGGCGCCTCCGGCTCGCGCTGCAGGCGATCCCTGATGTTGAAGTCGTCGGCGCCGCCAATGATGGCGTGCAGGCGATCGACGCGATGCGCGAACTGCGCCCCGACGTCGTTCTGTTGGATATCAAAATGCCGTTGGCGGACGGCTTCGCGGTGGCTGACGCCATCGAGGAATCTGGTGGTCCAACCGTGATCTTTGTCACCGCGTTCGATTCTTACGCGCTGCGCGCGTTTGAGACGTCGGCGGTGGATTACCTTTTGAAGCCGGTCGAGTTCGAGCGGCTGGCCTCGGCGCTGATGCGGGCGCGTGAGCGGCGCGCGGCGCAAAACGCCGGACGCCGCGCGGAGGAGCTTGCTTCGGTGCTCGATGCGCTCCGCCGCGAAGCCCGAGACCGCGAAGGTCCGCGCTTCGAGAAAGAGTTCTGGATCCGCGAGCGCGGCCGCTTTTTGCGGGTGCCGGTTGTGGACGTGGAACGCATCGAAGCGGAGCGGGACTATGTGCGTCTGTTCTGGGAAGGGCGGACGTTGCTTTACCGGGAGACCATGTCGCACCTGGAAGAACGCCTGGACCCCGAGGTGATGCTGCGCGTGCACCGCTCGGCGTTCGTGAACTGGAAGCGTCTCAAGGCTGTCCAGCGCGACGCCAACGGGCGCTTGCTCGCTGTGCTCGATAGCGGCGATGAGGTGCCAGTGAGCCGCGCTTATGCGCAGCGCGTGCTGCAAGAAATGAAAACGCGCACCGCCTAACCTAACGAGCGCTCCCGCGTGGCCTTGAGCCGCGCGGGAGCGTGTTAGGCGACGCGGGAGGTTTCGGCTTGTGCAAGCCGGGTCGTCGCCAGGATGCACACCCCCTTGGTTCCGCTGACCGACGTGATTGGCGACAGGCTGAGCGTGAGTTGACGCTCCGTGAGGTCCTTCGCGAGCAGGCGCGTCGTCACCGTCAAATTTGCATCGAGCGCACGCTCTAAAGCTTCGCCGACCTCACGCCGAGAAGCCGGCGCGACGATATCCACGAAGCGGCAATGCAGGATCGCCGAGGGCTCGAACCCGACCCAGGCGCAAAAGCGCGCGTCAGCGTGCAACAGGCGCCCGCGCGGGTCGCACGTCGCGCTGGCGATGTCAGGGTGGAGCGAGGCGGCGGCGCGCATCGCTTCGGCTTCCGCCAGCGCACCGCGCAGAGCTTCACGCTCGGTCACGTTGACGAACAGGATGCCGACGCCGCGGGATAGCGGAAACACGCGGCACTCCAAGCGTCGCCCGGGAAAAACAATCGATTCAAGCTCGAAGGTCGCCGCCTCGCGTGCGCGCATCACGCGCTGGACTTGGCTCATCAGCAGCGAGTCCTTCAGTGCAGGGAAGATCGAGGTGAACGCTGTGCCCTCCATGCTCCGCCGGCTGCGCCCAAAATAGCCTTCTGCGACGTGGTTGGCGGCGACAACGCTGTAATCGTCGGCGATCGCGACGAAGCCTTCGGCCATGTTGTCGACAATGGCCGAAAGTTGGTCGATCGCATCCGTAGGCGCGTTTGAATCGTTGCTCACGCTAAAGCTTTCGGCTGCTAGCAGCACTAAACGTTCGCGCCCGTGATACGTGATCGCGATGGGCGCGTGGAGCGCGCGCTCCTGCCAGACGCCGATGTTGCGGACGAAGTCCGCAGAACTAACGGAAATCCTCTCACTCATGGCGCCCTCACGACATTCAGAGACTCGGGACTTGCAAACGCTGGCACACTCATAAGTTGATAACAACGCGCCGAGCGACAGAAATACAGCAACTTTTATTACCCGAAAAATCTGCAATTCATCGAATTTGCACGATTATGCAAAGGAAACACACGTCTGTCAGACTAACCCGAATGACCTAAACCAAGGGTAGAGCGTGTGACATCGCAGATGTTTTCGTTGTTGGCGAGGAGGGCAATACTCGGCCTCGCGCTAACGGCCGCCGCCGCGTTCAACGCCCATGCAGCGACCGACAGCGACACGATGGCGATCACAGCGACCGTCGTCGCCAGCTGCAGCGTGGACGCGTCCGATCTGCTGTTCGGCGACTATGATCCCGTCGCGGCGAGCCCGCTCGACATTGGCACAAGCATCGGCGTCACGTGCACCAACGGCACCGCCTATGTGGTCTCGCTGGATGAAGGCCTCGGCGCCGGCGCCACAGTCGCGAGCCGCCGCATGACCGCCGGCGCGGACACGCTCACGTATTCACTCTACCGGAACGCTGGCCGCACCAACGTGTGGGGCGAAACAGCCGGCGTAAACACAGTGGCCGGCACGGGCAGTGGCGCCGAACAGGACATCGACGTCTTCGGCCGCGTGCCTGCCAACCAGACCGCGCCAGCGGGCGCGTTCAGCGACACCGTTACAGTCACGGTGACGTATTGATGCGCCCGGCGCTCCTTCTCGTGCCCCTGGCGATGCCGCTTATTCCGCCGGCCTCAGCCGAGACGAACGGCGTGCAGGTCACGCCGGTGATCATCCAAGTGGCGCCGGAGCGCCGCTTGGCCTCGGTGCGCGTCCACAACCGGCGCGACACGGAGATGATGTTCGAAGTCAACGTATTCGCCTGGAGCCAGGACGATGGCGCCGACGTTCTGAGTGAAACGACTGACGTGGTCGTGGCGCCCAGCGTGTTCGCTGTCCGGCCGGGCCAAGAACAGATCGTGCGCCTGGCGATCATGGCCGCCGCGCGCGAAGCTGGACGCGAAGCCGCCTACCGCCTCATCCTGCGGCAGCTCCCCGCTGCAGAGGCCGGAGCCGGGCTTCGCGTCCAGCTGCAAATGTCGCTGCCTGTGTTTGCTCCCCCGCGCGGCGCAACCACCGCGCTCGAAGCGCGCCGATCGCGCGACGGCGCGGTGGTCCTTTCCAACATCGGCACCAGCGTCGTCCGGATCGCCGACGTTCAATACGGCGCCGACGCGTCGCTGCCCGACATGCCGCGCTATCTGCTGGCCGGTGAAGAGGTGACGCGGCCCGCGCCAAACGGCGTTGGCGCGCTGCGCGTCAGCTACACAACCTTGAACCAACCGGCGCTCTCAACTGACACCCTCGTGCTCGATGCGCCGTTGGCTCTTGTCGGCGTGCGTTAGCGCCGTTGCGGCGCCAGCCTGGGCCCATGGGCTCGAACCGATCGCGGTCGAGTTTCGTTTGCTCGGCAACGACGCGGCCGTCGAGGCCATCGCCTGGCGGCGCGGCGATGAAATCTACGCAGCTGCCGAAACGCTTCGAGCGCTTGGAATCTCTGCGTCGACAAACCAATCGGAGCCGTCGCCGCTCTCGGATATCGCTGGCCTCAGCTACCGGTTCGTCGAAGCCGATCAGGCCGTTGAGATCACCTGCGCGTCAGCGTGCTTCGCACACCAACGCGTGCGCGCCGCCGACCCAGAGATGACGCCATTGCAAGTCGGCGTTGGCGGTTTTTTGAACGCCGATCTTGTCGCCACCTATGCCGATGAGGGCGGGGGACAGGTTTCCGGGGCGTTTGATTTAGGCCTCTTCCGGCCCGGCGGCCGTGGCGCCATTGCGTGGCTCATGGGCGCGGAGGCAGGCGCGCTCATCCGCCTCGACACAGCGTGGACGTTCGATCGCCCCAACGCGCGCCAAAGCGTGCGCCTGGGTGACGCCCTTGCGCCCGCCACCGCCTCGGGCGCGGCGTTCCGCTTCGCAGGCGTCCAATGGGGCACGGAGTTCGCCGTCGACCCGAGCTTCGTCCCATTTCCGCTGCCGACATTCTCGGGCGAGGCGGCCGCGCCGTCGGTGGTGGATCTTTACATCAACGGCGCGCTGCAAACTCGCCAGCGTGTCGACGCCGGCCCGTTCGATCTCACCGATACGCCGGTCATCGCCGGCGGGGGAGTTGCGCAGCTTGTGGTCACCGATGCGCTCGGGCGTCAGCAAAATGTGACCGCGCCATTCTATGCAAGCCCAAGCTTGCTTCGCGCTGGTCTCACGGATTTCTCTGTCGCCGCCGGCGCCACGCGGAGAAATTTCGCGAGAGCGAGTTTCGACTATGGCGACGCCTTTGCGCTTGGCGCGTATCGTCATGGGGTCACGGACTGGCTCACCGCCGAAGCTCGGCTTGAGGTGTCGGGAGGTGCTTCGTTGGTGGGCGCAGGCCTCGCGCTCGCACGCCCAACGCTGGGCGAAGTCAATGTTCGCGTTGCGCACAGCGAGACGCGCCTCGGCGACGGCCAAAGCCTCGGAATGGGATGGGCCTGGCAAGGCGCACGCTTTTCCTTCGCAATTGATGCAGAAACCACGAGCGACGATTTTTCCCGCCTAGGCCAAGAAGATACCGCGCGCCGGCGCGCGCAAGGCACGATTGGCTGGGCGCTCGGCAGGTACGGCGCCCTATCCCTGGCTGCAGCCTCGCAGGAGACGACTGCGTTCGAACGCGTGGAAACCTGGAGCCTAGGCTTTGCGCCGCCCGCAGGGCGGCTTGGCGCACTCGCGATCAACGCGCTTCATGTTGACGATGGAGAGCAAGCATTCACGACCGCGAGCGTCACGTTCGTGCGTCCGCTTGGAAGGCGAGGCAGCGCTTCGACCGCTGTGCAATCGGATGCAGACGGCATAAGTGTGCGTGCGCGTGCACAGCGCGCGACGCCCGCCGAAGGCGGCTGGGGTTGGCGCATCGGCGCCGCGCAAGGCGAAACACGTCGTTGGGAAGCTGCCGCAGCTCTGCGCGCGCGCGCATTTGAGGCACGCCTTGAAGCCGCACACGCCGCGGGCGCGGACGGCTTGCGTGGCCAGTTCGAAAGCGCGCTGGTTTGGATCGACGGCGCGACAATGATCGCGCGGCCCATCCGGGACAGCTTTGCGCTGGTTGATGTCGGCGTGGCGCAGATTGGCGTTCTGCACGATCGCCGATTGATTGGCCGCACCGATCAGCACGGACGCCTCCTGGTTACCGGGCTGCGCAGCTATGACCAGAACCGCCTCGGCGTGAGCCTGGACGATCTACCCATCGAAGCCAGTATCGCGCAGGACGAAGTTGCCGTGCGCACGGGCGCGCGCAGCGGCGTGCGCGTGGATTTCGCCGTCGCCGAAGGTCGCGCGGGCGAAGTGCGCATCGTCGATGAGAATAACGACGCGTTGCCGGAGGGCGCGGTCCTGGTGCGCGACACGGATCTCGCACGCTTCCCAATCGGCGGCGACGGTCGCGCCTATCTGTCCGCGGTCGTCGGCATATCAACGCTCGTGGCGGAAGCTTATGCGTGCCGCGTCGTGGTGACGTCCCAAGCGTTGGATGAAGTGGAGCCGCTGCGTTGCGTGCGTTGACGTTGATTTTGATGCTGGTGGCGCTCTGCGTACCTCAGGCGCAGGCTATCTGCGTGCTGTGCTCGTGCGAGGTAAGCGCCGCGCCGCTGACGTTTGGCGCATTCGAACCGCTCGACAGCGCCCCTCTCGATGGCGCCGGCGCCATCGAGGTGTCGTGCAGCGGCATCGCCGCTTTGAGCGCGATAGACGTCGGTATCGGTGGCGGCATTAACGGCACGGTTGCGCAGCGCAAGCTCAAGAGTGGCGCGAACCTACTCAACTATAATCTTTACACCAACGCCGGCCGAACCCAGATTTGGGGTGACGGAACAGGCGGCTATCCCGACCGCACCATCAACAACACTCTCTCGTTGCTCACGTGGAACTCAAGCACGCCGGTTTACGGACGCATCGCTGCGGCGCCTGCGGCGCCAGTGGGCGCCTATTCAGATACAGTGACGATCAGCGTCGAATGGTGAATGCTCAGCGCGCGGGTATGTTGATGTCTCGCGGCGGTTCGCCCGCGCTGGCGCGCTTGGCCATGATCTCGTAGCCGCGCTCAAGAGCACTCGTATAAGCGGCGATGTCGAATAGGGGCGCGGTCTCGCGTTGCGCGAGGAGTTTCGTCCGCAGCACGGCGCGTTGCTTCGGCGCGTTGGCTAGCGCAATCGCCAGCGCCTCATAGGTCGCACGATCCTTTGCGATGAGTTCTGGCATGCCAACGGCGTTTAGCAGGCTCGCCGCAACCCGACTGGCAAACGTATCGCCCGGCGTTGTGATGACCGGAACGCCCATCCACAGCGCGTCGCTGGCGGTCGTGTGCGCACCATACGGCGAGGTGTCCAGCACCAGGTCGGCAAGGGCGAGCCGTGCCAGATGGTCCTCCCACTCAAGCATGCCTGCGAAGACCAGCCGATCTGGCGAAATGCCGGCGTCACGTGCCTCGGTGCGAAGGTTGCGTGCGGCGGGTGCGCTTGTCTGAAGCCAAAGCACGGCGTCGCAGGCGTGAAGTATGCGCATCCAACTTGCGAATATTTCCGGCGATATTTTTGCCGCGGCGTTGAAGCAGCACAATACAGCGACGTCTTCGGGCAGGCCGTGTGCGGCGCGTTCCACTCGCGGCGGCGTGGGGCGTCGTGAATTGGGCTGATAGGAATGCGGCATACGCACGATCTTCTCTGCATAATGCTGCGCGAGTTCGGACGGGATCAACGTATCGTCAGCGATGATGTAGTCGAAATAGGGGGCGCCAAGCGTGCCCGGGTAGACGAAGTAGGATACTTGCGCCGGCGCAACGCGCGCCGCGAATGCGGCGGGCACGGCGCCTCGCGTATAGCCGCCCATATCAACCGCGATATCAAGGTCGTGCGCTGCCATGGCCGCCGCAATGTCTGTTGCGCCTGCGCCACGGACGTCGACGAACGCATCGAACGCGCGAGCAAGGCGTAGGCGCATGTCATCGTCGCCGCGTGAGCCGCAGCTGAAGGCCGTCACGTCGAACTTGGATCGGTCGTGCCGTTCAAACACTTCGACGCCCAACAACGATGTGGCGTGATCGCGAAAATCCGGTGAGAGGTAGCCGACGCGACGCTTGTCGTTAGAACGCGCCCCGGCTCGCGCCGCAATTGGCGCGAGCGTCGGTTGTTCGCGTACGAACCGCTGCGCACAGCGCAATTGGTCGGCAGGATTGGCCAGCAGTGTCAAGCTGCCAAAAGGCGTGATTTGCCGGCGCCCCGCGCGCCAGTCCGATTTGAGTTGAGCGAGCAGACGGTCATGTTCGCGCCAATCACAATTGTGCCGACGTGCGGCCAGCAAATCGCTCAAAGCCGTCTTGTGATCTGGCGCAACGCCCAAGAGGGACTCGAAGTCCGCCGCCGCGTCCTCGTAGCGCGCGGTTTGCATGTTCAATTGGCCGCGGGCGTTCAGTGCGTACGCGAAGTGCGGATCAACCCGCAGCGCCGCGTCGTAGGCGGTGCGCGCGTCATCCTTGCGGTTCAGTTGCGCCAGCAGGTTCGCAAGGTTGCACCACGCATCGACGAAATCCGGCGCCGCCGCCAAAGCGCTGCGATAACTGTTTTCAGCTTCCTCGGCGCGGTCAAGCTGGCGTAGGGCAACGCCTTGCACGTTCAGCGCCTTGGCGTTGTCGGGTTGGAGGCTGAGGGCCAGGCCGCACATGTCCAGCGCTGACGCCGGGGCGCCATCATTGACGAGGGCCGCCGCCGCGTAAGCGAGTTGGTCGGGGTAGCCAGGCGCGGCGCGCAAGATCCGCTCGCGTTCGGCTGCGGATCGTTCGCCACCGTCAATCCAGCGACGCAGCGCTTCGTTGAGCGAGCCCGGCGCGAGGTCTAGCGCGTCTTCTGTGGCGCGCTTGGAGTCCTGGTTGTCGCCGGATTGTGTTGAGATATTGAGTGGCATCCGCCCCCGCGCCTCCCAGCGCCGTCCCATCGAATCTCACACGGTGCACAAGGGGCATGGAAATTTGGGCGCGACTGTGGCCCGAGCGACGGGGCGCCGGCGCCAAGCGACGAACTGCGCGACGGGACTATCCTCAGGTATGAGTGGCCGCGCCTCGTGGGCCGTGGCACCTTGGAACCGAACACCCGACCGGCCCATGACTGAAGCAGCAATTGTCCATGTGATCGACGACGACGCGCCGCTGGCGGCGGCGTTGTCGAGCCTGTTTCGGTCCGTAGGCCTGGAAGTGCGTCTGTACGGCTCGGTCGCTGAATTTCTGTCCGCGCCGCGCCCGGAGCAGCCGGCTTGCCTGGTGTTGGACATCCGATTGCCCGGTGTGAGCGGTCTGGACTTTCAAGCCCAGCTTAACGAATTGGGCATCCGGCTTCCGGTCGTGCTGATGTCCGGTCATGGCGATGTCCCAATGTCGGTACGCGGCATGAAGGCCGGAGCTGTCGATTTTCTCACCAAACCGTTCCGCGATCAGGATATGTTGGACGCGGTCTCCGAAGCCATCACTCGCGACCGCGCCCGCCGCGCGAGCGACGGCAAGGCCGACGCCTTGAAATCACAGTACGCGACGCTTTCGCCGCGCGAGCGGCAAGTCATGGCGCTCGTCGCCGCCGGCAAAATGAATAAGCAGGTGGCGGGGGACCTCGCACTCAGCGAAATCACCGTGAAGATTCATCGTGGCGCGGCGATGCGGAAGATGGGCGCGAAGTCCTTGGCCGAGTTGGTGCGCATGGCCGAAGCGCTCAATCTGCGGTCGGACTAGGCAAGGCCCGCCCAGCGTTTATGCGATTAACACCTGAGTATAGCTGCCCGCCGCCGCCCACGCATGGGACATTCCAGGACAAGGCGCGGCGAACACGCGCCAGGACATCGGCGTCGTGGCTTTAGAGAAGCTCATCTCCATCATTGACGACGACGATTCCCTGCGTGTCGCGCTCGTCGGTTTGGTGCGTTCGCTTGGCTATCGCGCCAGCGGCTTTTCGTCCGCCGAAGAGTTTCTCGCGGCGGGCGGGGGCGCGGGCAGCGCTTGCGTGGTGACCGACATCCAAATGCCCGGTCTCTCCGGGATCGAGTTGAAGCAGCGCCTCGTGGAGGGCGGCTGCCATGCGCCGGTGATCATGATCACCGCGCGCAACGAGGCGGACCTCCACGAACGCGCCCGCGCAAGCGGCGCCCATTGCGTGCTCAAGAAGCCGTTCGCGCCGGACGCATTGATCGATTGTTTGGAGCGCGCGCTGGCAAGCTGACCGCGTTAGGGCTAGTGGGGGCCGATGAGCGAGCGCGACAACACCGAACAAAAATTGCGCGACAGCGAGTATCGCTACCGCAATATGTTCCAGGCGATGGCGGTGTCGTTCTGGGAGCTCGACTTCAAGGGCGTTGGCGCGATGCTGCGTGAGATGCGCGCCACGGGCGTGAAGGATTTGGCCGCCCACTTTGCCGCCAATCCCGCCATCGTGCGCGATATGATGGCCGCCACCCGCG
This sequence comes from alpha proteobacterium U9-1i, assembly GCA_000974665.1. Taxonomy (NCBI): domain Bacteria; kingdom Pseudomonadati; phylum Pseudomonadota; class Alphaproteobacteria; species alpha proteobacterium U9-1i. The sequence continues at coordinate 1,180,672 of BBSY01000003.1, read as the reverse complement.
TGCTCGACGTCAACGACCTCACCGTCACGCTGTTTGGGGGCGGCGACAAAGCGCCGTTGATGGATTCGGTCGAGCCGTTTTGGCCAGACGTCAGCAACCACGTGTTCGCTGGCAGCGTGATTGCGGCCGTAAGCGGCAAGCCAAGCTTTATGGCGGAATGCAAACTTCGCGCTGTCGATGGGCGCGAGTTCGAAACCTTGTTCACCGCGTGCTTTCCGGCCGAGAGCGTGGCCGACGGCAAATTGCTGATCGGGGTGATTGATGTGTCTGAACGCGTGCGCGCCCAGGAAATGCTACAGCGCGTGCAGGCGGAATTCGCCCATGCCGCAAGGGTGTCGATGCTTGGGGAGCTGACCGCCTCGATCGCTCACGAAGTGAACCAGCCGTTGGCTGCGATCGCCACCAACGCGTCCGCCGGCCTGCGTTGGCTCAATCGACCGGAGCCGAACTTGGACGAAGCGCGCACCCTGATCGCCAATGTCGGCGCCGACGCGCGCCGCGCCGCCGACATCGTCGCCCGCGTGCGCGACATGGCTCAGCATCGCAAACCCGAACGCGGAGCGGTGCAGCTTAACGCCGTGATTGGCGAAGCATTGGCGTTCGTACGCCACGAGATGCAGCACCACGAGGTAGCGCTTGTGCTCGATTTGGCGCCCGATCTGCCCATTATCGATGGTGACCGCACACAATTGCAGCAGGTGATTGTAAATTTGGCGGTCAACGCCATTCAGGCGATGGCGCCGTCCACGTCGCGACAACTGATCGTCCGCAGCGCAAGCGACGGCGAGAAGATCACAATCGCTGTCGAAGACTGCGGCCCAGGTATTCCGCCTGAGAACTTGCCGCGTCTGTTCGAGAGCTTCTTCACAACCAAAGACAACGGAATGGGTATGGGGCTGGCGATTTGCCGTTCAATCATTGAAGCACACGGCGGCTCTATCGAGGCGCGCAATCTCGATTGCGGCGCCACTTTTGTGGTCACATTGCCCGCGTCCGCGTGATCGCTTTCATACCAGAGTATTAGGTCGCCAGCCCTACGTAGAACTGGTTACGCGTCGCGCCGCGGTGCAATCTCTCGTCAGGAACGGGAGAGACCACATGACCAAGACCATCATGCTTATTCATGGCGCCTGGCTCAACGCGAAGGGTTGGGAGAACTGGAAGGCGCGGTACGAAGCCAAGGGCTTCAATGTGGTTGCGCCAGATTGGCCGCATGACGACGGCGAACCGGCGGAACTCCGCGCCAATCCACGCAAGGCCCTCACCAAATTCGGCCCTAAGGAAATCGTTGCGCACTATGAGCGTGAGATCGCCAAGCTTCCGGAAGCGCCGATCCTAATTGGCCACTCGGCCGGCGGGGTATTCGTGCAGCACTTGCTCGACAAAGGCCTAGGTGTGGCGGGTGTCGCGATTGATCCAGCGCCTACGCCAGGCATCGGCATTCCGTTGACAGCTGCGATCTCGGCGCTGCCCGTCCTTGGCGATCCCTTTAGCGGCGCCAAGGTCGTCTCGATGACGAAGAAGTTCTTCGCCGAGCGCTTCGCCAACGGCTTGCCTCGCGACATGGTGGATGAGCATTTCAACCGCTACATCGTGCCGACAGCCGGCAAAATTTACTGGGATGGCGTCGTGTCCGGCGGCGCCGGACCGATCACTTGGAACAGCAAAACGCGCGCGCCGTTGCTGCTGATCGGTGGCGGTCTCGATCTCATCGCCCCGGCGAGCATGACGAAGGCGATGTACAACAAGCAAAAGCGCGCCGCGTCGAAGACCGAGTACAAGCTTTACGCCGATCGTTCGCATTGGACGTGCGCCGAGCCGGGCTGGGAGCAAGTTGCCGATTTCGCGCTCGACTGGGCCGCCGCCAACGCTCGCGCTGGCAACGTCTCCAGCATTCATCGCGCGGCCTAACCAAACAGCTCGGAGGAGAACATGCCCTTCATCACCACCACAGACGGCACGGAAATCTTTTACAAGGATTGGGGTCCGCGCGAGGGTCAGGCGATTGTGTTCCATCACGGCTGGCCGCTGAGCGCCGACGATTGGGATAGCCAGATGCTGTTCTTTCTCGCGCGCGGTTATCGCGTCATCGCCCACGATCGGCGCGGTCACGGCCGCTCGTCGCAAACCATCAGTGGCCATGAGATGGATACTTACGCCGCCGATGTCGCCGCACTCACCGACACGCTCAATCTTAAGGGCGCCGTGCATATCGGCCATTCAACGGGCGGCGGCGAAGTCGCGCACTATGTTGCTCGCGCCAAGCCGGGGCGCGTCTCGAAAGCGGTGCTCGTCGGCGCGGTGCCGCCTATTATGGTGAAGTCGGATGCAAATCCCGCTGGTTTGCCGATTGAGGTGTTCAACGGTTTGCGCGCCGCGCTCGTCGCCAACCGCGCGCAATTCTACATCGATCTGCCCACCGGCCCGTTTTACGGCTTCAACCGGCCGGGCGCGAAGGTGTCGCAAGGCCTGATCGACAATTGGTGGCGCCAAGGGATGATGGGCGCTGCCAACGCACACTACGAGTGCATCAAAGCATTCTCCGAAACCGACTTCACCGAAGATTTAAAGAAGATCGACGTGCCGGTGTTTGTATCGCACGGCACTGACGACCAGATCGTACCTTATGCGGACTCAGCGCCATTGTCGGTGAGGCTTCTGAAGCAGGGCACGTTGAAAGCCTATCCCGGTCTGCCGCACGGCATGTTGTCGACGCATCCCGATATCGTGAACCCCGACCTTCTGGCCTTCGTCGAAGGCAAAAAGATAGAGGGCGCAGACTGATCCAGGTGGCGCCAATGCGTGTGCATCATCTCAATTGCGGCACGCATTGTCCGCTGGGCGGGGCGCTCTTCGACGGAACCAGCGCCGGCCTGTTCGCCAATATCACCACCCATTGCCTGTTGATCGAAGCGGGAAATGGCTTGGTGTTGGTGGACACGGGCTACGGCGTGCAGGATGTGCGACGTCCGCACGCGCGCTTGCCTTGGCTTTGGCCCGGCATTCTGAACCCGCGCTTGCGCGAGGCTGATACTGCGCTGCGCCAGATTGAGGCGCGTGGGTTCAGCGCCCGCGACGTACGCCATATCGTGCTGACGCATCTCGACTTCGATCACGCTGGCGGGATCGAGGACTTTCCAGAGGCGCGGGTACACGTGCTGGAAGCAGAACGTACGGCTGCGGAAGTCAAACACCGAAGCTTCGTCGCCAATCAACGTTACCGCCCGACACAATGGGATGAGGTGCGCGACTGGCGCACTTATGTTGGTGGCGGCGAACCCTGGTTCGGGTTTGGCGCGGTGCGCGGCCTCGACGGCCTCCCGCCGGAAATCCTGATGGTTCCGCTGCGAGGGCACACGATTGGCCACGCGGGCGTCGCTGTGAGCACGCCAAGTGGCTGGCTGCTTCACGCGGGCGATGCCTACCTGCACCGACACGAAATGGAAACGCCGTATCACTGCCCGGTCGGCATGGCTGCTTACGAGCGCATCATGGACACGGACTCGCCCGCGCGCCACGCCAATCAAGCTCGCCTGCGGCGACTCAAAGAATCGGGGCAGGCGAAGGTGTTTTGTTCGCACGATGCGGAGGAATTGAAGGAACTGACCTCACGCGCTCAGCATATCGCCCATCAACGCTGAGAGGCTCCGTGCGGCCGCGCTTGTGAGCGCGCTTTCATCGAGCTCCGGTGCGTCGAACGCCAGCTCAACCGCCGCGTAACCCATGTCCACCAGCAGTCGCGCCTGCAGCGCCACGCGTGCGCGCGTCGCTTTCGATGCGCGAGAGGGCATCGCCGCATCGGCGATCAGCGACGCGACGCGCCGGTGCGACTCCAGCCGCACATGTTGCAGCGACGGCACGGCGCGCAGCACGCGCAACACCCATGGGCCGCCGGGAAACGCTTTGGTGACGGCAATCGTCTGCAAGAGGAGCGTGCGGATATCGGCTTCCGATGCGGCGCCGGCGTCGAGCAGCGGCGCCATGGCGGCATTCTGCGCTCCCATCAAGCCCAAGCCCAACTCGGCGAGCACGGCGTATTTGTCCTTGAAGTAGCGATAGAAGGCAGGCGGCGTGACGCCCGCGCTGGCGCAAATCAAGTTGGAAGACAGCCGCTCGACCCCGACTTCGCCGAGTAATTCCGCGGCCGTGTTGAGCAGGAGCTCGCGCGTCGCGTGCGCGCGCGCTTGAATAGGCTCGGCTGTTTGGGCCTGTTTAGCCACACGCACCCCAAAAGATAGTCTTGACTATAATTTCACGAAGGCTAGATTTTGTCCAGTCGGAGTATGCGATGCGCGGCTTGGTGCTTGTGTTGGCTTTGGCCGCCTGCGGGGAAACGCCCGATGTGTCCGCACAAAGCGTGACGCGCGCCGCCGCTGCCGCGCCAGCGAATGCCCGCTTGGCGCAGCTCTATGATGGCTCCTGCAAAACTTGCCACGCCGTCGCCGATAGCGGCGCGCCGCTAACAAACGATCGCGCCGCGTGGGACGCGCGCTGGACAAAAGGTATGGACACGCTGGTGGAACACACCATCAGCGGCTTCAACGGCATGCCCGCGGGTGGGCAATGTTTCACCTGCACGCCGGAAGATTATCGTGCGCTTATTGCCTTCATGGCCGGGCGCGAGGGCTAGGGCATGGTGTCTCGGCGCACATTGCTTGGCGCGGCCGGCGTCGTAGGCGCAGGTGTTGCGGGCGCAGTGGGCTATCGCGCGTGGCGGGATCGTGAGCCGCCAGCGCCGCCGTCGCAGGACGCCAACGGCAATCTGTTGTGGCGCAACTGGTCCGGGATCGAACACGCCTATCCGACGCAGCGCCTCGCGCCGGCGAGCGAAGATGAACTCGCAACCATGCTGCGTGATGCGGCTGCGCCGGTTCGAGCGGTTGGCGCGGGGCACTCGTTCACCGGACTTGCCACAACCGATGGCTCGTTGCTGTCGCTCGACCGAATGAGCGGCATCGTCTCGCATGACGCAGCGGCCCATCGCGCGACGATCTGGGCCGGCACGCGCTTGGCGGACCTTGGCCCGGCGCTTTCGGAGATCGGCCAGGAGATGCCGAACCTGCCGGACATCAACAAGCAATCGCTTGCCGGCGGCGTCGCCACCGGCACGCATGGCACCGGCCGTGAGTTTCGTGCGCTGCACGGCCAAATCACCGCGCTCCGCATTGCCGCGCCTAGCGGGGAGATCGTCGAGTGCAGCGCAAGCCGCAACGCCGATCTCTTCAACGCCGCGCGCGTCGGCCTCGGCGCCTTCGGCGTGCTGACGCAGATCGAGTTGCAAAACGCCCCGCTCGCGCGCGTGCTGAAGCGTACTTGGGTGGCCGACCTCGAAGAAACCATGGAGGCGTGGCCGTCGCTCCAGGAAGCGCACCGGAACGTTGAATTCTACGCCGTCCCGTTCACCGGCTACGCCGCAATCATCGCCTGCGACCCGACCGACCGCCCAATCTCGCCGCGCGGTGCAGATGAAGACGCCGGCACCTTGATGTCGCTTAAGCTCCTGCGCGACGTGCTTGGCTATGCGCCCGCGTTGCGGCGTGCGGCGGCGCAAGCGGCGTTCGCGGACGCGGCGGCGACGGAATGGGTGGACGAGGGCTGGAAGCTTTTGTCGAACGAGCGGCCAGTTCGGTTCAACGAGATGGAGTATCATCTGCCGCGCGAGGCGCAGATTCCGGCTCTCCGCGAAGTGATCGCCGCCATCGAGCGTCATCGCGGTGATGTGTTCTTCCCAATCGAAGCGCGCACCATCCGCGCCGACGATGCGTGGCTATCGCCATTCCATGACCGCGACAGCGGATCGATCGCCGTGCATGCTTATTACAAGGACGATTATCAATTCCTGTTTGACCTGATCGAGCCCATCTTCCGCCGTCACGACGGTCGCCCGCACTGGGGAAAACTTCATTCGCTCGGCGCGCGCGATTTTGCCTCGCTTTATCCGCGCTGGGCGGATGCGGTCGCGGTGCGCCAAGACATCGACCCGGAAGGGCGCTTGCTGAACGCCCATCTGCGAAAGGTGTTTCTCGATGAGCTCACCTGAAGCAAAGCCCAAGCACAGGCGGGGGGTTCTGATCGGCGCGGGAGCGGCGCTCGCGGCTGCGGCAGCGTTCGGCTTGCGCAAACCAGATCGTGGCGGCGCGCATGACGCGTATTTCCAAGGCCTCTCGCGCGCCCTTGCCGATGCAGGTATCGCCCGCCCGACCCTCATCGTCGACCGCACGCGTGTGTTGGCGAACGTTGACGCCGCGATGAATGTGTTGGCCCCCAGTGCGCTGCCGGTGCGCGTCGTCGTGAAATCGCTGCCAGCCTTTGGCCTCATCGACCCGATCGCACGACGCCTCGGAACGAACCGCTTCATGGTGTTCAACGGTGCGATGCTGGCGCACATGATCGAGCATCGGCCCGCGGCGGATATGCTGTTAGGCAAGCCGCTGCCGATACGCGAAGCCGCTCCGTTCATTGCAGCATCGCGCGCGGGCGGGGCCCCGGCGACGTTGCCGCAATGGCTGATCGATACCCCAGAGCGCTTGACCGCCTATATCGCCGCCGCACGCGCAAGCAATGCGCCGCTCCGTGTGAGTTTCGAAATTGACGTAGGACTGCATCGCGGTGGCTTCGTGGATGCGCAGGCTTTGAGCGCGGCGCTGGAGATCGCCCGCGCTGAGCCTTTGGTGCAGATCAGCGGCCTCATGGGCTACGATCCGCATGTGCCTAAGGTGCCAGATCCTTCCGGCGCGTTCGCGAGCGTGCAGCGCAAGTACAGCGCCGCGGTCGCTCAGCTCACTGAGACACTCGGCGTCAGCGCGGATACGCTCACTTTGAACGCGGCGGGCAGCCCCACCTACAAGCTCCATGCCGCAGGCACGGCCGGCAATGAAGTGGCTATCGGCTCGGCGTTCGTGAAGCCGCTCGACTTCGATCTCAACACATTGACGCACCACGAACCTGCCGCTTTTATCGGCGCACCGGTGATCAAGGCGCTCGACCGCACACGCTTGCCAGCGCTTGAAGGCCTTGGCGGTGTATTTTCGTTCTACGATCCCAACAGCGAACGGGCGTTTTTCATCTATGGCGGACATTGGCTCGCGCGCCCTGTTTCGCCGCCCGGCCTCGCGTACAACGACATCTTCGGCCGATCGAGCAATCAAGAGCTGCTCACAGGCTCGCGCCGCGTCGCGCTGGCGGTCGACGATTACGTGTTCTTTCGCCCGACGCAAAGCGAAGCGCTGTTCCTGCAATTCGGCGACATCGCTATGTACGAAGCAGGCCGCATCGCCGAGATGGCGCCAACGTTCCCGGTGTCAGCCTGATTTGCCGGCTTTGGCCGTTTCATGATGTCGGATCACTTCCGTCACGATGAAGGAAAGGAATTTCTCGGCGAAGTCTGGGTCAAGGCGCGCCGTTTGCGCCAGCGCCCGCAGCCTGGCGATCTGCTCAGCCTCGCGGGCGGGATCGGCGCTTGGCATCCCGCTGCGCGCTTTAAGCGCGCCGACGCGCTGGGTGAACTTAAAGCGCTCAGCGAGCAGATGAACCAACGCCGCGTCGATATTGTCGATGCTGCCGCGAAGGGTTGTAAGCTCGGTCATCGGATCGTCTGTCATCGTCACTTCTTTCGCATGCGCGCGATACGCGGCGCCATGTCCGGTCCGCGGCCCTCGGAATGATGCATCTCCCATGCGATGCCGGCAGGCAGCGTCATCCCGTCGGTGTCGGCGATGAGCTTCTTCATTGCCCGGTTGGCGCGCCACGAATTCGCGATCACATCCGTGCAGAAGCGCGCGGCCTCTTCGTCCAAGCGATCATCAGGCACGCAGAAGTTCGCGAGCCCCATCGATGCCGCTTCGGCGCCTGAATAGGTGCGTGAGGCGAACATCATTTCTTGCGCGCGCGCGACGCCGACGCGTCGAGGCAGACGCTGCGACAATCCCCAGATCGGCACGAGATCCCATTTCGCGTGCGTGTCCGCAAACTTCGCCGTTTCAGAGGCGATGATGACGTCCGCCGCGAGCGCCAGCTCAAGGCCGCCGGTGAGGCAATGGCCGCGAATAGCTGCGACAACCGGCATCGGCAGCGTCGCCAGGCGCTCCACGATGCCGGTCTCGAAGCGGCCGATGGCGCTGTTCTCCTTGCCTGATGAGATGTCGTCGAGATCGTGGCCGGCGCAGAAGCTTCGGCCCGCTCCAGCCAGAAGCACGCAGCCCACGTCGTCAGGGCTGATCGCATCGAGGTGCGCTTCGATCTCGCGGAACACCGCCGCATTGAGCGCATTCAGCTTGTCAGGCCGATTGAGCGTCAATATGCAAAGGCCGTTCTCGATCTCGCGGAGAACCAGCGCGCTCATCTAAACTTCGATCGTATCATAGCGCTCAAGCACGGGGCGCTCGGCGAGGCACGCCATGAGCGCGGGCCCCGCGCCGCGGAACCACTCGGACTTCATATGGGCGTCGAGCGTCGCCTGATCCTGATAAAGCTCCATCATCACGTAGGTCGTTGGTTCCTTCTGCGAACGGCAGAACTGATAAAGCGTGACGCCCGGCTCGTTGGCGCGCGTGGCCTTTATCAACCCGCCCATGGCCGCTTCGAATGCGTCCACCTGGTCGGGCTTTACTTTCATTGTCGCGACGACGCCGATCATTCTTCTCTCCTACAGGAATTCCGCGCGGGGCGGCCAAGATGCGCCGGAACCGGCCAAGCTTCCAGCCGCTCTTGCCTCGCGTCAGCGATTTTCTGATAGGCTGGCGCCAGATTGAGAGAGGCGCGACACGATGGCGTTCAAAACGCGGATCACGGACCTGTTGGGCATCGAGCACCCGATCGTGCAGGGCGGCATGCAGAGCGTCGGTGTAGCGGAGCTTGCGGCGGCGGTTTCCGAGGCGGGCGGCTTGGGGTTGCTCACGGCGCTAACGCAGCCTTCGCCCGATGCGCTGCGCGCCGAGATTGAACGCTGTCGATCGATGACGAAGAAGCCTTTCGGCGTGAACATCACCGTTTTCCCGACAATGAATTCGCCTGACTACAAAGCTTACGCGCAAGCGGCCCTTGACGCGGGCATTCGCATTTTCGAGACGGCCGGCACGCAGGCGGTGGCCGAGGTCTGGCAAGTGCTGCGCACCAAGGACACATGCATCCTGCACAAATGCACAGCGGTCCGCCACGCTGTCTCCGCTGAGAAAAAAGGCGTGCAGATCATTTCCATCGACGGCTTCGAATGCGCCGGTCACCCGGGCGAGGATGACATCCCGGGCCTGATCCTGATCCCGTGCGCCGCCGATAAGGTCAAAATTCCCATGTTGGCGTCAGGAGGCTTCGGCGATGGGCGCGGCCTCGTCGCGGCGCTCGCGCTCGGCGCCGATGGCATCAACATGGGCACGCGGTTTTGCGCCACACAGGAAGCCAAGATCCATCCCAACGTGAAGCAAGCCTATATCGACAATGACGAACGCGGCACGCACCTGATCTTCCGCAGCTTTAAGAACACCGCGCGCGTCGGCAAAAGCGGCGTATCCGACGAGGTGGCGCGGCGCTTGACCGAGCCCGGCGCAAAGTTCTCGGACGTTGCGGAATTGGTGAGCGGCGCACAGGGGCGCGTTCTGCTGGAGACCGGCGACATGGAGGCCGGCGTGTTCTGGGCCGGCATGGTGCAGGGCCTTATCCACGACATCCCAACGGTGAAGGAGTTGATCGACCGCATCATCAACGAAGCTGACGCGATCATAGATCAACGCTTCGCGCGCCTTCGTCGCGCCTAACTACTCGCCCTTGAAGTGCGGCGAGCGCTTCTCTCGAAACGCCATGACGCCCTCGACGAAATCGCTAGAGCGACCGGCCTCACGCTGAAAGCCACGCTCCCGCGCGAGCTGCTCTTCGAATGGTGCATCGAGCGCCGCCCACGCTTGCTGACGGATGAAACGCAGCGCGCGCGGACCCGTCGCGAGTTGGCGCGCTATCGTCATAGCGGCGGCGTCCAACTCGTCGTCCGGAACCACACGCGTGATGAGGCCCCAGTCGAGCGCTTTCGCGGCTGGCAGTTTTTCGCCGAGCAACATCATCTCCATGGCCCGCACGCGGCCAATGGCGCGCGCGAGCAAATAGCTCGAGCCGCCGTCGGGAACGAGGCCCACATGGCGGAACGCTTGGTAAAAGTATCCACTCTCGCCCGCGATGATCACATCGCCGCACAACGCGACTGCACACCCCACGCCGGCCGCGGCGCCGCGAATGGCGGTCACGACTGGAACCTCCGAGTTGCGCAGCGCCAGGATCAGCGGATTAAACGTCGTCTCCAGCCGCACGCCGGCGTCGCGCGCGGGATCTTCGATGTTTATGCCGCCCTCGACGAGGTTCGCGCCGGAGCAAAACGCCCGTCCCTCACCAGCAAGGCAGAGCGCGCGCGCTTGGCGGCCCGCGCGGGCGATGGCGTCGATGAGTTCCTCACCCATGGCGACTGACATTGCGTTGAGGCTCTTAGGCTCGTTCAGCCTGACCAGCGCGACCCCGTGCTCAATCGCGAATGTGATCTTTCTGTAGGACATGCCCAACACTAAGGCAGGGACGCGCACGCGCCGCAATATGCCTTAACGGAATGCGCTTGGCGTTGCCGATGGCGGTGCGCGCCAGTCAGCCAGAAGACGTCGCTGTGCGGCTTGGCTGCGATAGAGAAAATCCAAGGGCAGGCCGAGGCGTTTGCACGCTTGCGCGGGCGGCGCAGCGGCAATTGGCACGCGCTCGGCAAGCGCGCCCATTGCTTTGAGCGCGCGGCGCTCCAGAGACGAGAGTTCGTATGCAGAGCCAAGCTCCAGCTTCTCGCGTACAGAAGGCGGTAGGAGCGACACGGACGCGCGCGCCATGGCGCGACGGACGAAGCTTGGCAATCCAAGCGCACCGGGGCCGCTTTCAACGATATCGAGAAATTCGCGCACGATGGGGTGAGGCTCAAAGCGCGCAATGCGTTGGTGAAGCATGGCCATGAAGTCGGAATCGTTCGCAGGTGAATGCCTCACGCCGTAGAGCGCCGCGACCGGCTCTGCTTCGGCGTAGAATCGGGTCTTTTCCTCCGCGTCGAGCGGCGCGACGAAGGCGTCATAGGCGTTCAAGAAGCCCCAACCGGCGGTGGCGCTCACCCAATCCAACAGGTCCGGATCCGTCGCGCGATAATGTTCCCCACTTGGCGTTTGCCCTGCGACGCGCGCGTGCATGTTGGTGACGCCATGGATCACCCGTCGCGCCGCATCTTGCGGACCGTAGACGCCCACCATCGCAGCCATCGCCGTGCGTTCGGAGCGACCGATCGGGTCGGACTTGTAGGTCGAATGATCCCACACCCCCGAACGAATGCGCGCGTCGGCGAATTCCAACAGTACGGCGGCGACGCCGCCAACGCCGAGTGCGACGGGGTTCTTGAACACGCGCCACGATACGGAGTCCGGCCCCGCGAAAGCGGGCGCGCCGGGAGGGTTGGCGAAATCGACCTTCCACCCGAGATAGGTTTTCATCGTCAGCATGGCCGCATGCGATCATAGCGTAAAAGGAGTCGAGCGTGGGGCAGAAGCAGCGATGCAAATGGGCGGGCGCCGATGCCGACATGATCGCCTACCACGACGCCGAATGGGGCGTGCCGCAGCGTGATGGGCGCATGCTGTGGGAAATGCTCATGCTGGAAGGGTTTCAGGCGGGGCTCTCCTGGATCACGATCCTGAAGAAGCGTGATGCCTTTCGCAAAGCCTTCAAAGGATTTGATCCCGGCAAGGTGGCCCGCTTCACCGAGAAGGACGTTGAGCGCCTGATGGGCGATGCGGGCATCGTCCGCGCGCGCGCGAAGATTGAAGCCACCATCGCTGGGGCTCGGATTTTCTGCGCCATGGAAAAGAACGGCGAGAGCTTCGCCGATTTCTGCTGGTCGTTCACCGACGGCAAAGTGATCAAAGGCGATGGCGCCAACCTGCCGGCGCAGACTGACCTGTCGGCGCGCATTTCCAAGGAGTTGAAGCGCCGCGGCTTCAAGTTCGTGGGGCCGACGATCGTCTACGCCTGGATGCAAGCAGTGGGCATCGTCAACGACCACGGCGCGCAGTGCTTTCGCCGCGCGGAGGTAGGCAAGCGTCGCTGATGCGACGCCTGGGCGCGGGCAGATGACTTGTCGCGCCTCGTGTGCAATAGCGCCGCCATGGAATTTTCCGTGGCCCCACTCATGGACTGGACCGACCGGCATTGCCGGGCGTTCCACCGTGCGTTGACGAAACGGGCGCGGCTTTACACCGAGATGATCACCGCGGACGCGATCATTCACGGCGATCGCGAGCGCCTGATCGGCTTCTCGGAAATCGAGCACCCCGTCGCTATCCAACTCGGCGGCAGCGAACCCGACAAGCTGGCGCAGGCGGCGGCGATCGCGGCGGCGCGCGGCTATGACGAGATCAACCTCAATGTCGGCTGCCCATCGGACCGGGTGCAGTCGGGCCGCTTTGGCGCTTGCCTTATGCGCGAGCCGGCCTTGGTGGCCGAGCTCTGGGGCGCGATGCAAGGCGCCGCGCCGTCGATCCCGGTGACGATCAAGTGCCGGATCGGCGTCGATGAGCAAGAGCCGCGCGAGTCATTGTTCGAGCTTGTGGACTGCGCCGCAGCCGCAGGGTGTCGGACATTCGTCGTGCATGCGCGGAAGGCGTGGCTCTCCGGCCTTTCCCCGAAAGAGAACCGCGAAATCCCGCCGCTTGATTATGATCTCGTGCGCAAGCTGAAGCGCGAGCGGCCAAACTTGAAGATCGTCCTCAATGGGGGCCTGCGCGATCTCGATCACGCGCTCGCCGAAGGCGCCGGCTTCGACGGCGTCATGCTGGGCCGTGCAGCGTATCAAACGCCCGCCACTTTGCTTGACGTGGATCCGCGGGTGTTTGGCGTGTCAGCTCCGGCGGCGAGCCGCGAAGCAGCGGTCGAAGCGCATCTGCCCTATATCGAGGCGCGCTTGCGCGAAGGCGTGCACCTGCACGCGATGACCCGCCACATGCTCGGCCTTTTCCACGCCCAACCCGGCGGACGCTTGTGGCGGCGCGTGCTCTCTGAACGCGCGCCGCGCGCGGACGCTGGCGTTGAAGTGGTGCGTGACGCTTTGGCGGAAGTGGCGCGCGCGCCGGCGCGAGCCGCATGAGCGCGGACCTTCTGCCGTTCATCGCCGGACTGCTCGCCGCCGGCCTCGTTGCGGGCTTTATCGGCGGATTGTTCGGCGTCGGTGGCGGCGTCGTGATCGTGCCGGCGCTCTATGTCGTGTTCAGCGCGCTCAACGTCGATGAAAGCGTGCGCATGCACCTCGCCATCGGCACGTCGCTCTCTACGATTATCTCGACGTCATGGCGCTCGCTGGCGACACACACGAAGGCCGGCGCCGTCGATTTCGCGGTGCTGCGCGCATGGGCGCCGTGGATCACCGGCGGCGCACTCATCGGCGCAGCACTTGCCGGCGTCTCGAACACGGAAGCTTTGCTGATCGTGTTTGGCGGTGGCTTGCTTCTGGTTGCGGCGCAGATGGGGCTTGGCAATCCGAACTGGCGCGTCGCTCAGGAGCTACCCCGCGGCGGCGTGCGTGCCCTGATCGCCAGCGCGATCGGCTTGCTTTCGGCGATGATGGGCATTGGCGGGGGCGCCTTTGGCGTCACCGTGATGACCCTATGCGGCCGACCCATCCATCAGGCCGTTGCGACCGCCTCGGGCTTCGGCGCCGCGATCGCGCTGCCGTCAGCGCTTGGCTACGTGATCGCCGGGTGGGGGCGCGAAGGGTTGCCGGAATGGTCGGCCGGTTTTGTGAGCCTGCCTGGGTTCGTTGTGTTGGCGGCGCTTACCGCAATCACGGCGCCCATTGGGGCGCGGCTGGCTCACCGGCTGCCGCAACAAACGTTGAAGCGCGCGTTTGCCGTGTTCCTGGCGATCACGGCTTTGAACATGCTGCGTGAAGCGTTCTAGCCGGCGGTCGTCGGCAAGGCCGCAAGCCGGGCCGGCAGTTCGGCCATGATCGCTTTACGCGCGGGCTCGTCGAGGCTCCCCCACGCGGCAATCTCCTTGAGCGTCCGCCCACAGCCGACGCATAGCCCGCTCTGTCCACTGACGGCGCACACCTTGAGGCAAGGGCTTGAAATGGGCTCGGCACTCATCCGTTCTGACTAAAGCTCCGCCTCGAGGCCCGCAAACGCTGGCGACGTGTGACATATTGTTTTTCAATAAAACCGCATTGACAGTCGATGTTACATATCGTATTTCGATATCCACGCTGATCTATCGCAGCGGGTGCATCCAACGGCCAGCGGGCCGGCATCCCAGGGATAGGCAGACGGGCGCCGGCCAAGGGGCCGCCGCCGGGGAGTTCGGAGGGTTTGCCATGCGTTTCGCCTTGATCGCCACCAGTGTCATCGCCGCCGCCGCGTCGCCGTTCGTGGCGGACGCCGTCGGCCCGAAGATGTCGGGCGACCAGTTTATCGCCGCCGCGCGCTGCACGGCCCTTGTCCAAGAGACCCGCCCTGAGCTCGATTTGAGCGCCGAGCGGCTGCGTCTAAACCTTGAAGCTCGCCGCCAACCGGTGGAAACCACGGCGGCCGCTCGCGCAGAAGTGTTGGCGGTTCGTAGCGGGGGCATCGCAAATTCCGCCGAAGCGTCTATGGTGCCCGCGGAGCGGGTATCGGCCTGCGGCGGCGTGGACATGGCCGCTGGCCAGGCAGGCTCCACGGTGTGAGGCCAGTTGAGTATCAGTCCGGGGCTGCTTCGCGGCGGCCCCTCGGGAGGGACGGATCATGAAGCTCTGGGTCTATGCGGGCCTTATGACGGCGCTGACGGCGCTGATGGCGCCGATCGCGCACGCCGCGGAAACCACCGCCGCCTGCGAGGTGGACGATACACAACGCACCGCCCAACAGCGCGTCGACACCTCGGCGATCTTCCCGACGCCGGACGAGAACCGCGCCCAGCGCGGCGGCGGTTCAAGCTCAACGGCGACTGTCACCGTTGCGCCTGTCGCTACACCGAGGCGCGAAGCGGCGCCCGCCGTGGCGGCGCGCACGGACCAGCAACGGCGCCGTAACGTAACGCGCCGCATTCCCGACGCTGATTTGATCGGCGGTCGCGGCGCTCTATAAGTGAGCCATTGCGGCGCGCGTCGCGCCGCTTAGGGCCGCTTCCATGAATCTCGATTTTTCGCCGGAAGAGATCGCGTTCCGCGACGAAGTGCGCGCGTTCATTGAACAGAATTACCCACCCGAGCTGAAAGGCTTCGGGCTGCGCGAAGATCTCACCAAGGAACAATTCCTCGCTTGGCACAAAATCCTCGGCAAGAAGGGCTGGAGTGCTCCAGCCTGGCCGAAGGAATATGGCGGCACGGGATGGACGGCCACGCAGCGTTACATCTGGCTCGAAGAGAACGCGCGCGCCGAAACCATTCCGCCACTGCCGTTCGGCGTCTCGATGGTCGGCCCTGTCATTTATACGTTCGGCACACCCGAACAGAAAAAGCGCTTCCTGCCCGGCATTCTCTCCGGCGAAGTGTGGTGGGCCCAGGGCTATTCAGAACCGGGCGCTGGCAGCGATCTCGCGTCGCTCAAAACCAAGGCTGTGCGCGAGGGCGATTTCTACATCGTCAATGGGCAGAAAACGTGGACGACGCTCGGCCAGCACGCCGATTGGGGCTTTTTCCTCGTCCGCACCGATCCGAACGCCAAGGCGCAGGAAGGCATCTCATTCCTGCTGATCGACATGAAATCGCCGGGCGTGACGGTACGGCCGATCAAATTGCTCGATGGCGGTTACGAAGTGAACGATGTGTTCCTAGACAACGTCAAAGTGCCAGTCGATCAGCGCGTCTACGAAGAAAACAAAGGCTGGACCTGCGCGAAATTCCTGCTCGCGCACGAACGCGCAGGCATCGCTGGCGTCGCGCGCTCAAAGCGCAATGTCGAAAAGCTGCGGAAGATCGCCAAGGCGGAGCTTGGCGATGACGGCAAGCCGCTGATCGACGATGAGGATTTCCAGCGGAAGCTCGCCCAACTCGAAATCGATCTGTCGACGTTGGAAATGACCGAATTGCGCACGCTCGCGCGTGAGCAAGCTGGCAAAGGGCCGGGGCCGGAAAGCTCGCTCCTGAAAATTCGCGGCACCGAAATCCAGCAGCGCCTTACCGAACTGACGCTCGAAGCCGTCGGCAATTACGCGCAGCCCTATTTCCGCGACTTCCCGCAAGACAGCGCCAACGAATTCCCGATCGGGCCCGATTACGCCCACCACGCCGCGCCGCTCTATTTCAACTTCCGCAAAGCCTCCATCTACGGCGGCTCCAACGAAATCCAACGCAACATCATCGCCAAGATGGTGCTGGGGCTCTGACCGATGAACTTCGATTATTCTGACGAACAGAACATGCTCCGCGACTCGATCGCGAAGTGGGCCGCCGGCGAGTACGATTTCGATAAGCGCCGGGCGATGCTGGGGTCCGCGGACGCGTGGAAGAAAAACTGGACGACGTTCGCCGAGCTTGGGCTGCTCATGGCGCCGCTGCCGGAAGAGTATGGCGGCCTAGGCGGCGGGCACATCGATATCGCCGTGGTGATGGAAGAATTCGGCAAAGCGCTCGTCGTTGAGCCTTACGTGCCGACGGTCGTGCTGGGCGCTGGCGCGCTGAAGCACGCCGGTAGCGCCGCTCAGAAGGAAGAGCACCTGACTGCGATCGCCGGCGGCGAGCGCATCATCGCTTTCGCCCAAGCCGAACCCAAAAGCCGCTGGTCGCTCACCGATGTCACCACAAGCGCCAAGAAGGACGGCGCAGGCTTTACGCTCAGCGGCCAGAAAGCAGTCGTCCTCGGCGCACCGCAGGCCGATCACCTGCTGGTGACGGCGCGCAGCGGCGGCGGCCAACGTGAGGCCAAAGGCGTGTCGCTTTTTCTCGTGCCGAAAAGCGCCAAGGGCGTAACCACGCGCGACTACACCAACATGGACGGCACGCGCGCCTCGGAAGTGTATTTCGAAAACGTCAGCGTCGGCGCTGAGCATCTGATCGGCGCTGCCGGCGAAGCGTCGCCATTGGTTGAGCGCATCGTCGACGAAGCCAACGTTGCGTATTGCAACGAGCAGGTGGGCGGTTTGCGCATGATGCATCAGCTCACGCAGGACTACGCCAAGACCCGCAAGCAATTCGGACGCCCGATCGCTGAATTCCAAGTGTTGCAGCACCGTTTGGTCGACATGTTCATGGCCGCCGAGGAGAGCGTGTCGATCGCGCTCTTCGCCACCATCAAACTCGACGCTCCCGACCTGGAGCGCGCGAAGGCGGTATCGGCTGCGAAAGTGTCGATTGGTCGCGCCGGGCGTTTTGCCGGCCAATCGGCGGTACAAACGCATGGCGGCATGGGCGTTACCGACGAAATGCGCGTGGGACACTACTTCAAACGCGCGACCATGTTCGACGCCACGTTCGGCAACGTCGACCATCATTTGAAGCGCTACACTATGCTGAGCCGCGAAGCCGCTTAGTTACGCGGGTTTCCGGCGAAACATGCGCGAAGCCAAACGCACGAGCACATAAAGCAGCCCAAGAACGGCGAGCGCGCCAAGCGCGAGCACCCACCAATAGTGCTCGAGCTGCTTCATCCGCACATTGTGGACCACTTGGCGTTGCACGTCGTAGCCTGGCGGCAATTCCAGCACGCCGACCCGTGCCGCGTAGGCCTCGTAGTCCGCCAGCATCGAGGCGGCGAGGTCCGGTGATTGCGCCGCGAGATCGTTGGTCTCGCCGGGATCAAGCGCGATGTTGAACAATCGCCATGAGCCATCGCCGAGCGGTGCGGGCGTGCGCAGCAATTTGTAGTCGCCGCGATAAAGCGCCGAGTGGCCGGAAACTTCGATGCCCAACGGTGTTTGTGCATCACGCACGAAGGCCGATGCGCCGCTCAGCACCGGATTGAGGCTGACTCCATCCATCGTTGGCGCAGCGGGTGCGACGCCGGCGCGCTCCAGCAAAGTGGGCGCGATGTCGGTGACGAACGCGCGCGCGTCTACCCGCTGCGGCGCGATGCCTGGCCCGGCGATGATGAAGGGCGTGTGCACGCCGCCTTCGGCGGACGTGAACTTGAACAAAGCGCCTGTCGCGGTGGCGTTGGCCCATTCCGGTCCGATGAACACGAAGGAGCCACGCTCGCCCAAATCGTCCAGCCGGCGTGTATAGCCTGTCATACCCATCCAGCGCACGAAATCCGGTTCCGCAATCGGCAAGCTTGGCTCGGGTCCGTTGTCCGACGTGATGACGAAGAGCGTGTTGTCTGCGAGCCCTTGGGCTTGCAGATGCGCGACGAAGCGGCCGATGTACTGATCCATCGCCTCCAGCATCCCGGCGTGAACCTCCATGCTGCGCGCGTAGATCGCTTGTTCGTCGGCAGCCAGCGTGCTCCACCGCCGCAAGCTTGAATGCGCCTGATCTATCGGCGCGGCGGCGGGCAACAAGCCAAGCTCCTGCGCGCGTCGCCAGCGTGTTGTGCGCAACGTTTCCCACCCGGCATCATAAACGCCGCGATAGTTCGCCGTGATCTCGCGCGGCGCCTGAACAGGGATGTGCACTGCTTGAAACGCGAGATAAGCAAAGAACGGTTGCGCGGCGCGTGGCGCGTCGGCGTCCAGATATTGGATCATCCGATCGACGATGAATCTGCTCGAGTAGAAATCCTCTGGCAGATGCGCGCGTTCGCCATCTTCGAACCAGTCGGCGGTTCTGTAGTACGGCATGTAGGCGCGTTCTTCCCAATTGTCTGCGCCGGATGCGTCAAGCACGAACGAACGTTCAAAGCCGTGAGAATTCGGAAGATCGCCTTCGCCGTGGCCAAGATGCCATTTGCCGGTGGCGTAGGTGCGATAGCCGTTGTCGCGCAGCCGTTCGGCGATCGTGGTGACGCCAGGTTCAAGCCGCATCGAATAGCCAGGGCGTCCGCGCATTTCTGGTGGCAGCACTTCGACGATCGTGGCGTGGCCGGTGCGATGGCTATCGACGCCCGTGAGCAACATCGCCCGCGAGGGCGAGCAGAGCGGTGAACTATAATAGCGCGAGAATTGCGCGCCGCGCCGCGCCAGCGCGTCGATGTTGGGCGTACGCGCTTCGCCGCCATAAACGCCAAGGTCGGTAAAGCCCGCATCGTCGATGACGATGACGACGATGTTTGGCCGCGCGGCGTCCACGCTTTGCGCCGTGGCGTTTGCCCCAAGCATCACCAGCGCCGCCAGCGCCGCCACGCCCGCTCTAAAGCTCGCAGTCATCACGCCTCCCTCGTTCAAGCGTCCGTCGCCCGCTTCATGCGGTCAAGGCGCCGTAGAGAAGGGGTCCGATTCCGGCGAGACGGCGGGACCGAAACCGCCCATATTCGGCTCATGTTCGACGCTGAAATTTGCCATGCCGCGTGCGACGCCAGGGATCGCCGTTTCGATGGCCGGTTCTACGTGGGGGTAACCTCGACGGGCATCTATTGCCGCTGCATTTGCCCTGCGCGCACGCCCAAACGGCAGAACCGAACCTTCTGGCCGTCCGCCGCCGCCGCCGAGGCCGCGGGCTTCCGGCCATGCTTGCTCTGTCGCCCCGAGCGCGCGCCCGGCTTGGCGCCCATCGATGCGCCTGCGCGCCTGGCCGCCGCTGCGTACGCGCGCATCGAAGCGGGCGTGCTTGAAGAGAAAGGGCTCGAGGCTCTCGCGGATGATTTGGGCGTCACGGCGCGGCATTTGCGGCGGGTAATGAACGCGTCGTTCGGCGCGAGCCCGATTCAGATCGCGCAAACCGGCCGCTTGCTTGCGGCGCGGCGGCTTCTGAATGAGACAGCCTTGCCTGTCACCGAGATTGCGTTCGCGTCTGGCTTCCGTTCGTTGCGGCGTTTCAATGCGGCGCTCAAGGATCGATATGGCATGCCGCCGACGAAGATGCGCGGGCGCAAGCAGATCGTGCGCGGCGAAAGCTTCACCGTCTCGCTGAGCCCGCGCGGCGAATACAGTTTCGCGCCGATGCTCGCCTTCTTGCGCTTACGGGCGTTGCACGGGATCGAGCGCGCTGATGACAAACGCTACGCGCGCACTTTGAGCATCGGCGGCGTCGCGGGCTGGATCGAAATCGGCATGGGCCCAAAAGGGCTTTCGCTAACGCTATCGGAAAATCTCGCACCGCAATTGCGGCCGCTCGTTTCCGGGGTTCGCGGCGCCTTCGATCTCGATGCGGAAATGAGCGCGGTGGACGCGCATTTGGCGCGCGACAAATCACTGGCTGAGGATGTCGCGCGCGAGCCCGGCGTACGCGTTCCCGGAATGTTGGACGGCTTTGAATGTGCGATGCGGGCCGTTCTGGGACAACAGGTAACGGTAGCTGGCGCGCGCACATTGACGGAGCGCTTAGTGACAAAATTCGGCGCATCTTTTGAGCGCACGACAGACGGCCTCGACCGACTATTTCCAAGTGCAGCGCGATTGGCCGAAGCAGGTGCACGCGAGATCGCCACCATCGGCCTGCCAATGAAGCGGGCGGAGACGTTGCACCGTTTGGCGGTTGCTTCGGTGGACGGGCGTTTGCCGCTGGCGCGCGGCGCGATTGCGCCTGGGCGTGCGGCATTGGCGGCCATCGCCGGAATAGGGCCGTGGACGGTTGAGTACGTGGCGCTGCGCGCGCTCGGCGATCCAGATGCGTATCCAGCGACTGATATTGCTCTCATCAATGCGCTCGGCCGCAAGGGTGAGACGCTTGAGCATTTGAAACCCTGGCGCGCTTACGCCGCGATCCGGCTGTGGCGGCGCGCCGTGAAGAAGGGAATGCGGACATGATCTCGGCGGTCCATCAAAGTCCGGTTGGCGAACTGACACTCTATTCCGATGGCGCAGCGCTCACCGGAATTGAGTTCGAGGAGCCGAAGTATCCGCTCGAACCGGCGCCGCGTGGCGATGATAAAATCATCGCCCAAGCCCGGCGCGAACTCGATGCGTATTTCGCCGGCAAGCTGAAGGCGTTCGGCGTGGCGCTGGCGCCGCGCGGTACGCCGTTCCAGCAGCAGGTGTGGATGGCGCTTCGGAAAATTCCATACGGCGCCACGCGCAGCTACGGCCAGCAGGCCCAGGCGATCGGTTCGCCCAAGGCTTCGCGCGCGGTTGGGTTAGCCAACGGCAAGAACCCCATCCCCATTATTGTGCCGTGCCACCGGGTGATCGGCGCCAGCGGCAGCCTCACTGGTTTCGGCGGCGGCTTGGAACGAAAGAAGTTTTTGCTCGACCTCGAGCAAGGTGCGGTGCGGCTCGGCTGCTGAAAAGCAAGGTTGCGCCCGCCCGGTTTGTGCTAGACGGCCTCCACCGAATTCAGCCTGAACGTGGAGACTGACCGATGCGCCTTCTGGCCGCTGCCGCCTTTGCCATCAGCGCGCTTGCGCTGCCATCCGCGAGCGTCGCGCAACAAGGGCCGGGCTGGACCTACGCGTACGTCGATGGCGTGGCCACCGCCACACAGCGCGACGATCGCGGGCGCACCACTGCAACGCTGACGTGCCGTCCGCCGGAAGGCGATATCGTGGTGACGGATTATGGCTTTGGCCGCAACGCGCGGCGCGCGACGACAGCGGCGGTGGCGATCGGCAATCTCACGATCAACGTGCCGGCGACGACTGCCGGGCGTGGACGCAATGCGACCGTGAGCGTGAACCTGCCGCAGCGCCCGCCCATCCTGGCTGGCGTGCAGGAGAGCGATCGTTTGTCCGTCACGGTGAACGGCCAGACCAACACGTATCTCGCCGGCAGCGCCGTGAAGATGCGCGAAGTGGCTTACGCCTGCTGGGGCAGCTAGCGCCGGCGCAGGTAGCGCGGTCTGGCGCTGCTCACAACGTGCGGCGCGAATGATCCGCCGAGGGCGATCGCAAACGCGAGCGATGATGCGCCGACGGTGAGCCAATCCACGCCCGGCGTTGCAATGGCGTCGCGCGCGTTGACGATTTCCAATGTGACGAAAGCCGCGCTGGCGAGTGCCGCGGCGCTGAAGGAGACGCGGGTGCGGGTGTGGGCGGCGCGGCTGCGCCAGAACGCCCAATGCGCCCAAAGCGGCGCGGCCATCAGTGCGAAGCCGTAGGGCGCGAGCGTTGCGAGCGGTTGCTCAAGCCAATGCGGCGTCAGCCAAAACGTGCTGGCGACAGCGCCAAGCGCCAACGCCAGCACGAAGGCGAGGCCGCCCAATTCGCGCCGATTGTTGGCGGCCAAGGCCAACGCCGCCAGGGACAGCAACGCGATCTGCGCGCCTGCTTCGAGAAAGCTGAGTGTCAGCATTTCGGGCGTCGCGGCCGTGAACGCGAGCCTCAGGGCAAGGGCGCCGGCGCCGATGGCGCCTAGGATGGCGAAGGTTTCGTAGACGTCCGCCGAGAGTCGCGCGCGGGGGCGGGCGAGGTACGCGGCGGCGGCGGCCAAGGCCGCCGGTGCGGCGAACGCGGCGATCAAGAGCGCCCAGCGTGGCCAGATCGGAAATGCGCTGGCGAAACTTTGCGCGCTGGTTGAGGCGGCGAGCGCCGCGACGACAAGCGAAGCGATGGCCGCTGCGCGCCAAGCGAGCGTGGGCACGCGCAAATCGAGCGCGGCGAAACCCAAGGCGAGCGCGGCCATCAAGGTGGCGGCCAGCGGCGGCGGGGCGACGATAAAAATGGCCGAGGCGAGCGCTGCGAAGGCGCTGAAGCCCAGCACCCAGAGCGTGAGCTTCAAACGTTGAACGTCGCGGCCGCGGCGCTGCGCGGCGAGCGCGATGATGCCGCCGAATGCGCCGGCGAGGGCGACGAAACCCGCGCTGGCGGCCCAAGGATTGGCGAGGCCGTGCTGGGACACATAAAGCGCGCCGACAGCGAACATCGAAGCTGCCGCGCCGGCGCCGGCGACGGATCCGCCACGGGCGCCGAGTTGTGGCACGCGCACGAAAGCGATGGCGAGGAAGAGCATGCCGGCAAGCGCCGCGGCCGGAGTGAACCAGATCGCGGCGCTCTCTTGCGCGCTCAGCACAAAGAGCGCGACGCCTGCGGCGGCGAAGGCGGCGTGGAGCATCGGCTCAAAGCGCAATTTGCGCGCGCCGAGAAGGGCGGAAGCTATAATCAGGGACGCGAGCGCTAGGCCGGCTGGGCCGATCACGCCCGCAATGGCGCACAGCCAAAGGAGCGCTACGCTCATGCCTGCAGCGAGCACCGCGCCGCGTTGGCTTTCACGCAAAACGAGGTGGGTGAGGCCGCCGGCGCCAGCGAGGGCGGCGCTGGCGGAAAAGAGTGCGGGCGCGACGAGTGCATCGCCGGTTGTCAATGCGGCGGCCGCCCAACCTATGCCGGCGGCGGCGGCGACCCAGGCGGCGGCGTTCCAATCCTCGCGCAGTCCCGCGAACGCCAGCGCGGCGGCGATCAAGAGGCCCGCGGGCGTCAGTTCAGCGAGTGTGAGGCCGAAGGGCAGGCCCGCGAGCGGCAACGCGGCAAGCGCCACGGCGATGGCGATGAATTGGCGGGCGGGATTGAACCAGGACGGCTCTTCGTCGTGATCATCGACAACCACAAGCGGAGGTGTCTCGGGCCGGAGGCGCGAAACAGGCGCGCGCCATTCGAGATCGACGTCTGGTTCAGGCGCCCGCGCACGCGCTTGGCCTCCGACCGCAAGCGCGGCTTCGGCCTTGGCGCGACTACGTTTGGGCACAGCCCGATCCAACTCCATGGATTCGACAACGCGCCGGAGCCGAAGAAGTTCATTCTCGGTTCGCCCGAGCTTGCGCCACAGCAGCGCGAAGCCGACGCCAAAGGCGACGAGTTGGACGGCGGCGATCAGGAGAAGGGTCGCTGTCATCCGGGATTTTTAGACGCTGGGGCGGGTCGGAGCGACGCGAACGGGCGGATGGCTCGCATCCGCGGTGGTAGTGTGGCGCCACGCACACGGAATCAGGGGCATGGACGACCGCTATTGGCCGTCGCTTTGGGTGGATTTGCCTAAACGGTGCTGGCATTGCCGCGTGTTCATCTGACGCGTGCGCCGGCGCCCGCGCGGAGCGGGGCTCGGCGCGGCGTTTGAGAGAGTTGAGCTTTCCGCCCTCCATGGCGGAGGAGCGCGGGGAGAGTGAGGCCCGCTAACGTTTCGAGATGAGCCACATGAGGCTCATCGTCGTCGTCGCGCGCACACCTCCTCCGCCGCTTCGCGGCGCCTCCTCCATCGAGGAGGAGGCTGGGCGCGTGATCTTATGTGCTGTCGAGCAGGAGGGGCGTCAGCGTGTGCTGCGCACTCATCGCTGCGACGACAAATGTGAGCGCATATAGGCGCGTGCGTTTGGTCAAGTTGCGCGTGATGCGCTGGGCGATGGCGCGCAGATATTTTTCCGGATGACGCAAAGCGTCGCTGAGTTTGGCGATGCGGCCGAGCAAGGTGGGCGCGCGAAATTGTTTGCGCAGCGCGACGCCGACATCGGCGCGCCAGCGGCCGCCGGTGCGGTAGGCGTTTGGGCCGTAGGCGCGCGGGCGGCGTTGGATGTGTTTCACCAGCGGCGTTGCGCGCATCATCAGCAGAACGATTACGAAGCGCGTCATTTGCGCGATGTGATGGCGTGGCGCGTCGAGGGTGCGGCTTTTGCGGAAGCCGCAGCGGAGCCCCGCGAGAAACGCGCCCGCCCACACAAGCCAAAGCCCCGCCCAGACGCTGAGTCGGGCGAGGCGGTGGTGTGTGATCGGTGGGGCGATGGGCCGTTTCATGTTGAGCGCCCGAGTGTAAGCGCGCGCAGGATCGGTCGGATTGTTTTTGGCGTAGCGCTTAGGTTTCAAGGCGTGGAGCTGGTTTCGGCGGGGATAGAGCGCTGCTTATCCCCGTTTTCTACCTTCTCCCCTGATTAGGTGAGAAGGTGTCGGCGAAGCCGACGGATGAGGGGTGCGTTTGGGGATGTGCCGCGCCCCCTCACCCGGTCGCTGTCGCGACCGACCTCTCCCCCTCGCGGGGGAGAGGTGTGACGTCCGCATTTCGCCGATTGCCGCCATTGGCATCG
The DNA here is from genome assembly GCA_000974665.1 of alpha proteobacterium U9-1i. Lineage (NCBI taxonomy): Bacteria > Pseudomonadati > Pseudomonadota > Alphaproteobacteria > alpha proteobacterium U9-1i. The sequence goes on along the minus strand of BBSY01000003.1, from coordinate 1,155,672 downwards.
AGAGGGGCCCGCAACGTCGCTACGGTCTGATCAAATACTTCTCGCCGGTCCGCTTCGCATTGAAGGCCGCGAGTACAGTTGGATCGAGCGCCTCCGCGAGCGAGATTTGGTGACTATAATGGCTCTTGAACGTCGTTGTCAGTTCATCAACCACACGCTTGCGCATGCGCGCCACGACCTGGGGCTCAGCCTTGGCCATGAACGGCGTAAGCAAGAAGCCGGACAGCGACCATGAGAAGCCAAAACCCCGTGTGAGCGTCGTCGGGTTCATATCGAGGCCGCCATAGATGTACACATGCTTGAACGTGTCAGAGCCATAGCGGCTATACGTGGCCATACGCTTCGTAGCAGCTGCCTCCATGGCTCCAAGGATTTGGCCCGCGAGCTTGCCTCCGCCGATGGCGTCGAAACCAAGTGTGGCGCCCGTTTCTGTCAGCGCCGAGATCAAGTCCTCAACGAACGAGTCCGATGTTGAGTCGAGTACGTAGTTTGCACCAATTCCCTTCAAGAGCGCCACCTGCTCAGCGCTGCGTACGATGTTGACCAATGGGATGGCGTCCTTTGCGCAGATCTTGACCAACATCTGCCCGAGGTTGGACGCGGCCGCAGTGTGTACGAGCGCCGTGTGTCCATCACGGCGCATGACCTCGGTGAATGCGAGCGATGTAAGCGGATTGACAAAACACGAGGCGCCGTCCGCAGGATCGACGCCTGCGGGAAGCTCCATGCACATTGCCGCAGGCAGGCAGCGGTATTGCGCGTACATGCCGCCGCCGAGGAGCGCGACAGTCTTGCCAAGCAGCGCTTGAGCCTCTGGCGCGGCGCCCGCCTTCACGACTGTGCCACAGCCCTCGTTGCCAATCGGCATCGCCTCGCCAACCCGACCCGCCATTGCACGCATGCCGGCGGGCGAAATGTCAGCGACGATAACGGGCAGCCCATCGCGCGAAGACGCGCGGGCCGTGCGCACATCAGCGGCGCCGACCAAGAGACCGAGATCGGAGGGATTGATCGGGGTCGCCAGCACCTTGACGAGCACTTCGTGGTCGCGCGGCTGCGGCATAGGCTGGCGCACCAGCGATATCTCAAGCTCGCCGACCTCCTTCACGAGCGTCAGCATGGTCAAATTGTCTGCGGGCAGGTCAGTCATAGCTGCGCTCCGGGTTGGCGGACGCAACGGCTAACTGAAGAAACGAAGCCTCACAACACGAACCAGACAGTCTGATCAGTTCAAGACCGGGGATGCAGCCGACGCGCCGTCGTCGTCCAGTTCTGCTTTGGGCCAAGAGCGGAAATCAACCGCCGCTGAGTTTGCGCATGAATTTTTGCGTTTGGCCGCCGCCGGCGCTGTAGGCTTCGTGGCCGGTGGGGTCGCTGATCTTGGCCCAGCTGTCGCGCACGGCTTCGGCGGTGAGCGAGGCGGTGGGGATGGCGATGCCGTCGGTCTCGTAGATCTGCGTGAGCGCAAAGACGCCGGCGCCGGCGGTAAGGATGGCGCCATTGGGCGCGTCGCGCGAGGCGAGGTGGATGACGCCGGGCGTGACGAACTCAGGCTTCAGCGCGTCGAGCATCTGCGGCGGCATCAGGTTTTCGGTCATGCGTGTGGCGGCGACCGGCGAGATGGCGTTGACGCGGATGTCGTTCTTCGATCCCTCAAGCTTCATCGTGTTCATGAAGCCGACGAGCGAGAGTTTCGCGGCGCCGTAATTGGCCTGGCCGAAATTGCCGTAGAGGCCGGTTGATGAGGTGGTGACGACGATGCGGCCGTAATTCTGGGCCTTCATGATTTCCCAGACGGCTTTGGTGGGTTTCACCGTGCCCATCAGGTGCACGTTCATCACCACTTCGAAATCGGCGATCTCCATCTTGGAGAAGCTCTTGTCGCGGAGGATGCCGGCATTGGCGATGAGGATGTCGATGCGGCCCCATTGGTCCATCGTGCGCTGCACAAGATTGGCGACGCCTTTGTCGTCGGTGACGCTGGCGCCGTCGGCGATGGCCTCGCCGCCGGCGGCCTTGATCTCTGCGACCACTGCTTCGGCCGACGGCGAGCCGCCGCCTGAGCCGTCCAGCGAACCCCCGAGGTCGTTCACCACCACTTTGGCGCCGCGCCGGGCGAATTCGAGCGCGTGGGCGCGGCCCAAGCCGCCGCCGGCGCCGGTGACGATGACGACCTGATCGTCGAAGCGGATTTGCGACATGAACGCGCCCTTCTGAATGCGAGGCGGACCGAATGGCGGCTGCCGCCTCGGCGGTCAAGCTGACGATGCGTCACGTAAATGTCGCCGGGCGCTTGCATCCGCCGCCGCCTCGCCGCAACCATGTGCGCAGGGAAATCGGGGGTTGGGCTTTTGACCTATTCGCTTGAGAACGCGCGCAGCCTGCTGGCGATCGTGGTGATTATCTTCATCGCCTGGCTGCTCTCGGAGAACAAAAAGCGGTTTCCGATCCTGATGGTGCTGGGCGCGCTGGGGCTACAGGCGGGCCTGGTGCTGTTGTTGTTCGCGGTGCCGGCGACGCGGGGAGCGCTGGGCAGCATCGGCTACGTGATCAGCGGCTTGGCGGACGCCACATCGCATGGCGCGCAATTCGTGTTCGGGTTCCTGGCCGGCGGGCCGCAACCTTATGCGATCGCCGAAGGCCAGCAGGCGCCGTTCATTTTTGGCTTCCGGGTGCTGCCGGTGATCCTGGTGATCTGCACGCTCGCGGCGGTGCTGTGGCATTGGGGCATTTTGCGCGTCATCACGGAATTGTTCGGGCGTGTGTTCTCGCGCGTGCTGGGCCTGAGCGGTCAGCTCGCGTTCGCGGTGTCGGCCAACATCTTCATGGGCATGATCGAGAGCGCGATGGTTGTGCGCGCGTATCTCTCGAAGCTCACGCGCGCGGAATTGTTCACGCTCATGTGCGTGGGGCTCGCCAACGTGTCGGGCTCGACCATGGTGGCGTATGTGCTGATCCTGGGCGACGTGCTGCCGAACGCGGCCGGCCACGTTTTGGTGGCGTCGATCATCTCGGCGCCGGCGGGCGTGCTGCTGGCGCAAGTGATGATCCCGGAGGAGCCGGGGCGCATCAAGAGCCAGGATTATACCTCGGACCTCAAATATTCCGGCACCATGGATGCGATCGCGCGCGGCGTGCATGACGGGACGATGGTGGTCGTCAACGTTGCGGCGTTTCTGATCGCGTTCGTGTCGCTAGTGTGGATCGTCAACAACATGCTGGCGTTCGCGCCGCCGATTAATGGCGAGCCGGTGACGCTGCAATCCTTGTTCGGCTACGCGTTCGCGCCGGTGGCCTATGGCATCGGCATTCCATGGGAGGACGCGCAAACGGCGGGCCGCATTCTCGGCACGAAATTGTTCCTGACGGAATTCGTGGCGTTCATCGATTTGGGCCAAGTGCCAGTAGGCGCGATCGCTGACCGCTCGCGGATGATTTTGACGTATGCGGTGTGCGGGTTCGCGAACGTGGCGTCGATCGGGATTTTGTCGGGCGGGTTCACGGCGTTGATGCCGGAGCGGCGCGATGAGATTTTGAGCTTGGCGTGGCGGGCGCTGCTGCCGGGCTTCATGGCGACATTGATGACCGCGTCCGTGGTGGCGGCGCTGCCGGCGGGCGTGTTTGGGACGGCGCAATGAAACTCTACATCGCGCCTTACGCGCCCAATCCGCGGCGGGTGATCATGTTCATCGCCGAGAAGAGCATTTCCAGCATCGAAACGGTGAGCATCAATCTGCAGGAGGGCCAGCATCGCACTGACGCGTTCAAAGCGAAGAGCCCGCTCTCGCAAATTCCGGTGCTGGAGCTCGATGACGGGCGTTGCCTCACCGAGAGCCGGGCCATCTGCACGTACATCGAGGCGTTGATCCCCGATCCGAACCTGATGGGTGTCGATGCGTTCGAGCGCGCGCATATCGAGATGTGGGATCGGCGCATGGAGCTGCTGTTCTCGGTGCCGCTGATGATGTGGGTGCGCCACGGCAATCCGATGCTGGCGGCGGTGGAGCGCAATCAGACCGCCGAGGTCGCGAGCTTCAATCAAGGCCAAGCGATGCGCATGGCGAAATGGTTGAACTCGGAATTGGCGAGCCGCGAATGGATCGCCGGCGACCGCTTCACCATTGCGGACATCACCGCCGTGTGCGGCGTCGACTTCGCCAAAATGAACCGCTGGCGCCCCGGCGATGACCTGCCGCACCTAAAACGCTGGCGCGACGCCATCGCCACGCGCGCGGCTGGGCAGGTCGCGGCCTGATATGGCTGGTTTTCCGACGCAGCGCGCAGGGGTTTGGTATCTGACCGAGGGCGGGCAGGAGACGGAGATCATGTACAAGCATGGTCACGATCTGCCCGAGTTCGCTATGTTTCCGCTGCTCGATAATCCGCGAGCCGTGGCGGATTTGCGGGCCATGTACGAGCGCTATCTGGAGGTGGCGACGCGGCATCAATTCGTGGCGCTGATGGGTGGGCTCGATTATCGCGCGAGCCCGGATTGGGGGCGAAAGCTTGGCCTCGACGGCGCCGCGCTTGCGGACATGCAGATGCGCGCGGTCGAGTTCCTGCGCGACGTCGCCAAACCGTTCCGGGCGCAGCTGCCCGGAATGATGATCGCTGGGATCATCGGCCCGCGCGGGGACGCGTATTCGCTGAACCGCACCATCACCGCAGAGGACGCCGAAGATTATCACAGCACGCAGCTCGAAACGCTGAAGCGTCTGAACGTGGATCTTGCCGCGGCGATGACGTTCAACAACACCGCCGAAGCGATCGGCATCAGCCGCGCGGCGCGCCGCATCGGCGTGCCGCTGGCGGTTTACTTCACGCTTGATAGCACAAGCCGGCTGAAGTCTGGGCCGAGCGTGCGCGAGGCGATCGAGACGGTGGACGCCGCGACCGGCGAGAGCCGTCCAGATTTCTATGGCATCAATTGTTCGCATCCCTTGGAGTTCGAGCCGGCGCTTGAAGCAGGGCATTGGACCGAGCGCGTGCGTAGCTTTCGTCCCAACGCGGCGATGATGGAGAAGCAGGCGCTTTGCAAGATCGGCCATCTCGTTGATGGCGATCCGCCGGAACTGGGCCGGCAGATGGGCGCGCTGGCGCGGCGCTATCCGCATGTCGACGTGTGGGGCGGGTGCTGCGGCACGTGGGATGCGCATCTCGACGCCATCGCGACGAATGTGCGTGGGGATTAAAGGCCCATGAGCTTTCCGGTACATCCGGCAAAAGTGCTGCGCCTGTTTGCGCCGCTTTGGATGCTGCTGGCGCTTTCGCTGTGGCTGCATTGGCAGAGTTGGCAAACCAAGCCGATCTTGTTCGCGGCGATTGCGTTTCTTCCGCTGGCCGCGGCGGGCGCGGCGGGCCTGATGCGCGAACGGTGGCGGCTGGAGCTCACGGCCGACGCGCTCGTGCATCACACTTTAGGCCGTGCCGAGCGCTTTGAGTGGGCGCGCATGGGACCGCTGACGATCGCGCCATCGCCGCTGCCAAGCTTTCTGTTCGTCCAAACGTTCTGGTTTGCCTTTCCTTTGGATGCGCCGCGTGCGCTGGAGGAGCGCGCGAGTCAAATGCTTGGGCGGCGGATTTTGTGCGTGTTCGGCGATCTGCCCGCGCGGGAAACCACCAAGCGCATCGAAGAGTGGCGCGCGCTCTATGCGGGACGGTCCGTCGCTTAAGCCCGGCCCTCGTGCAGCTTAGCGCCCAGAGCGTCGGCGCGTTTGGCGAGGCGCTTCTCGCGGCGCTTGAGGCGTTTGAGCGCGCGCTTTGCAGCTTCCTCGCCACCGGCGAGATAGGGTTCGGCTTCGATGTGGTCGATCAGCAGAAGCACATCGCGTTCGCGGCCGAGCATGTCGCTCAAGCGTTCGTTGAGGCCGGCGCGGCGGGCGCGATCGTCGGGCCAGGATTCGCCCAGCAACGTCACGGCGTAAAGGCGATCCTTTTCACGCTTGCGCCATTCGTGGCGGCGTTGCGCGGTGCGATGGCCGTCGCCACGGCGGTGCGCGATGCGGGCGCGGCGGATGATGCGGCGGGCGCCGCGATCGATCTGGCGAGCCGACGCCTCCGGCCAGACTTGCGCCAACGCCATCAGATCACGCAATGCGGCGCGCGTGGCGTCGAGGTTCATCGCTGGCAGCGAGGCGCGGCGGGCGTCAAAGGAGGCCGCAACCGCATTGAGCGCGGCGGCGGTTTTTGCACCGGATTTGTCGCCCAAGCCGCGCGCGGTTTCGGCAAGCGCGGCGAAATCGCGGGCGTGCGCGAGCGTGTGCATCAAGCTTCGCGCCGATTGATTGAACACATTCGCCAAGCCAGGCGCGCAGGTGCGGCCGATGCGGGCAAGCGACCGCGCGCGCTTCAAACGCACGCGGCAGCGGTGCACCGCCTTTGGTTTGTCCGGCGCGGTTTCGAATTCAACGAGCGCGTTGCGGATTTCTTCAGACAAGGCCGCGCGCAAATCGAACGTCGCCTTTGGCGAACGCATATCCAAAGCCCCCTGAAGGCTCCCGCAATCCGTGCGGATTAAGCGCCGATCTTCTTGAGCGTGCCGGAAAATGCAAGCACTGGGCGTGAAGCTTGTGTGACAAGTCCGCGGACGAACACCAGCGATCTGGTGTCGCGCAACACTTCACCCGACGCTTCGACGATGCCGCCGTCGAGTGTGCCCGCGCTCAGGAACTCGCAATTGCAGGTCAGCGTCACCGCCTTCACATTGTTGGCCAAAGCATTGTGGGCGATGGAGAAAAGCGAGAAATCAGCGAAGCTCATCAAGGCGCCGCCATGAATGGCGCCGGAGCCGTTCAAATGCTCGTGGCGAGGCTGAAAAGCCGAGCGCGTGCGTCCGTCTTCGACTTTGAAGCAAAACGGGCCGAGCACCGTCTCGTAAGGATCGGCGCCGCCCCCCCAGGTCCACCAACCGGCAAAGGGGCCCTCGGTGAGCTGAGCGGGGGCGCCGAAGGGGTGCTCAGACGGTTGTTCGCCCATAGAATTTCTCCAAGATGCGGGGGCGCAGGTGGCATGCTAAGCACGCTGGGGCAAGGCTTGGGGATTTGCATGCGGTTCTTGTTCGCAGCCTTCGCGTCGTTGGCGCTGGCGCAATGTGCGGCCGCGAATGAGGCGGTTGTGGTGACCGACGCGCCGCCCGCGGCTGTCGAGACTGTGACGGCGCCCGCCGCCCGCGAAGCGTCTGCCTTGGTGATTATCGGCGTCGCCGAAAGCGCGAGCATGGCTGAGCCCGCCTATTCGATGTTGTGGCGGAGGGTCGAGCCGGGGGCCGAAGCGTTCCCGGTGTGGGACGACGACCAGGCGTTCGAGGCGCGGACCAGCGTGCGCGGCACTGTGCGCGTGCGCGGCATTCCCGGTGAGTTCACGTTCGTCGAGACGCCGCCGGGAACGTACGCGCTCGACAGTGTGTTCGCCGAGTTGAACGAGCGGCGCATCAGTTATTTCGCCAATGGCGTGGTGGTCGGGCCGGAGCGGCCGACATTCGAAGTGGCGCCGGGCGAGACGGTGTATCTCGGCATTTGGCAGGCGCATTTGGACGAGACGAACGCCACCGCGACGGCTTCGCTGTGGCGGCTGGACGCCGCCGACGCGCGCGCTGCGGTCGAAGCGAGCAACCGCGTGCGCGGTCAGGTGCGCTTGCGCGAAACGCGAAGCGTCGCGATCGCTTGCACTCCACGGCGCATGGAAAGCGGCTCGCGCCGGCAGATTTGCTGACGCCGCCGGATCAGGGCGGGCAAGCGGGCGAGCAGCCTTCGCCGCGATCGATCGAGATCTGCGTGAGCCAGTGCTTGTTGTCGTTCGGCTGGGTTATGGACTCGATCCGCAAACGTGAGCGATCGGCATAGGAGATAGCCGCGACCTCCGCGGCCATCGTAGCGAACGCCGGGCTGGCGGCGTAATCAACGTAGATTGACGCCGTGCTGCCGCGAATTGCCGTGCCCGTATAAACAGAGCCGGTGTTGCGCAATCGGTTGCGCACCTCATCGCAGCTGATCGTGAGGTCGCTGGCGCGGACGATGATTTGCGTGACGCGGCAGGTGAAATTGTAGGCGTGTACACGGTTGCGTTCGGCTTCTGCCTCGCGGTTGATTTGCTCTAGCCGTTGACGCTCGGCCTCGGCTGCGCGGGCGGCCTCGTCGGCTTGTTGCCGGCGAATGGCGTCTTGCGCGCGTTGTTGTTGTTCTGTGGGCGGCAGTGTTGGAAGGCGCTGAACCTGCGCCGAGGCGGTGGCGGCGACCAGTGTGAATGCCAGGGCGAGGGCGGCGAGGCGTTTGTTCATCGTGCTGCTCCTTGCGTGCGTGACGCGCCGAGATGGGCGTCGAGGAAATCCAGGAATACGCGCCAATCCTCCTCGTACACGCCGTGAAGGCCGGGGCGCATGAAATAAGCGAGGTTGGCGTTGACGTTGGCGTTGCGCATTTCGGTTTGCGAGAAGCCTTCGACGTCATAAAGCCCGTAGGCGGGGCTCGCGGCTTGCGCGGCCGCCCACGCGGCGTGCGGATCGGCCCACGCGTCGCGCGCGCCGTTGCCGAGCAGCACCGGCGTTGGCGCATTGAGCGCAAGAAGCTGGTGTTGGTCCATCGCTGGCGATGAAGGGGCGTTGGCGTAGGCTGGCGCGAACCAGTGCGGAAACGCTTCGATCATCTTGGCGATGCTTTCGCCCTCGGTTCCGCTGGAGAGTGCGGCGCCGCCGCGCCCTGATTGGTGTGCGATGATGGCGGCGAAGCGATGGTCGAGCGCGCCGGCGTAGAGCGCGGCTTTGCCGTTGCGCGAATGGCCCCAGATGGCGATGCGCGCGGCGTCGATGCGCGGGTCCGCGGCGAGCACGTCGTAGGCTTGGCTGTAGAGCCACGCCCATGCGGCGATGGCGCCGGCATCGGGCGCGTCAGCGCCGTAGAGTTTGCGCATGCCGTCGGGCGCGCCGGAAACGGTGTCGGCGACGACATCGCCGGCGTAGAACATGGCGAGGCCGTATCCGCGCGCGAGGATGTCGGCGTAGGGCGGCGCGTTGATGTAGCGGCCGAACGGCATTTCGATCAGCGGGTGGGCCCAGTTGGCGTCGCACACCCAAAGCACTTCGGTGAGCGGGCCAGCGATTTCGGCTGGCGCGTCGGGCAGTGCGGCGCGGTTGCCGCAGAAATTTTGCATGATGATGAGGGGCGTGCGGGTGCTGGCGCCGCGCGGCAGCACCAGCACCATGTTGAAGTGCGGCGGCGTGTCCTCGTTGCCGACGGCGACGCTCCATTGCTCGACGGTGGCGATGTCGGCAAGGCGCTCGTAGGCGATGGGGTCACGCGAGAGCACGCGGGGCGGGGCGACGTTGGTGGGGTAGGGGCCGTACACTTCGGCCGCGAAACGCGCGCGCAGCAACGGTGCGCGGCGCGCTTCCCACTCGGCGCGCGTGGTGATCGCGAGATCGTCGGCGAAGGCGCCGAGCAGAGCGGGCGGAGCGGCGGGGGCGAACGCGGGATCGAGCTTCACCACGGGCAGCATCGCGGTGACGCATCCGGTTAGGCCGAGGCATACCGCACCGACAGCGCCGAGCACCCAAAGCCACCGCATCCAGCCTCCCCCGAATTAATGCAGCGTCCCGCTGCGGCGCGCGCTTGTCGAGCCAAAATCTAGACGCGAAAGAGGGAGCGATGGTCGGGGCCCTCGAAGACTTGGTGGCGGAGATCCGCGCGTGCCGCGCTTGCGTGCTGCCGCACGAGCCGCGTCCGGTGGTTTGGGTGCATCCGAAGGCGAGGATTTTGATTGCGGGGCAGGCCCCGGGACGGATCGTGCACGAAACCGGCATTCCGTGGAACGATCGCTCCGGTGATCGGCTGCGGGCGTGGATGGGATTGGATCGCGACGCGTTTTACGCACGGGAGCATGTCGCCGTGGCGGCGATGGGGTTTTGCTTTCCCGGCACGGTGAAGGGCGCGGATTTGCCGCCGCGGCGTGAGTGCGCGCCGTTGTGGCGGGGAAGGCTTTTGCCGCTGCTGAAGCAGGTGCGGCTGACATTGCTGGTCGGAGCGTACGCGCATCGGTATCATTTGGGCGATGCGGCGGGGCGGACATTGTCGGAAACGGTCGCGGCGTGGCGCGATTATCCCGACGATGTTTTGCCATTGCCGCATCCATCATGGCGGAACACTGGATGGCTGAAGCGAAACCCATGGTTCGAAGCGGAATTGGTTCCAGAATTGCGCAAACGTGTGATGCGCGTTCTCTCCCCCTCCTCTTGAGAGGAGGGGGTAGGGGGTGGGGTGTGACGCTGCGTTTGCAGATACGCGCGCTGTTTGTGTTCGCCGGTTCAATGTTGGGTGAAGCTTGCAAGCCTCGGCGCTTCACCCCACCCCCCGGCCCCCTCCTCTCAAGAGGAGGGGGAGTCTTGGCGCTAGCTTTGCTTTCTGCGTGCGTGCCGACTGTGCAGCGCGCGCATTCGCCGCTCGCGACGTACGAGGGGCCGCGCTTCGATGTAGCGGCCCATAAATTCTATTCGTTCGACGGCGCTGAGCTCGGCCTCTCGGCGTGGACACCTGATGCTGAACCTTGGGCGGTGATCATCGGCTTGCACGGCATGAACGATTACGCGGAGGCTTTTTATCTTTCGGGTCCCTGGTTCGCGGAGCGCGGCGTTGCGACCTACGCGTATGATGCGCGCGGCTTCGGCCGGTCTCCACGGCGTGGCGTATGGGGCGGCCAGCGCCTGATGACGGAGGACGTGCGCACCGCGGTCGCCGCGGCGCGGCGGCTACATCCGCACGCGAAGATCGCGGTGGTCGGCGATAGCATGGGCGCGGCGACCGCGATCGCGACGTTCGGCGCGCCCGACGCGCCGGCGATCGATCGGTTGATCCTGGTGGCGCCCGCCGTGTGGGGTTGGTCAACGCTGCCCGAGCATTACGCGGCAACCTTGTGGGTAGGCGCGCACACGTTTCCGTGGCGCCCGGTTTCGGCGCCGCGCAACGTGCAGCGCCGCATCGTGCCGTCGGACAATCGCGAGATGTTGCGGCGCATTGGGCGTGACCAGAACATGATCTTCCGTACCCGCATCGATGCGGTGTACGGGTTGGTGGGGATGATGGAGACAGCCTCGCGCCGCTCCAGCAATCTCAATGGCGATGTGGCGTTCCTGTACGGTGCGCGCGACCAGATCATCCCGCGCGCCTCGGCGCTTCGGGCGGCGCGGCGCCTGCCGGAGACGGCGCGAACGGCCGTGTATGCTGAGGGCTACCACATGCTGTTGCGCGATCTCGGCCGGGAAGTGGTGTTCAACGATATTCTCTCGTTTTTGCAGGAGCCTAGCGCGCCGTTTCCGTCGCAAAGTCCGGCATTAATAGAACGTGAAGATCGGTCGCAAACGGCTTCGGCCCAAGCAAATCATTAACGAGCGCACGCTAAAGTCCGGCTACTATGGCTGCCGGACTGAACGCCCTGTTCGACAAGCGCAGACTTGCGCTTACGCGCGCGCGGCTTCGCGCGTGGTGGGAAGGCGTCGATTTTGACGAAGCCGCCGCCATGGCCGCCGTCGAGGCGAGCCTCGCCAACAACAACGAACCCCAAGACGTCGCCGACGCGCTGTTCGACGAACCAGAATTCGAGATGCCAGCGCGGCTGGCGGCATTGAGTTTGATTTGGGGGCCGGGCCGTGTGCGTCCTGGTGATGACACCGCCGACAAGCTTGAGCCCGCGCGCATCGGCATCGCGCCCGACGGCGTGCTGGCGTTTCTGGGGCCGGGATTGTCGGGGCCGGTCGCGGCGCTTGCGAGCGCGCATCCGGGCAAAATCGACGTGTATGAGTGGCGTGAGGAAAGTTTCGACGCGCTAAAGCACGGCGTCCGCAAGGCCAAGCTCGACGAACGCGTAAATGTCACGCGCATCGATCTTGAAGCGCATGTGTGGCAGGCGGCGCTTTATGACGGCCTGCTGAGCGTCGACGATTTCGCATACGTTGGTTTTCCGCCGCATCTGGCGCATCAGCTGATCAAGTGCCTAAAGCCCGGCGCCTGCGCGGTGATCGAAGCGTATGTCGGTTTGAAGAGCGCTGAACTTGCGACCGCGTTTGCGTCCTCGTTCGCGGAACCGCAAATCCGCGCGCATAGCGACGTGCTGCAATATCTGAAAGATGTCGGGTTCGTCGTCGAAGGCGATGAGGATCTGACCGAGGAATTCCTTGAGCACGCGCGCGCGGGTTTCAAGCGCCTGGGTGGCGCGCTTGCCGAGGCGGCCAAGCTTGAAGTGGCGGTGGCGCGCGAATTGGCGTGGGAGGCCGAGGCTTGGCGCACGCGCATGAAATTGCTGGCGCAGCGTCGGCTTGAGCGGCGGCGGATTATCGTGCGCCGTCCGACGGAAGGCCCGGATGCAATCGTGCTTGATACGCCGGCGCCGGATCAGGCAGCTGAGAAGGCGAACACGCCCGCGGCCTGAAGCGCGACATCGACGCGCTCACCCACTTGAACGCGCGGCGAAAGCAATGCGCGCCAAACTACGGCTCCCGCTTCAATGCGCACCAGATCATCGGCGCCGTGTGGTCTGCGATCAATCACGCGTGCTTGCGTTCCGGGCGTGAGCTGTACCGCTTCGAGGCGCACGACGGCATGTGCGCGGTCGCCTTCGCGGAGGCCGGGCGCGTGAACGTCACCGAACGGCGTGGCGATGCGGCCGTTGGCGACGGCGCCCTGGAACACGTTGACGGGGCCAAGCGCGGCGGCGGCGTCAAGCGATGCGGGATGATCGTAAGCGTGGCGTGGCGCTGCTTCCTGAAGCAGCTTGCCGGCTTTGAGGATCGCAAGGCGATCGGCCACCAGCAACGCTTCTTCGGAATCATGGGTTACGAACACGGCTGTGGCGCCGCTATCCTTGATCGCCGCCAGCGCGGTTTCGCGCAAGGTGGACCGCAGGAGCGGGTCGAGGCCAGAAAACGGCTCGTCGAGCAGCACCGCGCGCGGGCCCGGCGCGAGCGCGCGTGCCAGTGCTACGCGCTGTTGTTCGCCGCCGGAGAGTTCGTGCGGATAGGATTTGGCGCGATGAGCAAGGCCAACACGGTCCAGCCAGGCGAGCGCCTGCCGGTCGATCGTCGACTGATCATTGGCGCGCTTGATGTCGAGACCGAACGACACGTTGGCGAGCGCGGTCAGATGCGGGAAGAGCGCATAATCCTGAAATACCATGCCGACGCGGCGTTGTTCTGGCGCTTGGGTGCGCGTGGGCGTTGAGATGGTTTCATCGCCAAGTTTGATCTCGCCGGCGTCGACCGGTTCGAGGCCGGCGATGAGGCGCAGGATGGTGGATTTGCCTGAGCCCGATGGACCAAGCAGGGCGAGTACTTGGGCCGCGGGCGCGGTGAGCGACACATCGTCGACGACTGCGATGCCGCCGTACGAACGGCGCACGTTTGCAAGTGTGATCGTGGACGCGCTCATTGCGCGCCTGCACGCGCACGGCCGATGCCGCGCGTCAAGATCAGGACGGGTGCGAGGCCGGCGACGAATATCAGCAGAGCAGGCGCCGCCGCCTGCAGCAGGCGCTCGTCGGAGGCGTAGGCGTAGGCGATCACGGCGAGCGTGTCGAAATCGAACGGGCGCAGCACGAGCGTGGCGGGCAGTTCTTTGAGAATTTCGACAAACAATATGAGCGCTGCTGCGGCGAGGCTAGGCGCGGCGATGGGCAAATCGATGCGCAAGGTTCGCGTGATGGGGCCGGCGCCGAGGGTGCGGGCCGAGGAATCGAGGTTTTTCGAAAGGCGCGCGAGGCCTGAGTCGATTGGGCCCGCGCCGGCGGCCGTGAAGCGCGCGGCGTAGGTCCAGATGAGCGCGGTCAACGCGAGGCCTGCGCCAAGGCCGCCGACCCAACCGGCTTCGCGCGCGAGGCCGAACAAGGTGAGCGCGCCGAGCGCGATCACAGCGCCAGGCGCTGCATAGCCAATGCCGGCGGCGAACAGCGCGCCTTTGCCGAGGCGTCCGGCGCGCCGTGCAAACGAGGCGATGGCGAGCGCGAGCGTCAGCGTCACGGCGGCGCCTATCGCGGAGAGGGTGAGCGAGTTCACGAACGGGCCGGCGATATCGCCGAGGCGTGCGTGCAGCAACGCGAGGCGTGCGAGCCATGCGAGCGGCAAAGCCGCGCCGAAGGTGATCAAGGCGGCGCAGAACAGGGCCGCGCCTACACCGGCGACGGAGTTGAGCTTGTAGCGCGGGAGAGTGCGCCAGCGTGTGGAGCCGCCGGCATAAGCGGCGCGGCCGCGCGCGCGGCGCTCAATGATCAGGAACACCAAAGCGGCGATCAGCAGCACGGCGGAAATTTGAAGCGCCGCATGGGGGTTGGCGTGCGCGTACCACGCGCGGAAGATCGCGGTGGACAAAGTGGTGACGCCGAAATGCTGCGCGGCGCCGTAATCGGCGGCGATCTCCATCAGCACAAGCGCGCCGCCGGCGGCGATCGCCGGCCGCGCGAGCGGGGCCGCGACCCGCGTGAACAACGCCATGGGTTTCGCGCCGAGCGTGCGCGCGGCTTCGAGCGCGCAGGCCGATTGGCTGGCGAAGGCGGCGCGGCCGGCGAGATAGACGTACGGGTAAAGCCCAACGGCGTAGATAAAGGCGACGCCCCAAAAACCAGACACGGGGATTGGGCTGACGCCGCCGGCCCAGGTGAAGCTCGCATAGGAATAGGCGAGCACATAGGACGGCGCGGCGAGCGGCAAAACCAAGAGCCATTCGAACCAGCGGCGGCCGGGAAAGTCACAGAGCGAGACGAGCCAGGCGCTGATCGCGCCGACGGCAATCGCGCCGACGCCGCCGACCAGCATAAGCGCGAGCGTGCCGATGATTCCGTCGCGCAAGAGCGCGCCATCGAGGTTTGCGCTTTCGTTTGGCGCCAACGCAAAGCCAATGACCGCCATTGCCGGCGCGGCGCAGATGAGGGTCGCGACCGCGGCGGCGATCGCAACGCCATCAACGCCGCGCGCGGCTGTTAGCGCCATCCGGCGCCTTCGTAGATCGCAGCGGCTTCGGCTTGGTGGCGGCCGAGCGCTGAGAGGGGAATGTCCTCTTCCTTGAACGTGCCGAGCGCGACCAGTTCGGGCGCTGCAGCAATCTGCGGCCGGATCGGATACTCGACGTTCGACGGCGCGAGGATGTTCTGGCCGGCGTCGCTCACGAGATATTCGAGCAATTGGATCGCGCGATCCTTGCGCTTGGCGTAGGCCGACACGCCGCCGCCGGAAATGTTCACGTGCGTGCCCGAACCGGCTTGGTCTGGGAAGGAGATCGCGAGTTTGTCGGCCACGGCGCGGTCTGCGGGGTCTTCGGACTTCATCAGTCGTGCGAGGTAATAGTGGTTGGAGATGCAGACTTGCGCTTCACCGGCGGCGACGGCCTTCAGCTGATCGGTGTCACTGCCTTGAGGATCGCGGGCGAAGTTCGCGCGCACGCCGGCAGCCCATGCACGCGCGTTCTCGGCGCCGAGGCGCTCGATGCGCGAGGAGAGCAGCGAGAGATTGTAGACCGCCGTGGACGAACGACACACGACTTGGCCGCGGAAACGGGCGCTGGCGAGATCGTCGAGTGAGGCGACCTCAGCCGCCTGCACGGCGTCCTTGCGGTAGACGATCACGCGCGCGCGCTTGGAGAAGCCCCACCAATTGCCGTCGGTATCATGCAAGCGCGCGGGAACGTTGTTCGAGAGCGCCTCGGTGTTGACGGGTTGCAGGAGGCCTGCATCCTGCACGCGCCAAAGATTGCCGGCGTCCGCGGCGACGATGAGGTCGGCTTCGGTGGCGTCGCCTTCAGCGCGCAGACGCTCAAGCAATTGCTCGCCCGGCGCCGGCAGCACGCGCACTTCGACGCCAGTTGCGGCGGTGAAGGCCTCATACATCATGCGGTCGGAATCGTAGTGCCGCGCCGAATAGACGTTGACGAAGTTCTCCGCCGACGCCTGCTCCGCAGGCGTGCAAGCGGCAATGGCGGCGGCGGAGGCCCCCAAGGCGAAGGTGCGGCGGCTGAGCGTCATGGAGAAAATCCCGCAATTGCGAACCGTTCGCATGTGCCCTGCCCGGGCTGTGAGGTCAAGCGGTCCCGCGCTTGACGTGCAAAGGGTCGCAGCTATGTTCGCCGCCCTTCGGACCTCGGGTTTGCCCGGTTCGGGCGCGTAGCTCAGCGGGAGAGCACTCCCTTCACACGGGAGGGGTCACAGGTTCAATCCCTGTCGCGCCCACCATATTTTATCTAATAAAATCAATCACTTAGTAATGACCGGCTAACCGCCACAGGCAGACTCGTCTGTCGCCCCTCCAGTGTTTTAGCCATACGAATCAAGGAAATAACAGAGGTCGGCAAACTCCTGCGCGGCAGACTCTCAATCTCAGAAACGCGCCGCGTCTACGTGCAAGCGCTGAGAGAGGCAGACGCCGGAGACTTAACTGCGTTGCTGGCGTTTTCGCGCAGCTAGCGCGCCGACGCAGAACCTCGACGCGCTCCGCTAATTTTCTTCGTTAGTCGTATCGATTTCCTATGCGGGTCTGCCCCACTTCCAGCGCGAACTCGGGAGTTCGCATATGTGGAAGCGGGCGGTTTGGACTTTTGCCTTGGGCGCGGGATTGCTGGCGGCGGCGCCTGCCTGGGCGCAGGAAAACACATCCATCAGCGGAAACGTGGCGCTCACGAGCGACTACGTCTTCCGAGGCCTTTCTCAGACAGGCGAGAACCCTGCGGTTCAAGGCGGCTTCGATGCGACGCACGGTCAATTCTATGCCGGCGCTTGGGCGTCAAACGTCGCCTTCGAAGAGTTGGGTGCGGGCTCAGGCATTGAGCTCGATCTCTATGGCGGTTGGCGACCGCAGCTAGGTCCCGTCGCGCTCGATTTCGGTGTGATCGGCTGCTTCTATCCCGGCGTGACCGACATTCAGGCGGGTGCAGCGGGAGAAGGCGAACTCGACTATGTCGAGGGCTACGCGAAGGCTTCAATCACGCCTGTTGAAGGCCTGACGCTTGGCGCGGCGGTGTACTACTCGCCCGAGTTCACCGGCGAGACCGGCGAGGCATACTATCTCGAGGCCAACGCGGCTTACGCGTTCTCCGATCGGCTCAGCGTATCCGGCGCGGCGGGGTATCAGACTATTGATGACGTCTCGGGCGTATTCCCGGGCTCGTTTAGCGATGAATATGCGACCTGGAACGGCGGCGTCAGTTACGCCGTGCACGGCTTTACGCTCGACCTTCGCTACATCGGCGCCGACGTGGAAGCGAGCGATCCGCTGATCACACAAGCCTTCACGACCGAAGCGCGCGCCGATGACCGCGTCGTGTTTTCGATCAAGCGTGCGCTGTGAACCAGCATGGGACGCATTCGACGCGCGGTCCTGTCGACATTGGCGGGCTTCCTCGGCATCGCCCTCTTGATCGGTTTGGCGGCGTGCATCGGCTGGTCGCTCGATCGTCTGGGCTGGGCGCCCGGCGGATAATTCGGAGGCGCTCATGGGCGATTTGATTTTCATCGGCGTTGGGATCGCCTCGTTCGCGGCGCTCATTCTCTACGTCTTCGGATGCGGGAAAGCGTGATGTCGCTCGATTACCTCGTCTGCGCCGTCGCTGGCGTGATTGTCCTTATCTACCTCGTCGCAGCGATGCTGCGTCCTGAGAAATTCTAAAGGCCGAGGCCCATGACTTTGATCGGATGGCTCCAGATCGCGCTCTTCATCGTCGTCGTGACGGCGCTTGTGCGTCCACTCGGCGGTTACATGACGCGCGTGTTTTCTGGAGAGGGCGTATTTCTCTCACCGGTGCTGCGGCCCGTGGAGAATGCGTTCTACGCAATCGCCGGCGTCAACGCGAAAGAAGAGCAGGGTTGGAAGGGCTACGCGCTCGCGATGCTCGCCTTCCATGTCTTCGGGTTCTTGCTGCTCTACGCGATCTTAAGACTTCAGAACGTTCTGCCGCTGAACCCGCAAGGGTTCGGCCCGATGAGCGATCACCTCGCTTTCAATACGGCCGTCTCGTTCATTACCAACACGAACTGGCAGAGCTATGGCGGCGAGAGCACGCTTAGCTATTTGAGCCAAATGGCCGGTCTCGCGGTGCAGAACTTCTTATCCGCGGCCACCGGTATTGCGCTGGCCGTGGCCTTCATTCGCGCTTTTGCGCGATCGCGTGCGGACAGAATCGGCAATTTCTGGGTCGATCTCACGCGCGCCAATCTTTACGTGCTCCTGCCGATCTCAGTCGTGCTGGCGCTCTTCCTCGTGTGGCAGGGCATGCCGCAGACCTTCGCGGCAAACGCGGCAGCGACCACCTTGGAAGGCGGCGAGCAAACGTTGGCGCTTGGGCCGGTTGCGAGCCAGATCGCCATCAAGATGCTCGGGACTAACGGCGGGGGTTTCTTCAACGCCAACGCCGCGCATCCGTTCGAGAACCCCACGGCGCTTTCCAACTTCGTGCAGATGGTTTCGATCTTCGCAATCGGCGCCGCGCTGACAAACGTGCTCGGCCGCATGGTTGGCGATCAGCGGCAAGGGTGGGCGATCTTCGCCACCATGGGCGTTCTATTCATTGCCGGCGTCGCGATCACCTATGGCGTAGAGGCGCAAGGTAATCCGGCGCTTGTGGCAGCGGGCCTCGATCCCGCAGGCGGCAACATGGAAGGCAAAGAGGTTCGTTTCGGCATCGTCAACTCGGCGCTCTTCGCTGTCATCACAACTGCTGCATCCTGCGGCGCGGTGAACGCGATGCACGACAGCTTCCTGCCGCTCGGTGGTCTCGTCCCGCTCTTCAACATGCAATTGGGCGAGATCATCATCGGTGGCGTTGGCGCCGGTCTCTATGGCTTCCTGCTCTATGCGATCCTCGCGGTCTTCGTTGCGGGCCTGATGGTTGGCCGTACGCCCGAATATCTCGGCAAGAAAATCGAAGGCCGCGACATGAAGCTCACCATGCTTGGGCTCTTATGTGTGCCGTTCGCGATCCTGGCGTTCACTGCGCTCGCGAGCGCGATGCCGGAGTGGCGCACGGCCATGGATGGTGGGACTGCGGGAACTCAGGATGCGGGTCCGCACGGCTTCACGGAAATCCTCTATGCCTATTCAAGTGCAGCGGCGAACAACGGTTCAGCTTTCGCAGGTCTGACCGCTAACTCACCATTCTGGAATCTCACATTGGGCTTGGCGATGCTGATCGGCCGGTTCGCCATGATCATCCCGATGCTCGCGGTGGCTGGTTCGCTCGCCGCCAAGCCAAAGATCGCCGCGTCCTCCGGGACGTTCCCAACGCACGGCCCGCTTTTCGTTGGCCTAGCCGTGGGCGTGATCCTCATCATGGGCGGTCTCACCTTCTTCCCATCACTCGTTCTCGGTCCGCTGGCAGAGCATTTCGCGATGCTGCGCGGCGATCTCTACTGAGGTCTCAGTCCTATGACCCGCAAACCTGTCCCGTCAGTGTTCACGCCCGAGATCTTGGCGCCTGCCATTGGCGACGCGTTCAAGAAGCTTGATCCGCGTTGGCTTGCTCGAAACCCGGTGATCTTCACCACAGCCGTCGCGTCGCTCTGTGCGACGGCGTTCTTCGCGCGCGACATTGCTCAAGGCGGTGATGCGCTCTTCTCTGGTCAGATCACGCTTTGGCTCTGGCTGACTGTGTTCTTCGCGAATTTTGCGGAAGCGGTCGCGGAGGGGCGCGGTAAAGCGCAGGCCGCGAGCCTGCGTAAGACGCAAACCGAAACTATCGCCAATCGGGTGGCGACCGTTGCGGCGACCAAGATCGAGCGGGTGCCGGCGCCCGAGCTCAAGATCGGCGACCTCGTCGTCTGCGAGCCTGGCGACATTATTCCAGGCGACGGCGAGGTGATCGAGGGTGTCGCGACCGTCGACGAGAGTGCGATCACCGGCGAGAGCGCGCCGGTCATCCGCGAGTCCGGCGGAGACCGATCCGCCGTCACTGGCGGCACGCGCGTGCTGTCCGACCGCATCGTCGTTCGGATATCGGCGGAGCGCGGCTCATCCTTCCTCGATCGCATGATCGCATTGGTTGAAGGCGCCGACCGGCGCAAGACGCCAAACGAGATTGCGTTGGCCATCCTGCTCGCGGCGCTGTCCATCATCTTCCTGATCGCAGTCGCGGCGATCCCGCCATTCGCGGCCTACATTCCTGGCGATGTTGCTGGCGTCGCGCTTGTGGCGCTGTTGATTGCGCTCATTCCAACAACGATCGCTGGCCTGGTCTCGGCCATTGGTGTCGCCGGCATGAACCGGCTGGTGCGCTTCAATGTCCTGGCGATGTCAGGCCGCGCGGTGGAGGCCGCAGGCGACGTGGACGTGCTGCTGCTCGACAAGACCGGCACCATCACGCTCGGCAACCGTCAGGCGACGGAGTTTCATCCGCTGACCGGCGTGACCGAGCAGGAGCTGGCGCAAGCGGCGCAACTGGCGAGCCTCGCCGACGAGACGCCAGAGGGCAGGTCCATCGTAGTTCTCGCGAAAGAGCGTCATGGGCTTCGGCCAAGCGATCCGAAAGAGCACCAAGCGCGTTTTATTCCGTTCACCGCGCAGACCCGCATGTCGGGCGCAGATTGGGGTGGGTCGAAAATCCGCAAAGGCGCCGTCGACGCAATTGCTGATCACCTGAAGGATACCAACGGCGCAAGTTGGACGCCTCCGCCGACGCTGCAGCAAATCGCCGAGCGAATTGCGAAGGCCGGCGGCACGCCGATCGCGGTGGCGCAAGATGGCCGTCCGCTTGGCGTTGTCTACCTCAAGGACATCGTCAAAGGTGGCGTGAAAGAGCGCTTCGCAGAATTGCGGTCCATGGGCATTCGCACCGTGATGATCACGGGCGACAACCCTTTGACGGCAGCGGCAATCGCGGCGGAGGCAGGCGTCGATGATTTTCTGGCTCAAGCGACGCCGGAGAAGAAGCTCGAACTCATCCGTGCCGAGCAGGCAAAAGGCCGTTTGATCGCCATGTGCGGTGACGGGACCAACGATGCGCCCGCGCTGGCTCAGGCAGATGTCGGCGTTGCGATGCAGACCGGTACGGTCGCCGCGCGCGAAGCTGGTAACATGGTCGACCTCGACAGCGATCCCACCAAGCTCATCGAGATCGTCGGCATCGGTAAGCAATTGTTGATGACGCGCGGCGCGCTGACGACGTTTTCGATATCGAACGATGTCGCCAAGTACTTCGCGATTATCCCTGCGATGTTCGTGGCCCTCTATCCGCAGCTTGAGTGGCTGGACGTCATGGGGCTGTCGAGCGGTCCGGGGGACAACAGCGCCATCCTCTCGGCCATTATCTTCAACGCGCTCATCATCGTCGCGCTCATCCCGCTGGCGTTGCGTGGTGTGCCTTATCGTCCAGCGCCGGCGGGCCAGCTGTTGTCGCGCAACCTCGCCATCTATGGCCTTGGCGGCATCATCGCGCCTTTCGTCGGCATCAGGCTCATCGACCTTGCCGTGTCAGCAATCGGCCTGGCGTGAGGAGAGAACACATGTCGCATATCCGTCCCGCACTCGTTCTCCTGGTCCTCTTCACGCTTCTCCTGGGGGCGGCTTATCCCGCGGCGATCACTGGGGTCGCGCAGGTGGCGTTTCCACAGCAAGCCAATGGAAGTTTGATTGAACGCGATGGCCAAGTCGTAGGCTCGACCCTCATTGGGCAAGGTTTCACGCTCCCTGAGTATTTCTGGTCTCGCCCATCGGCGGCGGGCGACGGCTACAATGCAAGTGCGTCTTCCGGATCGAACTATGGGCCAACATCGAGCGCGCTGGTCGAGCGCGTGGAAGGCGATGTTGCGCATTTGCGTGAAGCCGGCGTCGAGGGCGCCATTCCGGCCGACCTCGCGACGGCGTCCGGATCGGGTCTCGACCCGCATATCTCGCCCGCAGCCGCCAACGCCCAGCTTGCCCGTGTCGCCGGAGCGCGCCAACTAACCGAAGCTCAAGTGTCTGCGCTGATCGAGCAAAATACCGAGCGTCCGTTCCTAGGCATTTTGGGCGACCCTGCCGTCAACGTGCTAACGCTCAACCTCGCCCTTGATGCCGCGGCGCCAATGCGGAACTGAGGTCATGCCGAACGCCGACCAATCCCGCCGTTCACCGGACGCCTTGCTCAAGCTGGTGTCGAAGGAGGGTCGTGGCCGGTTGAAGCTCTTCCTTGGCGCAGCGCCGGGCGTCGGCAAGACCTACGAGATGCTGCTAGAAGCGCACGACAAGAAGCGCGAGCATGTCGATGTGGTGATTGGCGTTGTCGAGCATCATGCCCGTGAGGAGACCAGAAACCTGATCTCCGGGCTCGAGGTCATTCCCAGGCGCCAGATCTCCTATCGGGGCCAGACGTTGAAGGAGATGGATATCGACGCCATCCTGAAGCGGCGCCCCAAGGTCGTGCTCGTCGACGAGCTGGCGCACACCAATGTCGATGGTTCGCGTCATCCCAAACGTTGGATGGATGTGCAGGAGTTGCTCGCGGCTGGGATCGACGTCTTCTCGACCATGAACGTTCAGCATCTCGAAAGCGCAAACGACGTTGTCGCTAAGATCACCAGCGTACAGGTTCGCGAGACCGTGCCCGACAGCGTGCTGGCCCTCGCTGACGACATAGAGGTCGTCGACATCACGCCCGAGGAGCTGCAGCAACGCCTGCGTGACGGGAAAGTCTACCCCGCCGAAGTCGCCCAGCGTGCTCTAGCGAACTTCTTCACGGCCGGAAACATCACCGCCTTGCGTGAGCTTGCATTACGGCGGGCTGCCGAGCGTGTGGACGACGCCATGCGCGCGCACATGGCGCAGCAAGGCATTGAAGGCCCTTGGGCCGCGAGCGAGCGTGTGCTCGCGTGCATTGATGGCACGCCGGCGTCGCTGACCGTCGTCCGGCGCGCCAAAAGGTTGGCCGATCGCCTGCGAGCGCCATGGGAAGCTGTGCACGTCGCCACGCCTGAATCAGAGCGCAGCGCGAGGAGCGCGCGCAACGGCCTCCTTGATGCGTTCCGTCTGGCGGAGGAATTGGGCGCGGATACGCGATCCCTGAATGGTGACGATCCCGCGGCTGAAATCCTGGCGTACGCGCGCGAGCAGAACGTCACGCACATCGTTGTCGCTGGCGCGTCTCGTCCGCTTTGGATCGAGCTCTTTCGCGGCTCGATCATCCGGCGGCTTGTGCGCGAGGTCGGCGACATCGCCATAGAGATTTGCCCGAGAGACGACCGTCAAACGGGATCGCTCCTTGGTGACGCTCTCGGCCTGCCATTGGGAGAGCCAGGCGCTTACGTCATGGCAACGGTCTTCGTCGCCATCGCGGCGGGATTTGCGATCCTTCTCGATCAGGTCGCCGACCTGCCAAACATTTCACTGGTGTTCGTGTTGGGAGTCATCGCTACTGCGATCCGCTATGGGATGGCGGTCTCCATCTACACGGCGCTCATTTCTGCGCTCGCCTACAACTTCTTCCTTATCCCGCCGCTCTACACATTCACGATCGCGGATCCGTCCAACATCTACGCCAACGTCTTCTTCGTGGGCGTAGCGATCTTGGTGAGCGGCGTCGCCGCTAGGACCCGCGCTCAGACCTTGATTGCACGCCGACAGGCGCGGCGAGCGGCGGATCTCGAAACATTCGCGCGTAGTCTCGTCGGGGCGGAGGATGAGTCCCAGATCGCCGGCAGTACCGCGGAGACCGCTTCGAACCTCTTGATGGCGCGCGTGGTGGTGCTGTCGTCGCGAACTAACGATCTGGAACTTATCGCCGAGGCTCCTGGACCTGAATTGCTTGGCGCCGATGATTTGGCGGCCGCCAAATGGGCGTTCAATCAGCGGCGTGCGGCTGGATGGGGATCAGACACACTGGCTGGCGCTCGTTGGTTGTTTCTGCCAATTCCGGGCGAACGGGGTTCGGTTGGCGTCGTTGGCGTGCGGCCGCATGACGATGCAACGCGGCTCGATCCAGACCAGCGGCGCATTCTCGACCTAATCAGCGCCCAAGCCGGTGTTGCGCTGGATCGCGCCCGGTTCGCGCATGAAGCAGCGGATGCGCGCGTTGAGGCGGAGAGCGAGAGGCTGAAGGGGACCTTGCTCTCATCGGTCTCACATGACTTGCGAACCCCGTTGTCGACAATCCGCAACGCCGTCGAGAGCGTCCTCAAGTATGAAGAAAAGCACGACGCAGCGACGCGGCGAACCTTGTTGGAAACGGCGGCGAGCGAAGCTGAGAAGCTATCGCAGTTGTTGCAAAACCTGCTGGACATGACGCGCATCGACGCGGGCGTTGTGCGCGTGAAGCGCGAGCCCGCTGAAGTCGCCGACATCGTCGAGGCTGCACAGGATCGCGCTCGCGGGGCCATCGGCGGGAAGTTTGTGTCCCACGACGTGTCGACCGGCTTGCCGCAGGTCCTTGTTGATCGCGCGTTGGCGGAGTCAGCTCTCGCCAATGTGCTGGAGAATGCCGGCAAGTACGCGCCCCCCGAGAGCACAATTCTGGTGCGCGCATTCAGGCAGGACAATCAAGTCGCCATCGAGGTTCTCGATGAAGGAGCGGGCTTTCCAGAAGGTGCGTTACCTCATCTGTTTGAGAAATTCGTGCGCGGCGTTGAGGGAGATGGGCGCCCGCCGGGGACTGGCCTGGGTCTCGCGATTGCGAGGGGCTTTCTGACGGCGCAAGGTGGGACGATTAGCGCGAGCAACCGGTCGGACCGCACCGGCGCCTGCGTGCGCATCGTACTGCCTGTCTTGGACGCCTGACTTCATGCCGAGTGATCTCCAGCGTATCTTGGTGGTTGAGGACGACCGCTCATTGCGATCGACGCTGATCGCCACGCTGAAGGCAGAAGGGTATCAAACCGACGAGGCCGGCACTGTCGCGTCAGCGCGTTCGGCGGTGGCGCGCGCCAAAGACCTTGTGATCTTGGATCTTGGCCTTCCCGATGGAGACGGGATGGAATTCCTGGCGGGGCTGAGACGAGCTGGGGACCACACACCGATCATCGTGCTGACGGCACGCAGTGACGAAGACTCGAAGGTGAGGGCGCTTGATCTTGGCGCCGATGACTACGTGACGAAGCCGTTTGGTGTCGCTGAGTTGGTGGCGCGCGTCCGATCGGCGCTCCGGCACGGCATTCAGATGCGCGGGGCGCCACCGATCGTAACCGCCGGTGATCTCGAGATTGATCTGCCCGGCCGCAGGGTGCGGAAAGCGGGGCATGAAGTGAAGCTCTCGCGCAAGGAGTTCGATCTCCTCGCCGAGCTCGCATTGAGGGTCGGCGCACCCGTCACCCACGAAGACCTGCTGCGCGCGGTGTGGGGATCGGCGGACGCGGACATCCGGTATCTGCGTGTCTATGTCGGACAGGTGCGCGAGAAGATCGAGGATGACCCACAGCATCCCAAGCTGCTGCTCGCCGACGCGGGTTTTGGGTATCGTCTACAGAAGCGGGATTGAACTCTTCGCGCTGTGCGCTGGCTCGAACGCGGGTTAAGTCGCGTTAAAATAAATGAAGGAAATTTCTGTCATCGCCCGAGCCGCGCGAGAATGCGCACGAGAAACTCATGGCGAAGAAAGCAAAGAGGGCCGCTGCGAAAAGACCGCGTGTTGGCTTGACGGTTCAACAATTCGAGGATACTGGAAATATCGAATGAAGAATGTGGAAGCGGTTGAAGCGTTGGGCGCTCTCGCCAACGCGCATCGCCTGGCCATTTATCGGTTGTTGGTGCAGGCGGGCCCCGCAGGGCGGCCAGCCGGCGCGATTGCCGAGAAGCTCGACATGCCGGCGTCCTCGCTCTCGTTTCATCTCGCGCACCTGACGCGCGCGGGCCTCATCGAACAGCGCCGTGAGAGCCGTTCGCTCGTTTATTCCGCCGACTTCGACTCGATGAACGGTCTTGTTGGCTTTCTCACCGAGAATTGCTGCGGTGCAAGCTGTGCGCCCGCGGCGTCGACCAGAAGGAAAGCGTCATGAAGCTCCTCGCCGTGCATGTCGGGGGCAAGGACCACGAACAATCGCTGCGTGGGCTCTGGGCTATTCTGGCGGGGTGGTTCTGCCTGACGCCCAAGTGTCCGTGCCTATGAGCGAGGCGGCGATCACCATCGCGCGGCACGATCGTGCCTTGCCAGATGTACTCAACAGAGAGTGCTTTTGCGTCACGCTCGATCGCCCGGCGTTCGACGCCGCGCTGACTTTGGAAGCGGGCGCGGATTTCGCCGCGTCGCTCCTCAAGGAGCGCCCGCACTTGGTGTCGACGACTCCGGTCTTCCTCGCCAAGGCCGATCGCACCGCCATGCTTTCCATGGTGAAAGCGATCGAGGCGGCGACGCGATTGCCACAGTACCGAGCGCAAGCGCTGGAGCGCAGCGTCATTGCGGAGCGCGATCTTGGGCCTCTAGGCGCCTTCATGGGGTACGACTTCCACATTACGGAAGCCGGCCCCAAGCTCATCGAGGTCAACACAAACGCGGGCGGCGCGTTCTTGAACGCGTTCCTTGCGCGCGCTCAGCTCGCTTGCTGCGAGCCGGTGCACGCGGCGCTGCGCGAGGATGGGAGTGGCGCATTCGAAGACGTCGTACGCTCGATGTTTGAGAGTGAGTGGCGCCGCCAGCGCGGCGATGCACCTCTTCGTTCGATCGCAATCGTCGATGACGAGCCAGAGGGGCAATACCTCCATCCGGAGTTCGTACTGGCGCAGCGCCTTTTGCAAGCCGCCGGTTACGACGTGGTCATTGTCAGCGCCAGCGCCCTGCAATACAGGGATGGGGCGCTACTGGACCACGACGGTCGCGCGATCGACCTCGTCTACAATCGCCTCACTGATTTTGCCTTCGAGGCGCCGGAGCATGGGGCGTTGCGGGAGGCGTATATCGATGGCGCGGCAGTGGTAACGCCCAACCCGCACAATCACGCCCTCCTTGCCGACAAGCGGAATCTGATCAACCTTTCGGATCAGACATTGCTGACGTCATGGGGCTTGCCGCCCGAGCAGGTCGAGGCTCTGCGAGGCGTCCCGCCTTGTGTTGTGGTGACGGCGGCCAATGCAGACGCGCTGTGGGCTGAGCGTAAGCGTTACTACTTCAAGCCGGCAGACGGACACGCAGGAAAGGCTGTCTATCGCGGCGAGAAACTCACGCGGGGCGCCTGGGGAGAGATCCTCAAGCGCAAGTACATCGCTCAGGAAGTCGCGGTCCCGAGCGAGCGTATGATCGAAGTTGACGGCGCTCGCGTTGCGCGAAAAAGCGATGTCCGCCTCTACACTTATGACGGCGTTCTGATCCTCGCGGCCGCGCGACTCTATCAGGGTCAGACCACAAACTTCAGGACGCCTGGCGGCGGCTTCGCGCCCGTCTTCTTTATTTGAGTGACGCGTAGAACGCTCAGCGCGCAGCGGCAAATTGGCGCTCGGCCCATTGAGTTACGGCATCGAGATAGTCGCTGCGCACCCGGCCATCTGGTGATTGCATATCGTGGCTAGCGCCTTCGTAAGTGATAAACTCGTGCACGTGGCGGCGATCGCGCCGGAGGACCTCCTCCAGCAACGCGCGCGATCGATCGATCGGCTGAAGATCGTCGGCAGTGCCGTAAATCGCCAACGTCGGCAGCGTCACCCTTCGATAGTGTGGGCGATAGTCCATGTATGAGGACGCCGCGCTCGTGAGCTCGAAGTCGCCTGGACGTTCGCGCAGCGCTTCTGCCAACTCAGCAGGGGCGAGGGGGCGCCCGTTTGGCATTGTGTCCCAGTAAGGATGATTGACGACCCGATCGAACCATGGCGCGCCGCGGTTCGCATCCACTTCCGCCTGCGCTGAGGCGTAAGTTCCGCGTCCAGCGTAGTAGAGTGTGACCGCCCGATGCATGCGATCGGCCGCGTCCGCCTCATCCGGTGTCAGACCCCAGCTCAGCGTCTGATGACGGAGCCACCACGCCACTTGCTCGAAGGGACTGATGGTGGTCGCGCTCACCAAGATGGCGAAGCGCGCAAATCGTGCACGCCTCAGCGCGTACGGCATGATCCAGCCGGCTTGGCTCTCGCCCCAAAAGCCAACCGCCTCCGCTTGGGGTAAGCGGCGCGCGTAGCGGGCTATCGCCGCTGCATCGGCCCCGAGCGCTTCGAAATCGACGCCGGTGAATGTGCCGGTAGAGTTTCCTGTCCCTCTCTTGTCGTACGACAGGCTGCCGATGCCGCGCGCTGCAAACGCTTGCGCGAGCACCCGCGTGAGGGGCGCGTCGATCCTGCTGCTGGACCCGGAGCCGTGGATCAGCACGACCACTGGAAACGTCGTGCGCCCGCGCGGCGCATAGAGGCGCGTCGAAATTACGTGATCACCCACAGTCACTAGCGCGTCGGACGTCTCGTAGGCGCGTTCCGACGGCGCGACTTCTCGCGGCGGCGGCATCCCACCGGTGGGCGACAGGTCAAATGTGAACGAGGCGATGCGGTGCGCGGCGTCGAAGGTAAAAGTGACGACAGCTGGAGTGCCGTTCTCGCCGCGAATGCTGGCGCGCACGCCTTCCGTCGTCTCGGCCACGTCCGTCACTTGGAACCGGCCAAACGCACTCGCCACGCGGGCAGCCAAGCTTGCGCGCTGTTCGGGCGTACGCTGGGCGAAGGCCTCGTCGGTGAAGTTCGCTCGCGCGGCGGCCTCGTAAGCTTCCGCTGAACCTGACGCCCACGCCTGTAGAACCGTGTCCGCCCGTGCGCGCGTGCTGCCCTGATCCTGGGCGAACGCGGCGGTATTCAGGGCAAGGATGAACGTGAAGGCGGCGGCGATCGTCCGCAGAGCGGTCATGACCATCGTGTGCCCCATCAGAGGCTCCCGTAGCCTCATTCGAGCGATGCGCAGACACGACGAGTCGGATGCGCTTTTCGTCGCGTCGGAGCTGCGGTTCGTCGCGTTGCACTGCAGGCGTACCTACGCACGAAAATCGTCGACGAGCGGGTGTGCCCAACCCGGAGGTTCACGCCCGCTTAGCGGCGTTTTTGGGTGTTGCCGCGCCGGCTCGCGCGAATTAGGTGCGGATTGGCAGGGGCGGCGCCGTCGCCGGCTGAAAGCGATCGATCAAAGCGAGGACGATCGTCAGAGCGGCGAGCGGGAGTAGCGCCAGTGCACCGCCATAGCTGATGATGATCGGCCCACCCATGCCGGCGAGCCACAACAGCGACAGCGAGCCGACGGTGTTTGTCGCTGCGTGCGCGAGGCTATTGCACCAGATGCTGCCGCTTCTGCGGTAGAACCACCCGAACACGTACGAGATGAGAATCGTGAACACCGTGAACAGTGCGGCGCCCAAGAGTGGTTGATCGGGATAATTGTAACCCCGCAAAATAAGCGGGTAGTGCCACACGCCCCAGATAAGCCCGGTGACAAGCGCGGAAACGGCCGGTGCGTTGGGAAAGAGCCGCCGTTGTAAGAAGCCGCGCCAGCCAAACTCTTCGCCGAACAGAATAGGCGTGGTGACAAGCGCCACCAGGAGCACTTGCGGTACAATCAAGAGCCCAACGCCTTCCATCATGCTCAGGTCCCGTCCGACGGATTGGGCGGCGATGGCTTGGGAGAGTGAAAAGTCCGGCGTGCCAAGTCCCAAAGCCACACCAAACGCCGCCATGCCGGCGACGACGAGCAGCGGCAACAACCAAGCGAAGATGTAGAGCAGCCAGCGGCCCGAACTGAATCTCAGCTTCACGTCGTCGAAGCCTTCATGCGTAATCCATTTTCGCACCACGAAGGTCGCGACCGCCGGGCAGCACGCGCCGGGCACAAGACAGAGCTGCATCTGCCAACTCAGAACATCGAGCCCCGATGCGATTGCGATCTCCCAAGTTATCCAGGCGGGAAGAAAACTGATGGCCAAGAACCAAAGGATCGCTTTCACCGGCTGCCTCCTAAAATGAGTGAGCGCTCCCTCAATAGCGACATGAGCGGCGAATGCAAGCCTAATGAGCGGGCGTTCAGTGCATTTCGGGCGCTGATGGCGTAGGTTCAGGTCATGGCAACCCCACGACGACCGATCGCTCAAGCCGCGCCGCGCCGACGCGAGAACCCTTCGGTGAGAAGGGCGCAAATCTTGAACGCGGCGCGGGGCTGTTTCGCGAGCTCTGGGTTCAAGGCGACGACAGTGGACGACATCGCCAGCCAAGCCGGCGTCAGCGTGGGCCTTCTCTATCGTATATTTGGCTCGAAGACGGCGATCGTTGAGGCGATCATTCTGGAGCAGGTCGAAACACAGATCGAGCACGCGTTCGAAATCATTTCGAAGAGCCCGAAGTCCGGCATCGATCGTGCGAGAATCCTGAAGAGCTTCGAAGATGCATCGCTCGATCTGTCGCAGCTTGCGCTTACGTTCGAGATGGCGGCCGAAGCGTGCCGCAACCCGTCGCTGCGTGCGTTCATGCAGAGCCGGCGCGCCGAACTCCACGCGAAGCTCATGACCCGCCTGGTGGAGAATGGGATGGACCCGAAAACGGCGAAACGAATGTTCGCTGAACTTGACCTTGTCGGCGCCATTGGATCCGGCGCGGTGATCCAAGGCCTTGCCTCGCCAAAGATGTCGGTCTCTCAGACTGTGAAATCAGTGTTCGACTCGCTTGAGGGCGGTGCGCGGAAGCCAAAAGAGGACTGACGAATGCCGACGCCACGAGGTGCGCCTTGCGCGCGGCGCGGATGATGGCAAGACGCATCAGCATCGAAGGATATCCATGACCACCTCACTCCGCACCGAAACACGCGCCATCCTCGGCCAGTTGGGTGTTGCACCCGATCTGCTTGAGGGCGGGTCTCTTTTGGTTCGTTCGCCCATCTCCGGTGAGGCGATCGCCGATGTGCGCGAAGTGGATGGCGGCGAGGCCGAGAGGCGGATCGCGCGGGCGCATGAGGCGTTTCTTCAGTGGCGTCTCGTGCCTGCGCCCCGGCGCGGTGAGTTTGTGCGTCAGTTGGGCGAGGAATTGCGTGTCCACAAAGCGGCCCTCGGGCGATTGGTGTCGATCGAAGTCGGCAAGGCGCCATCCGAGGGGCTCGGCGAAGTCCAAGAGATGATCGACATCTGCGATTTCGCAGTGGGCCTTTCGCGTCAGCTTTATGGATTGTGCATACCGTCGGAGCGGCGCGATCACCGCATCACAGAACAATGGCATCCGATTGGGCCTGTGGGGGTTGTCTCGGCGTTCAATTTTCCGGTCGCTGTGTGGTGTTGGAACGCGGCATTGGCGTTCGTCTGCGGCGACAGCGTCGTGTGGAAGCCTTCGGAGAAGAGCCCGCTGGCCGCGTTGGCGGTGAGCGCGCTGGTTGATCGTGTGAGTGCGCGCTTTGGCGACGACGCGCCTGTTGGGCTTGCAAGCGTGCTGATCGGCGGGCGGGCGCTTGGGGAATTGCTGGTCGACGATGCGCGCGTGCCGGTTGTCTCGGCGACGGGATCGACACGCATGGGGCGCGACGTCGGCGCGCGTGTCGCGTCGCGCTTTGGCCGCGCGATCCTCGAACTCGGGGGCAACAATGCGTCGATCGTGACGCCCTCGGCGGATCTAGACTTGACGCTGCGCGCTGTGGCGTTCGGCGCAATGGGAACGGCCGGGCAGCGTTGCACGACGTTGCGGCGGCTGATCGTCCATACGGACGTGTATGATCGCATCGTGCCGCGGCTGATCGGGGTTTACGAAGCTGTCAGCGTTGGTGATCCGTTGCGGACGGATGCGTTGGTGGGGCCGCTGATCGATCGCGCAGCGTTTGAAGCGATGCAGCGGGCGTTGGAGAACGCTCGAGCCGCTGGCGGACGTGTTCACGGCGGCGCGCGCGTGGACGTCAACGGTGCGGATTCGTTTTACGTGCGCCCGGCTTTGGTTGAGATGGCCGAGCAAGCGGCATGCGTGCGGGAAGAAACGTTCGCGCCGATCCTTTATGTGCTGAAGTACACGCACATTGACGAAGCGCTCGCGTTGCAGAACGCCGTGCCGCAGGGGCTATCGTCATCGATCTTCGCCACCGACATGCGTGAGGTGGAGCAATTCTTATCGGCGGCCGGTTCCGATTGCGGAATCGCCAATGTGAACATGGGTACGTCGGGCGCCGAGATCGGCGGCGCGTTCGGCGGTGAAAAGGAAACCGGCGGCGGCCGCGAAAGCGGCTCGGATTCCTGGAAGGCCTACATGCGCCGCCAGACCAACGCGATCAATTATGGGCGTACATTGCCGTTGGCGCAGGGCGTCAAATTTGACCTCGATTAGCGGTCCTGGCGATTTCGAACAAAATCCCCATATTGCGGGCTCGAAGATACGGAGTGAGCACGATGACGACCGAGCGCGCGGTTTTGGCGGGTGGTTGCTTTTGGGGCGTTCAGGACCTGATCCGGAAACGCCCGGGCGTGATCAGCACGCGGGTTGGATACTCGGGCGGCGACGTGCCCAACGCAACCTATCGCAATCACGGCACGCACGCTGAAGCGATCGAGATCGTGTTCGATCCCTCGACCATCTCGTTTCGCGACCTGCTTGAGTTCTTCTTCCAGATTCACGACCCGAGCACGCTCAATCGGCAGGGCAATGATCTTGGCGCGAGCTACCGCTCGGCGATCTTCTATGCGAGCGAAGAGCAGAAGCGCATCGCCGAAGACACCATCGCGGATGTCGATGCGTCGGGTCTTTGGCCGGGCAAGGTGGTCACGACCGTCGAACCGGTCGGTCCATTTTGGGAGGCCGAGCCCGAGCATCAAGACTACCTTGAGCGCATCCCGAACGGCTACACCTGTCACTTCGTACGCCCGAACTGGAAGTTGCCGCGCCGGAGCGCGGTGGCCTGACGGTTAAGGGGCGCCGGCTAGGCGCCGGGACGTGGCGGTGGTTTAGGTTGGCCGCAAGCGACCAACTTCAACGGTGAACCACGTGGCGGCAGCAGCATTCAGCGCGGAGATGGTGCGTCGGATTCTGTCGGCGCAAATCTACGACACCGTGGTGCGCACGCCGCTCGACCATATGGATCGGCTGTCGCGCCGGCTTGGCCGCGAGGTGCTGCTGAAGCGCGAAGATTTGCAGCCAGTTTTTTCCTTCAAGCTGCGCGGCGCCAACAACAAATTGCGGAACCTGCCAAAGGAGGCGTTGCAGGCGGGCGTTATATGCGCGTCGGCGGGCAATCATGCGCAGGGCGTGGCGATGTCGGCGCGCATTCTGAACGCGCGCGCTGTCATCGTGATGCCGGTGACCACGCCCAGCATCAAGGTAGAGGCGGTCCGGCATCTGGGCGCGGAGGTCGTGCTGTCGGGCGAGTCCTTCGACGACGCTAACGCGCATGCGCGCGAGCTCGCCGCCCAACGCGGACTGACATTCGTGCATCCGTTCGACGATCTCGATGTGATCGCCGGTCAGGGCACGGTCGGGGTTGAGCTGTTCCAGCAATATACGGGCGCTGTGCGCGCGATCTTCGTTCCGGTGGGCGGGGGCGGTCTGGCGGCGGGCGTCGCGGCGTATGCGAAATTTCTGCGCCCGGATGTGAAAGTGTTTGGGGTGGAGCCGGTGGACGCTGCCTCAATGCAAGCGTCGATGAAGGCCGGCGCGCCTGTGACGCTCGATCGGGTTGGGCAGTTCGCCGACGGTGTGGCGGTGAAGCGACCGGGCGAAGAGACGTTCAAATATTGCAACGCGTTGCTCGACGGCGTGATCACCGTCGATTCCGATGAAATCTGCGCGGCAATCAAGGACATTTTCGAGGATACGCGCGTGATCGCCGAGCCCGCTGGCGCGTTGGCGCTCGCGGGCCTCAAGAAGTACGCGGTTGGGCACGGGGGGCATGGTGCGCTGATGTCGATCCTCAGTGGCGCCAACATGAACTTCGATCGCTTGCGGTATGTCGCCGAGCGCGCCGAAGTCGGCGAGGCGCGGGAGATGCTGATTGGCGTGCGCGTGCCGGAGGAGATCGGCTCCTATCGCCGGTTTGTGGAATTGTTGGGCGAGCGCGCCGTCACCGAAGTCAATTATCGCTACGGCGATGATCGCGTGGCCTGGGTGTTTATCGGCTTGCGGATTTCGTCCGACAGCGAGCGGGAGCAAGTGCTGTCGCTGATCCGGGCGGCGCAGTATGAGGTGGTGGATCTCAGCGCCAACGAATTGGCGAAGACGCACATCCGCTACATGGTCGGTGGGCGGTCAAAAGAATTGGCCGACGAGATCATCATGCGCTGCGATTTTCCGGAGCGGCCAGGCGCGCTTCGTCGCTTCCTGGAACGCCTTGGCGCGGACTGGAACGTCACCTTGTTTCATTATCGCAGTGACGGCGCGGAATTCGGGCGGGTGCTCGCCGGACTGCAAGTGCCGGTGCGTGACCGCGAACGTTTCGCCCAGCGGATGGAGGAACTCGGTTATCCCTATGAGTTGGAGACCGAGAACATCGCTTACCATTTATTCCTGCACAGCCGGGGCGACGCGCCTCAGGCCTGAGCCGTCTCAAATGGCGCTTGACGGACCCATACCTCCGTAGCTATACGATAACCCATAGCCAGAGAGGTATGGGTTGCCGATGCCGGAAGCTCACGATCTGCTTTTCAAAACTCTCGCGGACCCCACGCGACGGGCGATTTTCGAGCGCCTATGCCGAGAGGGCGAAAAAACCGTGGGCGCGCTCACGGCGCGGGCGGGTGTCTCTCAGCCGGTGGTGTCCAAGCATATTGGCGTGCTCAAGCAAGCAGGTCTGGTGCGCGGCAGGCATGAGGGCCGGGAGACGCATTACAGCGCCCAGATCGCGGCGCTGACCCCGCTGATCGATTGGACGAAGGAGTTGGCCGGGTTCTGGGAGAGTCGGTTCGACGACCTCGAAGACTTGCTGAAGAGGATGGATCAATGAACGCCGCAACAGAAACACGCTCGGTCGTCGTTGAGCGCGACATTGCGCACCCGCCGGAGAAGCTCTGGCGCGCACTCACCCAGCCGCACCTGATCGAGGAATGGCTGATGAAGAATGATTTTGCGGCGGTGGTTGGTCATCGTTTCAATCTGCGTGGTGATTGGGGCGGCGTGCTCGATTGCGAAGTGCTCGCCATCGAGCCGAACGAAAAGCTCTCGTACACGTGGGATTTCGAGCACGACGATCCCGCCTACAATTTGCGGAGCGTGGTGACCTTTACGCTCACGCCTACTGCCGGCGGCACGCATTTGCGCATGGAGCAATCAGGGTTCCGGCCCGAGCAGAAGCAGGCGACCGGCGGCGCGCTGGCGGGCTGGCATCAATTCTTTGGCAAGTTGGAAGAGGTGCTGGCGCGTATGGCGTGAGTGCTGGCGCGTTTTTCGGAGGGTAAGGCATGAGCAAGTGGGTTCGCCAGTTTCATCGCTGGGTGTCGGTCGCGTTCGTTTTGTCGGTGATCGCCACGACAATTGCGATGTCGCAGAGGGAGCCGATGATTTGGGTGTCCTACGTGCCGTTGCTGCCGCTGGCGCTGTTGGCGCTGACCGGCGTTTATCTGTTCGTTCTGCCGTACCGCGCCAAGCGCGGGCGTGGCGCAGGCTAAGCGGATGGTGAAAAAGGCCACCAAGAGCCCGCCAAAGAAGGCGCCAGCGAAGAAGACGGGAGCGAAGCCTAGATTGCTTTCCGGCGGCAATCCGCAGATCGCCAAGGGTTATGGCGATGCCCCGGTGCAGGCCTACATTACGACGATGCCAGGGTGGAAGCGCGATGTTGGCGAGCGCTTGGACGCATTGATCACGGGCGCGCTGCCGCGCGTGCGCAAGGCTGTGAAATGGAATTCGCCATTTTATGGCGTTTCAGATGGCGTTTGGTTTTTGAGTTTTCACGTGTTTGCGAAGTACGTGAAGGTTGCGTTCTTCCAAGGCGCATCATTGAGACCGCCGCCGCCGGGCCCCTCCAAGCAGAAGGCCGTTCGATATCTCGACATCCACGAGGGCGAACTCGACGAACAGCAATTCGTCGCGTGGGTGAAGCAAGCGAGCAAACGTCCAGGCGAGAAGATGTGAGGGCGCGATGAAGAAGACGATCAAAGCCGCAAAGAAGAGCAAGAGTGCGCCCAAGCAAGCGAAGGGCGCGCCCTCGCCCGCCAAGCTGATCGATGCGCGCATCAAGGAATTGGGCGATTGGCGCGGCGAGACGCTGGCGCGGGTGCGGGCGATCATCAAGCAAGCCGATCCGGATGTCGCGGAAACGTGGAAGTGGCGCGGGGTGCCGGTGTGGGAGCACGCCGGCATCATCTGCACGGGCGAGACCTACAAGGCCGTGGTGAAGCTGACCTTCGCCAAGGGCGCCGCGTTGGACGATCCAGCGCGCCTGTTCAATTCAAGTCTTGACGGCAATACGCGCCGCGCGATCGACATTCGCGAGGGCGAAAAGATCAACGACAAGGCGCTGAAGGCTTTGGTGCGTGCGGCCGTGGCGCTCAACGTTTCCCAATAGGCCGTCGCGGGCATCGGAGCTTGGCCTGAGGCCGCGCCGATGAATCTCCACGAGTGAGAACTTCGCAATTCTGCCGGGATGGATTGCTGTGGCGGATAGCTTTCCCGTGCCCCTACGGCTTAGGGCGCATCTCGCGGACAAACATCTCCAACCTTTCACACACTTGCGCGCTCGCGGGCGTACACTGCGCTCGGTCGGGAACCTTACCGCGACGTGGCGAAATTGCGGCGGCGAAAACGAATTGTTGATGTGAAGTCGCGCGCTCGCCATATCGCCGCCTCGCTCGAGTGGAAGATGGTTTCTGCGAGAGACGTCATGGGGCTGACGCGAGGCGCGGGGCGAAAGTCCGCGCGCACATGATTGCGGGAGTTGAGCGGCCCGTGATCGCAACTGAGGTGACCTGGATGGATCACGATTTCTGCAATGCCGACGGCGCACGCCGGATCAAGCAGCGGATCGAGGAATATTGGCGTGAGCGCGGGTTCGACGTCGAAGTGAAGCTTGTGGAAGCAGGCTTTGTCGCCGCAATGCGCTCGGCGCGCACGGACGTGCGTAGCGACATGGTCAATGGATTTCCGTCGCGCCGTGGCGATGAGCCGGAGGGCCGCACGCGCCCTAGAACACGCGGCCTGATCGGGGTCGCGTAAACGAACTACCTAACGTGTCGCCGCCAGAAGGCGGCGGCACGTTGGCGGTAGCTCGGAATAGCGATCGATGATGGCGTCCGCGCCGAGCCGCTCGCAGTTTTCCTCTTCGCAATAGCCAAATCGCACCACCGCGACCGGCGCGCCAGCGGCGCGCGCGGCGCCGACATCGGCTGCGGTATCGCCGACCATCAATGAGCGGCGGACGATGCCGCCTGCTCGCGTGACCGCGGCGCGGTAATGGTCTGGGTGTGGTTTGCGGTGCTCGACCGCGTCGGCGCCGACGATGATCGAGAAGCGCTCCGATAGTTTAAGTTCATCCAGCAATTGCTGCGACAGGTCGGTGCGCTTGTTGGTGCAGACGGCGAGTTTGGCGCCGGCGGCGGCCAAGGTGTCGAGCGCGGCCTCGACGCCGGGAAACGGTTTGGACTCGCGGGCGATGTCGGCGCGGTAGAAATCGACGAAGGCCTTGGTGAGTTGGTCGAGCCGCTCTGACGCGAACTGCACATTGGCCAGGCCCGCAGCCCGCTCGATCAGCACGCGGGCGCCCTGGCCCACCATTCGCCGCACCATTGTTTGGGGCACGCGCGGCAGGCCTTCGAGGTCCATGGTTTCGTTCAATGCGCGGACCAGATCTGGCGCTGTGTCGACCAAAGTCCCGTCGAGGTCGAAAACGATGGTCGCGTCGGCGAATTCGCCGCTGGTCATGAGCTGCCCCAAAGGAAAGTTGGCGGCCCGCGCATCGCGCGGCCTTGGGCTTTGGGCTAAGACCAAGCTCGGATTCGGACAAGCACGACGAGCAGGATAGGCAAATGGGCCGAGCGCGCGCGGCGATCATTCTGGCAGCGGGTCAAGGCACGCGGATGAAGTCCGACCTGCCGAAGGTGCTGCACGCCATGGGCGGACGGCCGCTCGTGGATTGGGGTATGGCGCTGGCGGCGGGCCTCGGCTGCGCGCGCACGGTGGTTGTGACAGCGGCGCGGGCGGACGCGGTGCAGGCGCGGGTGCGCGGCGCGCTGGGCGACGGCGGCGTGGCGGTGCAGGACCCGCCGCGCGGCACGGGCGATGCGGCGCGATCGGCGGAGGCGGCGCTGACGGGCTTTGAAGGCGACGTGGCCGTCTATTTTGGCGATACGCCGCTGATCCGCGTCGAGACGTTGGAGAAGATGTTTGCTGCGCGCGACGCGGGCGCGGCGATGGTGATGCTGGGCTTCCAGGCGAAGGACCCGACGGGGTATGGGCGCATCGTGCTCGATGGCGCCGGCGCGTTCGTGCGTAACGTCGAGCACAAGGACGCGAGCGACGAAGAACGCCGCGTGACGTTGTGCAATGCGGGTGCGCTTGTCGGTGACAAGAAGGTGCTGTTCGAGCTGATTGCGCAGCTGAAGGACGACAACGCTCAGAAGGAATTTTACCTCACCGACGTTCCGGGCTTGGCGCGTGCGGCGGGGATGCAGGTGGCCGTCGTTGAGGCGACGGAGGCTGAAGTGATGGGCGTGAATTCACGCGCGCAGCTGGCCGACGCGGAGGCGGCGTTTCAGGCGCGGGCGCGTGCGGCGACTTTGGACGCCGGCGTGACGATGATCGATCCGGCGACCGTGTATTTTTCTTACGATACCGAGATCGCGCCGGATGTGATCATCGAGCCGAATGTGTTCTTTGGCCCTGGAGTGAAGATCGCACGCGGCGCGCGGATCAAGGCGTTCAGCCATCTGGAAGGCGCGAGCGTTGGCGAAAGCGCGCAAGTGGGGCCGTCAGCGCGGCTTCGGCCGGGCGCGCGTTTGGGCGCGGGCGTGAAGATCGGCAATTTCGTTGAGGTGAAGAACGCAACTTTCGGCGCCAATGCGCAGGCGAGCCACCTCACCTATGTCGGTGACGCCGAGGTTGGCGCGCGCGCGAATATCGGCTGCGGCACCATCACGTGCAATTACGATGGCTATGACAAGTACAAGACGATTATCGGCGAGGATGCGTTCATTGGTTCAGACACAGCCCTCGTTGCGCCGGTGACGGTGGGCGCGCGGGCGATGACGGGCTCGGGTTCGGTGATCACCAAGGACGTGCCCGACGATGCGCTCGCGGTGGCGCGCGGCAAGCAGATGAATGTCGACAATTGGGCCAAACGCTTTCGCGAAAAGAAATTGGCCGAACGCGCCGCGCGCGGCGGCAAGCGCAAGGAAGCCGAATGAGCGCCGATCTCGCCAAGTTTAACGCCGCCGCCGAAGCGCTGAAATATGTGAAGGACGGCATGCTGCTGGGGCTCGGCACCGGCTCGACGTCCGCGCATTTCGTGCGGTTGTTGGGCGAACGGGTGCGGCAAGGCTTGCGGGTGACGGGCGTTCCGACTTCGGAAGCGACGCGTGTGCTGGCGGATCAGGTTGGCGTGCCGCTGGTGGATATCGGCAAGGTGACCAGGCTCGATCTCGACATTGACGGCGCTGATGAACTCGATGGCGCGTTTCGCTTGATCAAGGGCGGCGGCGGCGCGTTGCTGCGGGAGAAGATCGTAGCGGCGGCGAGCGACAAGATGATCGTGATCGCCGACGAAGCCAAGGCCGTCGAAACGCTTGGCGCGTTTCCACTGCCGGTGGAAGTGACGCGTTTTGGCTTTTCGCTGACAGCGTCGCGGATCGCCGACGCGTTGCGCGCGACGGGTTGTGCGGGCGATGAAGCGAGCTTGCGGGTCAGCGGCAAGTCCAACGAGCCAGTGATCACCGATGGCGGCAATTACATCATCGACGCGCACGCCAAGCGCATCGTCGATCCCGAACGATTGGGCGTGTTGCTGAGCGACATCCCGGGCGTGGTGGAACACGGCCTGTTCTTGGGGCTCGCCAAGGTGGTTATCCTGGGCAAAGCCGTCGGCGCAGAGACGCGGACTCTTTAAGCGCGCGCGCGCGTGGCTTTCGCCGGCGCCTTTGCCTTTTTCGCGGCCTTCTTGGCGGGCTTCTCGGGCTCGCACTTCGGGCAGCGGCAAATTTCCTTCAGATATTCGTTGAAGTAGTTTTTGCCGTAATCGTAGTTGAGCTCCTCGCCGGTTTTGATGCGGCGGAGCGCGTGGATGTAGACGCGGCCCTTGTAGATGTTGGGCTCGCAGTTTGGCTTGCACGAATGATTGATGTAGCGCGCGGTGTTCCAGCGCGGCGCGCCGTCTATGGTTTTGCGCGCATTGACCTCGAAGAGGTATTTGCTGCGGCTTTTTTCCTCTTCGCCGGCTGTGAGTTGGCGGCCGGTATATTCGATGACGCACGCACCCTTTGGGATTTCATCTTCGGCGTAAAGGCCGAGCCCCGTCTTTGAGCGCTTCACCATGAGGTTGAAGTCACCGGGCGTGTAGCTCTTTCTGGCCATGAGGATTGCGTTCCCGAATCGATATTCTGCCGAAGGGGCTTCTTTCAGCCGTTCGGAGGCGGGTCTGGCAAGAGGTGAAGTGTGAAAGGAGAGTGAGGCGGCGCTTTGCGTTGCATCGGCGCCCGAGCGGCTCGAGCCCGCCTCGGCTTCACGCCGCGCCTTCCTCAATGCGGCGTCCGTCCGAGGCGGGCTCGTCACGAGGCAGGGTGCGCCCGCCTCATGGACCCGTTACGACCAATAGCGGGGCGCGTTGTAGTGCGCGTAGGCGCGGTCGCGGAACGCGGCGCCGTCATTGGCGACGAGCTGGTCTATTGTGTCGGCAGGCGCGTTTTTGAGTTGGTCTTCAGTCAACGTCACGACGTAGGCGTCGCTGCCGTCAGCGTAATCGAGCATCGACCATGGGATCGGATGGTACTTCTGGCCCATGCCGAGGACGCTGCCGAAGCCGACAACGGCGAACATGATGTTGTTCGACAGCTTGTCGAGGACGAGATCCTCGATGTGGCCGATCTTGTTGCCTTGGGTGTCGCGTACGGCCGAGCCGATGACGCGCTTCGCTGTGATGGCGGTGGTGTGTCCGGATGGTGTGGGCATGGGGAGGCCTTTCGAATGAGTGTTGGCGTATCGCCTGGCGCTCGCGCCAGAAGCGCGAGGTCGAGCCATCACCGTCCGTGCGGTGTTGGCTCGCTGCCGAGCATGAAGCCAACGGGCCGCACCGCGACCCGTTCCGGCTAAAGCCAAGTGGTTGCAGTTAAATCTGGGAAAGGGCGGTTCTCGACTTCGTCGAGCGAAGGCTGGCTGGGGTGCTAGGATTCGAACCTAGGAATGGCGGTACCAAAAACCGCTGCCTTACCGCTTGGCGACACCCCAATAGCGTCAGGAACCAGGGTCCCCGGGCGCGAGAAGCGGCTACTTAAGGGCGCCCGCTTTGGGATG
Source organism: alpha proteobacterium U9-1i (assembly GCA_000974665.1). Taxonomy (NCBI): domain Bacteria; kingdom Pseudomonadati; phylum Pseudomonadota; class Alphaproteobacteria; species alpha proteobacterium U9-1i. The sequence goes on along the minus strand of BBSY01000003.1, from coordinate 1,114,424 downwards.
CAACAGGGGCCGGGCGGCTATGGCGCCTCGGCCAGGCGGCGGCGATTGCCAGCCGGGATTGGGCGCATTATAAGCCGCGGCCTTCGGAGTATAGCTCAGCCTGGTAGAGCACCACGTTCGGGACGTGGGGGTCGTAAGTTCGAATCTTGCTACTCCGACCATCTTCCTTCCCGCCCGACACGCTTCGGCGATAGACCGCTGGGCATGGCTGACCTCGACCTTCCCGTCCGCGCTTTCGCCTCGCAAGCTGCGCTTGAGAAATGGCTGGCGGGCCAAAAGCCGGACGCGACAGGGATTTGGCTGAAATTGCCGAAGAAGGGCGCGCCAGATCCAAGCGTCACCAAGCCCGTCAATCGCGACAGCGCCGAGCGGCTGATCACGCGTTTTTCAGAACCCTGAACGCGGTTAACCGCTACGCTATCCTGCACCGCATTCACGACGCCAAGCGTCCCGACACCCGCGCTAAGCGGATCGCCAAATTCATCGCCATGCTGGAGAACGGCGAGCGCATCCATGGCGATTGAAAGGGCCAGCGGCGTTGTGGCGCCCGGCGCTGACGGCTACCCTCGCCCGGCATGACGATCGCCATCATCAGCCCCGTCTATGAGGACCGCGAGAGCTTCGCGGAGCTGTGCCGACATTTGGCCGAGACGCAACGCACCGCCAGCGTGCGCTTTCACGTGGTCGCGGTGGACGATGGATCGCTGTCAGCGCCGCCGAGCATTGAGGCGATGCGTGCGGCGGGTGTCGCCGGCGAAATTCTGCGGCTGGCGCGCAATGTGGGGCATCAGACCGCGATCGCCATTGGTCTGGCGCGCGCCGCCGAGGTAGACGGCGTCACCGGTGCGGTGATCATGGATTCCGACGGCGAGGATGCGCCGGAATCCATTCCCGATCTGCTGGCGGCATTGGAGGCGCGCAACATCGATGTCGCCGCGGCCGCGCGCGCTAAGCGCTCGGAGCCGCTGACGTTTCAGATCTTCTACGCCATCTATCGGCGGCTGTTCACAATCCTCACCGGCCAGACGCTGCGGTTCGGGAATTTCATGGCGCTCTCGCCGGCGGCGTTGCGCCGACTATCGGGCATGCACGAAACCGCGACGCACGTTGCGGGCGCGGTGGTGAAGGCCAAACTCCGCCGCGCCGATGTGCCGATCAATCGCAGCACGCGTTATGCGGGTTCGTCGAAGATGAACTTTCCGAGCCTGGTGCTGCACGGTATGCGCGCCGTGATGGTGTTTGGCGATCTTGTGCTGACGCGCTTGGCGCTGGCGTCCGTGTTGATGGCTGGCATTGTCGTCGCGGTGGTGATTGGCGCGCTGGTTGTGAAGTTTCTCGGCATGGCGACGCCTGGGTGGGTGACGATCGTGACCGGCTTTGCGCTGTCGCTGTTTTTGCAGACCGGCCTCTTCACGATGATCACGTTGATCGTCTCAAGCCTCGGCCGTATCGACACGCCGCCGCGCGTGCGCGAGCGGGCGCTGGAGTTTGTGGAAAAGATTGAGCGCTCCGACGCGCCAGTCGCGGTCGCGGCGCAATAAGTCAGGGCGCCGGCGGCGCCACGCGATAATTTATCCGCAACGGCGGCGCGTCAGGAAAGAGCGGATAGCGCAATGTGACCCGGCCATCGGCTTCGCGCGTGTCGTCAGGGTTTTCCACCCACACATAGAGCGCACCGTCACGCGTCAGTTGATCCTGTGTGATCCACGGCGAGATCGAGAGATCGTCGTTGATGAGCACGGATGGCGGATTTGGGTCGCTCATGCCGAGGAGCCCGGCCGTCCAGATGTCGCCGGCGACGATGCGCAAGGGCGCTCCGCCTGTCTCTTCGGCCCAGGCGTCTTGCAGCGCGCGGCTCATGTTGGCTTGGGGCCAGTTGCCGCGCAGCGGATCGTCGGTGAAGCGGGCGCCATAGCGCATGTGCGCGAAATAGAGCCCGCTGACGGTAACGATCAGAATGGCCGCGCCCCACGCAAGACGACCGAGGCGCGCAACGCTGAATTTGTTCGAGAGAAGCGCAACGATGATCAAACCTGACAGGTTGAACATCGGCATGCCCCACGAGGCGCGCAGGCCCGCGCCGAACACGCCAGCGAGTATCGTGAGCGCAAGCGGGCCAAGGCCAAGCAGCAACAGAAAGCGCAACGCGCGTGGGCTCGGCCGTTCAGGAGTGTCGCTTGCTGGCTTTCCGAAGAAGCCCGCGGCCGCGATCAGAATGATCAGCGGCAAATGGTTGGCGATTTCCGTCAACAGGAATTCGAGCGCCGCGAGCGGGCCGCCATCGCCGGAGCGACGTGCGGCGTAACTGAAGGGTTGAAAATCGTTGTCGACGAGCCACACGGCTTGCGGCGCCGCGACTCCGGCAAACACCAGGAGCGCGAGCCATGGGCCAAAAGTGAACAGGCGTTTGCGAGCGTCTGCGTCCCACAGCAGCCAGAGCGCGGCGGGCGCGAGCAGCATCGCCGATGAGTATTTCGCCCAAAGGCTGAGGCCAGCGAACAGACCCAGCAGCGCCCAGTTCAATGCGCCGCCTTGTGTGCCGGCGCGCCATAGAAACAGCGTCACCAAGGCCCAGAGCGGCATTTGCGCGACGTTGTGATTGAACTCAGGCGTCGTCCACGAAAAGAAATAGACGCCCGTGAGCATCAGCACGCCGGCAAGTGCGCGCGGTGCGCCGAGCATGTCGCGCCCGAGCGCGAACACGGCCCAGAACGTGATGCAAATGAAAATCTGCGAGACGAGATAAGCGGGCCAACCGGCGATGCCGGTGATGCGGCGCACGCCTTCGAGCACGAGGCCTGGAAGGTTTGGATGCTTGAACGTGGCCACGACGCCTTCGCGGCCCCACGCATACATCTCCACCACGTCGAGCGGCGGCGCCGTGTGGGAAAAGGCGGGCGCGAGCGTCCAGAACGCGAGTTGCGCGCTGATCAACGCCCAGAGCGCGCGCTCCGGGCGCTCCACCAATTGCGAAACGATGCTCATGCGTAGTCCCGGCCCCGGCGTTGCTTACGCCGCCATCTGGCTCACGAGATACACCGCGCCGACGCCAAGTGCGATGACCAAGCCCCAAGCAGCCATGCGTGCGAGCGCGTGGACGAGCTGACGGCCGATCCCGAAGGCGGTGAGAGAAAGTGAGACGATGAAGCCCGCGATCACCGCGAGCCAGATCTCGAATTCGCCAAGCCCGCTATCGGCGGCAGCGAGGAAAGCCAGATAAGCGCCGGCCGCGCCGACGCCGGAGCGGACAATGCCTTTGACCATTGCCGCGCCAAAGCGCCATTCGCGCTTCGGCGGCAGCGGAGCAGCAGGCGCATCGGGCGCGGTGGGAGCGATGACGGGGTGCGCCAAATGCTGGCGCAGATTGCGCCAGCCTTCGGCCTCGACCTCGGCGCGGAGTTGCTGCTCCAGCATCCAGTGGTCGCTTCCAAACGCCGGCAATCGCGAACCTGGCTCGGCCATCTGACTAGCACCCACTCCGGCCCTCGTGCGCCAGTTTTGAGGGTGACCGAACGGCAGGGCAAATGGTTTTGGCTGTTCGGGAGGGGTGAAATTGGTCGCGCCAGGACGCCTTTCTGCGGCGCCGCCCTTGTCAGCAGCTGGGCAGTCCTTATCATTTATCGATAAACCCGGCGGGAGTGCCGAGGGGTGGAGCAGGGCGCGTGAAGCAATTTCTCATAACCGTGGCCGGGGTTGTCGTCGGCGGCGTGCTGTTTTGCTTCTTGGGGTTCTTCGTCATCGGCGGGATGATTGGGGCGGCGGCTTCGTCTGGGCCGGTGCAGCCGGCGCACATGGTGCTCTCGCTAGATTTGCGCGAGCCGATGACCGACCAGCGGCCGGCAAACCCATTCGCCGCGTTCGGCGGAACGCCCTCCCTAATCGACACGATCACGCGCATCGACGCCGCCCGGCAGGATGATCGCGTCGATGGCATTTTCATTCGCACATCCACGACCGGCATGGCGCCGGCGCAGGCCGAGGAAGTTCGCGCCGCATTGGCGGCGTTTCGGGGCGCCGGCAAGTATGTGGTTGCGCACATCCAAGGCGATGGCGCGCGCATGTCGATGCCCGGCTACATGGCGGTCGCTGGCGCCGACGAGATTTGGATCCAAGAAGCGGGCGAGTTTTTGCCGATGGGACTTTCGGCGGAGATGACGTTCTTCGCTGATACGTTGCGCCGTTATCATTTGCAGGCGCAGTTCGAGGCGCGTGAGGATTACAAAACCGCCGCGCACGAACTGACTCAACGCGGGCTTACGCCTCAGCACCGCGAGCAAGTCAGCGGGTTGCTTGGCGCGCTCTACACGCAGATGGCGGCGAATATTGCAGCTGACCGCGAGATCGCGGCAGACCAGGTGGCGGGAATCATTGAGGGCACACCGTACACCGTGCAGCGCGCAGTCGAATTGAAGCTCGTCGATCAGGTGGGCTGGCCGGAACAGGCCGAGCGCGCGGCGCGCGAACGGTCCGAGCATGATGGCGCCGAGGTCATCGACTTCGCCGAATATCGTCCTCCGGTGCGCGTTGGCGGCGATGTGATCGCCGTTGTGCAGGGCGAAGGCGGCATCGTCTCCGGCCCCGAAAGCCATGACATTTTTAGCGATGAAGCAGTGTTCAACAGCGACGCCGTTGCGCAGGCCCTGCTTGACGCGGCCAACGACAGCGCCGTGAAGGCGATCGTATTCCGCGTATCAAGCGGCGGCGGTTCGGCGGTTGCGTCGGACCAAATTCTCGCGGCGCTGCGCACGGCGCGCGAAAGCGGCAAACCGATCGTCGTGTCGATGGGCGAAGTTGCGGCATCGGGCGGTTATTACGTGGCCACGCACGCCAACGAGATCGTGGCGTCGCCGACCACCATTACTGGCTCGATCGGGGTGATCAGCGGTAAGCTGATCATTGGCGATGCGATGGAGCACTACCTTTCGGCGCACACCGAGACGGTGACGGTGGGCTCGCCGATGGTGGAGATGTACAGCGCCAACCGTCCGTTCAACCAAGCCGAACGCGCACTGCACGCCCAACACATTGACCGGCTCTATTCCACGTTCTTGGGGCTGGTGTCGGACGGCCGGCAAATTCCGGTTGATCAGGTTCGGGCGATCGCGGGCGGGCGTGTCTGGACCGGGCAACAGGCGCTTGGTCTGCGGCTGGTCGATCATCTCGGCGGCTTTGATGTCGCGGTCGCGCGGGCGCGGGCGCTTGCCGGAATCGCCGAAGATGCGCGCGTGCAGTTACGTTTCTTCCCAACGCAGGAAAATCCGTTCGAGGCGCTGGGTGGGCTGTTCGGCGTATCGTCGGAAAGCGCGCAGGCGCTGGCGCGTCTCAACGCGGTGATGAGCGATCCGCGCTTTGCCCGCATGATGGCGGCGATGCGCGAGGAAGACGGCGGCGCGCGCGCCGAAGCTGCGCATATGGAGTTGCGCTGATGTTGCCGGCCGATCTGCTGCTCACATGGGAGGGCGAGGTGCTCCTCGGTGAGATCGAGGCGGCATTCGCGGCGTGGCTCGCGCGCACCGAGGAAAGCCTGTTCGCGCTCGTTGATGAGTTGGCTGGGGTTTACGAGCTGGCGTAAGCGCGGGCGCTCAGCTTTTGTTCTCGACTTCGTATTTCGGCAAGTCGGCGCGGAGCGTTTCGTAGAGACGTTCAACAAAACGCTCTGGATCGTCATCGACGAAATCATCGAAATAGGCGTCGAGATTGCTCTCGAACACGTACTCGCCGTCCTCTGCGAAGATGAAGCCAAGCTCTTCGTCGGTTTGAACGTGGATTACAGCGATCTGAGTTTCGTCGTCTTCGTCGTCCGACAACGCGAAAGCGAGGCGGCGCGAAGCGATCTTCTCCTGCAGGATCGGCGCAAGCGCTTGCAGCGCGGCCAGATCGTCGAAGCCGGTTTCTTCGCTCAAGGCGGCTTCAAGCCGGCCGCGCGCGGCGTCCACCTCGGCGTCAAAGCCGGCGGCTTGCGGTTTCTTGGCCATTAGGCGGCTTCCATGAGGCTTTGGAACACACCGACGCCGCCGGTTCGGCCGAGGCGTTCATCCGATGCGCGCTCGGGGTGAGGCATCATGCCCATGACGTTGCCGCGCTCGTTGATGATGCCGGCGATGTCGCGCAGCGAGCCGTTCGGGTTGTCGCGATAGCGGAACACCACGCGGCCCTCGCCTTCGAGGCGGTCCAAGGTTTCGTCGTCGGCGAAGAAGCGGCCGTCGCCGTGGGCGATAGGAATTTCGGTGTCGCGGGTGACGCGGTAGGCGCGCGTGAACGGCGTGTTGCCGTTGACGATCGTGAGAGGCACGTCCTTGCAGGAAAACTTGAGGCCGCCATTGCGCAAGAGCGCCCCCGGCAGCAGCCGCGTTTCCGTGAGCACTTGAAAGCCATTGCAGATGCCGAGCACATAACCGCCGCGTTCGGCATGCGCGGCGATGGCCCTCATCACCGGGCTCTTCGCCGCCATCGCGCCGGAGCGGAGATAGTCGCCGTACGAAAACCCACCGGGTAGAACCACGAGATCGGTGCCTTCCGGCAGATCGTGATCCTTGTGCCAGACCATAGCGGCCGGCTTGCCGGTCAACCGACCGAGCGCGCGAGCGGCGTCACGGTCGCAATTGGACCCTGGGAAGACGATTACGGCTGATTTCATGGGCCCTTGATAGAGTGCGTCGCCGCGCGATCCAAGGGCCAGGGGCGGTTCAGAGGCCGGTGTTGGGCCCGGTGTTGCGGCAAGTCTCGCGCTCAACGGTGGTTTCAACCTCGGCTGAGCCCGAGAACCCAAACAGCCACGATACCGAACCCGGCGAAATGTCGCGCCAGGCCAGGCCCTCGTGCGCCCAATTGCCCACACAGCGGCGAATCGCGCTGGGCCGGTCGTCGATTTCTTCGATCAAGCGATCAACCAGGGCGACGACGCTGTTGTTGGAGCGGCCCTCATGGCGCCCAGCGCTCATGACCCATCGTACGTGCGCGGAGCGATCGTCCAGGCTGACGCTCGGCTTCGCGGCTGGAGAATGCACCAAGGCGGCCCCGAACATTTCCGGGTGGCGCTCGATCATCGCCAAGGTGAAGTCTGCGCCGTTGGAGTAGCCGCCGATTGCGCGCCGCGCCGGATCGCGTGAAGCGCCAGCGATGCGCTCTGCGAACGGCATCACCGTTTCCAGAAACCAGCGCTCGTGATCCTCAAAGGTGGTGCGACGATCGCGATACAGCACGTATTCGTAATGCCGATTTTGCCGATGCGGATCGATGCCGACGACCAAGAGCGGTGGGATGCGCCCATCAGCGACGGCTTGGCGCAAACCAGCGATGGCGACGTAAAGGCCATAGGCGCCATCGGCCATATAGAGCACCGGGAGTTCACCTGGCGGTGCGTTCGTAGGGCGCCAAAAATAGACCGAACGGCGCGTGCGCGGATTTGGCCCTTCAATCGCGATCGAGCGCACCTCGGCGGCGACGTCCTGGAAACTGGGCATGAGGCTGACGGGTTGTTGCGCGACGGCTGGGGCCGACGCGACCAACAAAACGAGCGCAAAGGCGAGGTGGCGAAGCATATTGCGACGGTAGGTCGTGGCGTATGGGGCTCAATTGCGATGCGATGTTCCGCCATACCCCTCACGCAGACGTGATTCTGTCGCGCGGGCTTGCTAGAAGCGCCTATGCCGACATGGATCCTTCTGGCCGGGCTGGCCGCAATCGCACTCACCGCCGCGCTCACCTGGGTGTTGTGGCGCATCAATGCGCCGCGGGGCGTCGCGCAAGGCGGAGACAGCGGCGCGCCGTTCGTGGCTGCTGATGCAGGATCGCGTCACGAGACGATCGACGCTGCGGACGGCGGCGGTGATGGCGGCGATTGATTTTTCAAGCTGAGCTGGAGGTATGGGCATGTACGCGAAGCATAGGGCGCGGACGTTTTGTGCGGCGATGTTGGCAGTGGCCATAGGCGCGTGCGGCGGCGAAGGCCAACGCGCGCCGGCCACATCGGCCGAACAGATCTCAATCGACGGATCGTCCACCGTGTTTCCGCTCGCCGAGGCGGCGGCGGAGGCGTTCGGAACCTCGCAAACCGGCGCAGCGCGCGTAACCGTTGGCGAGAGCGGCACCGGCGGCGGCTTCCGGAAATTCTGCCGGGGCGAAACGCAAATCTCCAACGCGTCGCGTCCGATCTCGGCCGAGGAGATGGAAGCGTGCGCGACGGCGAACATTCAGTACGTGGAGATTCCCATCGCTTTCGACGGCATCAGCGTTGTCGTGCATCCTTCCAATCCGCTGAACAACATCACGCTCGCGCAATTGCGCAGCATCTGGCAGCCCGCAGCGGAGCGCACGATCACGAACTGGAATCAGGTGGACCGTTCGTGGCCGAACCAGAATTTGCAATTGTTTGGCCCGGGCACGGCGTCGGGAACGTTCGACTTTTTCACCGAGGCGGTGAATGGCGATGGCGGCTCGTCGCGCACTGATTTCACGCCAAGCGAGGACGACAACATCATCGTCCAAGGCGTGATCACCAATCCGGGCGCCTTGGGCTATTTCGGCTATGCGTATTACGAGGCCAACCGCGAGCGTGTGAAGGCGCTCTCGATCGATGGCGTCGCGCCATCGCCGGAAACGATCGAGGCGGGAACCTATCCGCTATCGCGGCCCATGTTCGTTTACGTGAGCGCCGAAGCGCTGCGTCGGCCGCAAGTGCGCCGGTTCGTCGAATATTTCATCGCCAACGTGCCGACGCTTGCGCCGCAAGTGGGTTACGTGCCGTTGCCGGCGAACGCCTACACCGCGATCTCTGAGCGTGTGGCGAGCGGCGCGACCGGCACCGCGTTCGGCGGCCACAATGTCGTGGGCCTGCACATCGACGAACTGATGGCGCGGCCGCTGAGCGCGACTGCGGCGGCGGAATAGTTGCTCCATAAGCGAAAGGGCCGGACGCGCAGGCGTCCGGCCCTTTTTGCGTTCCGAGCGCTGACTATTGCGCGATGTCGACGCGGTAGCTTTCGACGACGGTGTTGGCGAGCAGCTTCTCGCACATTTCGCGCACCTGCGCTTCCGCGGTGGCGGGGTCTAGGTTGCCGTCGAGTTGAATTTCGATGACTTTGCCGACGCGCGCGTCGTTGACGCCGCCAAAGCCGAGTTCAGTCAAGGCGCCGGCCACAGCCTTGCCCTGCACGTCTAAAACGCCGGGCTTCAAGCCCACGGTCACGATTGCTTTCATTGCTCAGCCCCTTGCTTTCCCAGGCCCCTTGTCCTCCGCCCCCGGAGGAGTGTCACGCTCCTAGAACAGCGCGAAACGGGGGCAAACGCAGTTAGCGCCTCGCTCACCAAGCGAGGCGCTTTGCGCTCAATGCACGCTTTCGCCGCCGGCGGCTTGCTTGAGGATGCCGAGCCGGCGCGCCACTTCCACGTAGGCCTCGGTGACGTTGCCGAGGTCGCGGCGGAAGCGATCCTTGTCCATTTTCTCGTTGGTCTGCATGTCCCACAGCCGCGCGCTGTCGGGGCTGATCTCGTCGGCGATCACGGTGCGGACCATGTCGCCTTCATAGAGCCGGCCGAACTCGATTTTGAAATCGATGAGCTTGATGCCGACGCCGCCAAACAGGCCGAACAGATAATCGTTCACGCGCAGCGTCAGCGCCATAATGTCGTCGATCTCCTGGGTCGACGCCCAGTTGAACGCGGTGATGTGTTCCTCGGCGACGATCGGATCGCCGAGCGCGTCGTTCTTATAATAAAACTCGATGATCGAGCGCGGCAGGGGCGTGCCTTCTTCGATACCGAGGCGCGTCGAGAGCGAGCCCGCCGCCACGTTGCGGCACACGACTTCGAGCGGGATGATCTCGACCTCGCGAACCAGCTGTTCGCGCATGTTCATGGTCTTGATGTAGTGCGTGGGCACGCCGATCGCGTTCAGGTTCTGCATGATGAACCCGGAGATCTGGTTGTTGATGACGCCCTTGCCTTCGAGGATCGCCTTTTTCTGCGCGTTGAACGCGGTGGCGTCGTCCTTGAAATATTGGATGAGGGTGCCCGGTTCGGGACCCTCGTACAGGATCTTGGCCTTGCCTTCGTAAATCTTCTTGCGACGGGACATGGGGCCCTCCTCATGGGGCTCCGGCGACGCCGGCAGCGCGGCCAGCGGAATCGCGGCGCGTCAGGGAAAGAACTTAGGTTACGGGGGACGCGGCCACAATGTCGCGCGGCCGCCCGGCGAAGCTTGATGTCAGCCGGGTTGATAGCCCGGCTGGGGCTACTTATGGATAGCCCTCAACTTGACCCTAATCTGACCGACGAGGCCGAAGGCAATGAGCGAATTCGACAAGCGTGAGCGTGCCGCCGAGAAGAAATTCGAGCTAGATCAACAGCTTGAATTCAAGACCCAGGCGCGCCGGGCGAAGCTTGTGGGGCGTTGGGCGGCCGGTCTTATGGGGCTCGCGGACGACGCGGCCGAAGATTACGCCAAGTCCGTGGTGATCGCGGACCTGGAAGAGGCGGGCGTTGAGGATCTGTTCAAAAAAATTCGCAGCGATCTGGATTTGCATTCGGTGACGCTCTCCGACCACCAAATCCGCACCAAGATGGACGAGTGCTTGTCCGAGGCGCGGTCGCAGATCGCCGCCGGGAGCTAAAGGCTCCCGGGCGACGGCGCGCGGCTAGGGGTTGCGCGTCAGATTCATCTCAAGCGTGCGCGCCCACGTTGCGCCGTTGTCGCGGCTCATCTCGCCGATCTCGTTCCAGCGCCCCTCACCGAGCGTAATGGTGTAGCGGACGATCACCGGCGCGAAATTCATCGTCCATTGCAGACGGCCATCGTCGAGGAAGCGCGCTTCTGCGGTGGCGGCGCGCCCGTCATTGTACACGCGGAACTCGTAGACCTGGCGCTGCTCGTTGTACGAAATGACGCCAAAAGCCTGAAAAATCGGTGCTCCAGTATGCGTAGCTTCGGCAAAGCCGTTGCCTCGGATCACCAGGAGCAGACCGTCCATCTCGCTTTCGATGTGCTCGACCTGGTGGACGGTGCGCGCGGCGGGGAACGTCACGGCGACCTCACCCGTCCAATCACCGATCATGCCGGATAGGCGCGCCATCGCCGCGCGCTGGGCGGCTAGATCAGGCCCGCGATGGGCGGCCTGAGCGGTCTGGGCTTGCGCCGGTTCAATCGACAGCGCGGACAGACTTAAGGCGATCACAAAGGTGACGAGTCGCAGCATTATGTGGCTCCGTAAAAGTACTTTGCAACACAAAGCATAAGCGGCGCGAAGGGTCAAGCGCGCGTTTACGCTGCCGTTGCACGTTTTCTCTACGTTTGCCGGCGAGAAGGCGTGCGGGAGCGAGATGATGCCGCGGAGATGGATATGCGCGATTGCGGTCGCGGCGTGCACGCCGGCGGCGCCGCTGTCGCTGACGCCGGCCGAGGCGAGCGCAATCGTGGATGAGATTGGCCGCGGCGCCTCGACCATCGACATCTGCACGGAAGCAGGCCGCGCGACCTTCCGCGCGGCGGTGGGTTTGCATTCGGCGTCGCGTGAGCGCGAGGGCGTCGTGTGGCCGAACTTCGCAGACTCGCTCGGCAGCGACCGTGAGATGGACGGCGCCGAACTCGCGGTCATGGGCGCCATCATCGCCGGGTATGTCGGCGCCGAGGATTTGGCGGGCGAGGCGCGCGAGGGCGCGCAGATGATTGATCTCTCCGTCGGACTAGATGATCAGCGCCGCGTGTTCCGTGACGGGATGCAGAGTGCGTGCGCGGAGGTGATGCAGCTGCAGCAGCTCATGGCGCGTGAGCAGGTCGCGGCGGAGCGGGCCGAACAGCGCGCGCAGCGTCTGGAAGATCGCGGCGATACAGAGCGCGCCTATGATGTGCGGCAACGTTATTACCTGCGCGCGCAACAGGCGCGCAGCGAAATGCAAAGCTTGATGGATACGATCGAGGCGAAGATCGCGGCAGCGCGGGTTTAACCGAACACCCGCGCAAAGATATCGTCCACCCGCGCGAAATGGTGCGCGTCGTCGAAGCAGCCGGCGAGCGCGTTTGCGTCGAGCTTGGCGGTCACGTCGGCATCGGCCTTGAGACGGTCGATGAGAGCCGTTTCCGGACGCGGCGGCGGGCTTTGCCAAACCGCCATGGCGTTGCGCTGTACGAGCCGATACGCGTCCTCGCGGCTGACGCCTGCTTGCGTAAGCGCCAGCATCACGCGCTGCGAATTGTGCAGGCCACCGAGCAGCGCCAAATTGCGCGCCATGTTTTCCGGGTAGACGACCAGCTTTTCCATCACCACCGCCATGCGGTGCAGGGCGAAATCGAGGTGGATGGTGGCGTCGGGGCCGATGCCGCGTTCGACGCTTGAATGGCTGATGTCCCGCTCATGCCAGAGTGCGACGTTCTCCATCGCCGGCGTGACGGCGCTGCGCACCAGGCGGGCGAGGCCGCAGAGGTTTTCCGTGAGCACGGGGTTGCGCTTGTGTGGCATGGCCGAGGAGCCCTTTTGGCCGGGCTCGAAAAATTCTTCCGCTTCGAGCACCTCGGTGCGCTGGAGGTGACGTACTTCGGTGGCGAGGCGCTCGATCCCAGCGGCGACGACGCCCAACGCGGCGAAGAACGCTGCGTGGCGGTCGCGCGGGATGACTTGCGTGGACACCGGCTCCGGCACGAGGCCGAGTTTCTCGGCGACGTATGCCTCAACGCGCGGATCGATCTGCGCGAAGGTGCCGACGGCGCCGGAGATGGCGCAGGTGGCGATCTCGAACTTCGCCATGTGCAGGCGTTCGCGATTGCGTGCGAACTCGGCGTAGTGGCCGGCGAGCTTGAGGCCGAACGTGGTCGGCTCGGCATGGATGCCGTGGCTGCGCCCGATGGTCGGCGTCATTTTGAATTCGAGGGCGCGTGTTTTCAGCGCCGCCATAACGCGCTCGCAGCCGGCGATCAGGAGATCGCTTGCGCGCACGAGCTGCACGGCAAGGCAGGTGTCGAGCACATCGCTTGACGTCATGCCCTGGTGGGCGAAGCGGCTCTCAGGGCCGACATGCTCGGAGACGCTGGTGAGGAAGGCGATAACGTCGTGCTTTACCTCGCGCTCGATCTCATCGATGCGCGCGACCTCGAATTGGCCTTTGGCGCGATAGGCGTCGGCGGCGCTCTTCGGGATCGTGCCGAACTCGGCCATGGCTTCCATGGCGAGCGTCTCGATCTCAAGCCAAACGCCATAACGGGCTTCTGCGGACCAAATGGCCGTCATTTCAGGTCGTGCGTAACGCGGAATCATGCGGCCAGGGTTTGGAGCCCTCAGCCGCTTGCGTCAACCGACGCGGTCGCGCTGCAAGGTGCGGCCGGCGATCAAGAAGTGCACGCCAGCCCACACCATCACCACGAGGCCCCAGACCAGTGCGTATTTGATGCCGAGCGCTTGCGCTGGGCCGCAGGCCGCTGGCGCTTCGGCGGTGCGGCAGGCGGCGAGCGCGAGGCCCTCGGCGGCGAGCGATTGGTTGGCGAAATAATCCGCGAGCGCGCCGATGGTTGGCGGCCCCAAGCCGTAGCCGATGAGGTTCACGATCAGCAGCAGCAAAGCAGCCGCGGTGGCGCGCGTGCGAGGTTCAGCGACGCCTTGGGTGACGGCGAACATGGGGCCGAGATAAAGGTAGTGGAAGATTGGCGCGACCATGAGGATGGCGAAGGCGGCGCCGAAGCTCTGTTGCATGAACGCGAGCCCGTAGGCGGGAACGCACACCGCGATGCCGAGTGCGGGCAGCCACGCCAGCACACGCGGATGGCGTGCGGATAAACGGTCTCCGAGGAAGCCGCCGAGGAATGTGCCGATGGCGACGGCGAAGCCGGCGATGGCGCCGAACGCGTAGGACGCTTCCGCGATCGAGAGCCCGTAATTGCGCACGGTGAAGGAAACAAGGAATTGCGCGTTAGCGTAGCCGACGAAGCTCATGAGCGCGCCGGCAAACGCGACGTGCCAAAACGACGGCTTGCTGGCGAGCACTTTGAAGGTTTCGCCGAAGCTTGGCGCTTTGCTTGCGGCGGCGACGCGCGGCGGTTCGCGCACGGTGAGCTTGAGAATGAGGGCGGCCACGAGGCCCGGCGCGCCAAGCAGCCAGAAGGCCGAGCGCCAATCGAAGTTCTGCACCAGCCAGCCGCCGCCGACCGCCGCCATCATCGTGCCGATGGGAATGCCGAGTGCGAAGATCGAGAGCGCGGTGGCGCGGCGTTCGGTGGGGAAATAGTCCGAGATCGCCGAGTGCGAGGGCGGGATGCACGCGGCTTCGCCGATGCCGACGCCGATGCGGGCGAGCACGAGTTGGAGGAACGAGTTCGCAAAGCCGCAAAGCGCCGTCATCAGGCTCCACACCGCCGCGCCGATCGAGACGATGGTGATGCGGTTGCCGCGTTCGGCGTAGCGCGCGATCGGGATGCCGAGCAATGTGTAGAGGATCGCGAACGCCGGCCCGCCGAGCAGGCCCAGCTGGAAATCGCTGACGCCGAGATCGTGCTTCAAATCCTCGCCGACGATGCCGATCAGGATGCGGTCAATGAAGTTGAACGTGTAGACGACCAGCAAAACGCCGAGCACGTAGGCGCGATAGGATTTCGTGCCATAGCCCGGATGGGCTGCCACTGCGTCACTCATCTGGCGTTTCCCCTCGGCGCTGGTTTGGTCGCCATACAGGCCTGTATGGTCGGCGCTCGGAGGCTGTCTAGGCGGCGCTGAGAGTTAGAGCAAGCCCATCGTCTTGAAGCTTGCGGCGCCGTTGCGGCCGATAATGAGATGATCGTGCACCTTCACGCCGACGGCGGTGGTGGCGGCGACGATTTCACGGGTGATGTGGATGTCTTGGGTCGATGGCTTGGGATCGCCGCTCGGGTGATTGTGGCGCTTTCCCAACGTGCTCGTTCGCCGTTGAACTACTTGCATATTTGTGTCCGCGCGCGGTGAGAAGGCGCCGCTATGGGGATCAGTAGGACAAACCCCACTCGCAATCATCACGCTCATCACACGCAAAACACGCTCGATCACGTCATCGCACATTCGCGTTGGAATTGGAATCGAGAAATACTCCATCACGTGGAGAATGATCGATCATGAAGCTCATTGCCGCAATCGCCACGCTCGGTCTTTTTGTGTTGGCGCCCAGCATCGCGTATGCTGATCCATGCACGGCGGAGCTGCCGCGCCGCGCCGGTGAGACGTTCAGCGGAACGGTGCGGTACGTCGGCGACGGCGACAGTCTCTGCGTTGGAAATTCGGATGATCCGAGCACCTGGATC
The DNA here is from genome assembly GCA_000974665.1 of alpha proteobacterium U9-1i. Lineage (NCBI taxonomy): Bacteria > Pseudomonadati > Pseudomonadota > Alphaproteobacteria > alpha proteobacterium U9-1i. The sequence continues at coordinate 1,099,174 of BBSY01000003.1, read as the reverse complement.
GAAGTGCGTCTCGGCGACTTCGACGCGCCGGAGCTCCGCTCACCGGACGGACCTCGATCGAAGCGCTTCTTGGAACAGGTGGCTCTGGGGCGACCAGCCAGCTGCACCGCGAGGCGCGGCCGAAGCGGCCGAGTCATCGTGTATGACCGCGTGATCGCAGTGTGCCGCATTGATGGCCGGGAGATCGGCGATCTGCTGCGGGCGGCGGGCGCACCCACGGGCGGTAACTAGGTGAGCTTGCTGCAGGCCACGGTGTTGCGCTTGTCCCACGCCTGCAATGCGGAGCGGCTATAAAGCACGGCCTTGCCGACCTTGACGTAAGGCGGACCGATCTTGAGGGCGCGCCAGTTGCGGAGCGTGCCCAGAGTGATGCGACCGCGATAACGCGCGACCACGTCTTCATCGGTCAGCAGGTCATCGTCAGGCGCGGCGTTGGCGGCGGCAGACATCGAGAACTCCATTGTTGGACATCGATGTTGTCGGCGCCGAAACGTCAGGAACGGGTCGGGAAACGCCGGGAAACGGTGAGCTCGCTTGAGACGCGAAAGCTCAGCGGTCGGGCCCTTGTCCGCCGCGCAGCAACGTTGAAATCGACTTGCCGGTCTGCTGCGCGCGAGCGGCGTCGATGGCGCGTGATTGCATCAGCGCCTTGCGGATGTCGAGGTGGAGTTCGAGCGCCTTAAGCCCGTCGCGCCAGTTCGGCGCGAACTGCAGCACGTTGCGCCGGACCTCCGTCGCCAGACCGAGCCGCCGGAGTTCTTGAGCGCGGCCTTTCAGGGCGTCTGTCGCAGCCGGATCGCCGTTCGGCGCCCGTAGGTCCGCGATGCGCACCTTGCCGTCCTTGTCGAGCTGATCGCCGATCCACTGATCGAGCCGAGTTGGCCGGTGCGCTCGCACCTCGCGGTGCAGTGCGAGACGATCGTCTTCCCGCGTACGCAGCCCAAGCCGTTCCGTGGCCACATCGCGGGCGGCCGAGCGGAAGCCGTGCTGAACGAATTCCCTCGGAATGATGAGGTCCCGCCCATCACCGCGCACGCCCCGCAGGATGATGTGCGTATGCGGATTGTCAGTATCCCAGTGGTCGACCGCGACCCACTCGAGTTTGGAGCCCAATGTGACCTCCGCACGCCGCATGACCTTCCTTGTGTAGCTTCTGAGGTCGCCGAACTTTGTTCCGTTCTCGGGCGCCAGGATCAGGCGGAAATGCCGGCGATCGCTCCGCGCCCAGGAGGCGGCTCGCTCGCCGCCGTCGACCGCATCCGAGGCCGCGTCATAGAAGGCGGCGCCGTTGCCCGCACGGTCTAAATACTTGCCGTGGGCGCGCGCCTTCGCCTCGGCGTGATCGGCCGGCGCGTCGGGTTCTGGGACATCTCCAGGTGTTGGCGCTCGGGCGGCCGCATCGCGGGCCACGTATCGGGCGTGTGCGCGTAAAGCGGCGCCACCGCCGCCGGAGTGGTTGAAATAGTGGATCTTCACGATCGCGCGTTGGCGTGGATCGAAACCCGCGTGCGCACCCTGCGGTGACGTGCGCCGCGCCAGTTGGCGCGACGGTCCAACCAGACTGTGCAGCTTCTTGCCGTAGCCGGCGCGCATGGCGCCGCCTGATGCTTTCGCGCGTCCATCATGGCGGCCTTCGAGCATGTCGGCATTTAGAGCGCGTGTGATGTTGAGTGATTTACCTGGCCGAAACACTTCCGCGCCGAACATGTCGCGCTTCAGTTTTCCGGCGCGGAAGAGTCGATTGATGCTTGCAGCGTCGATCATCGGGCACGCTCAGCGGAGTGAGGTGCGCGCACCTCGTGCGCACCTCGCGATCATCGCGCGCACCTCGTATTTGCGCCAGTGTTTGCAAGCGATTGGTGTGCTGAGTGGGGTGCCCTTTATCTTGCCTTCCACCCCACCATCCTTCGACCTTTCACTCACACAGACTATCGATCACACTGAATCACGAAGCTGAGAGGCGCGCACCAAGGGACGGCGGGTGGAATAACTCATGACCGTGAAGGCTCGGCCTCGCATAATCGCACAGCTAGAGGCGTTGATTCGACGGGCGCGGATGAGGTGGAGATGCTCCAGAGCGTCTGCGCGCCAGTAAGTGAGTGAGCATGTCCGACGCTTCTTCCACACAGCGCCGCCGCACGCCGATCCCTCGCACAGTGTGGGCGCTGGGCCTGGTCAGCTTCTTCATGGACATCTCGTCGGAGACCATCCACGCGCTGTTGCCGCTCTTCCTGACGACGACTTTGGGCGCAAGCGTGTTGCTGGTCGGGATCATCGACGGGGTGGCGGAATCGACCGCGGCGATCTCGAAAGTGTTCTCCGGCTATCTCTCCGACCGGATGGGGCGGCGTAAGCCGCTCATCCTCTTGGGCTATGGCCTGGGCGCTCTCTCCAAGCCCTTCTTCGCCATCGCCGCCACGCCGCTTCTGGTTTTTGGCGCGCGCTTCGCCGATCGCATCGGCAAAGGTCTGCGTGGGGCGCCGCGCGACGCGCTGGTGGCTGACGTGACGCCACCAGAGATACGCGGCCGCGCCTATGGACTTCGCCAAGCGCTCGACACCGCCGGCGCCTTCGCCGGCCCGCTGATCGCGATCGCGCTCATGGCGCTCTTCGCCGGCAATATGCGCGCTGTGTTCTGGGCGGCGCTCATTCCGGCCGTACTCGCCGTTATTCTTGTCGTCGTTGGGGTTGAAGATCGCGCGGCTGGTTCCGACCATGCGCGTTCGCCCGTCCGCATTGCCGATCTGAAGCGCTTGCCGCCGGCATTCTGGCGCGTCGTCGCACTGGGCGTAGTCTTCACCTTGGCGCGGTTCAGCGAAGCCTTCCTGATCCTTCGCGCGTCGGACCAGGGCTTGCCGCTGATGTGGGCGCCGCTGGTTTTGGTGGTGATGAACGTCGTCTATTCGATCGGCGCCTATCCCGCCGGCGATCTTTCCGATCGGCTGCCAGCGCGTACGCTTTTCCTCTGGGGCATCGCCGCGCTGGTGGCCGCCGATCTGGCGTTGGCGTTTGGCCCAGGGCTTGTCGGCGTCTTCGTCGGCATCGCGCTCTGGGGTGCGCACATGGCGCTGACGCAGGGCCTGCTGGCTAAGCTTGTCGCCGATAACGCACCGGCCGAGCTCAGAGGCTCGGCCTTCGGCGTCTTCAATCTGGCGACCGGTGTCGCGCTCCTTGGAGCAAGCGTCGCCGCCGGCGTGTTGTGGGACGTCGCTGGTCCGCAAGCCACTTTCCTCGGCGGCGTCGTGTGCGCAGCAGCGGCGGCCTTGATGCTGACGAGCGTCAAGCGCTCGCTTCCACCAGCTCACTGATCGCGCCGCCTTGCTGGGCGTGCATCCAGTCGGCGATCGCTTGCGCTTTTGACGCCGCGGTGAAAATGGCGCGCGGGTCTGATTTCAAAATCGTGAGCCAGCTTGCAATATAGGCAGCGTGATCCTCGCGTGGATTGTGCGCGATGCCGAGATCGGCGAGGACGAATCCGCTTGCCAATTCCACGCAAATCTCTTCGGCGGCATAACTCTCAGTGCCGAAGCGACCCGAGAGGTCGCGGTCGAGGCGATGCTTTGCGCCGCTCGCATGGCCGCATTCGTGCAGCGCAACGCCGTAGGCGGACGCTGCATCAAAGAAGCGTTCGAAGGGAGGCAGATGCACCGTATCGGTCGATGGTCGATAAAAGGCCATGTCGCCGCCGTGCATGATTTGGATTCCGAGGGCGGCGATGAAGGCCTCGGCATGGGCCAGCCGCTCGGACTCCGGAAGCGTAGGAATGGCCTCGGGTTCGTAGCCGTCCACTTGGGCGACGTTGAAAACGCTGTAGCCACGCGCGAAGAAGCGCCTCTTCTCGCTGTCTTCCGCATCGGGTTTGTCGACCTGTTTCCAAAGCACGACGGCGCTGGCGCGCTCGCCCTTGCGCACGACAGCGCCCAGTTCGAACCATTGCTTGAACGTGCCCCAGAGGCCGGTGGGATATCCCTTCGCCTCTGCCGAGGCCCACAGGGCGAGCGTGTTGATGCCGCGATAGGGCTTCTTCGAGCCGACGTTGGCGGGGCGATAGATGGCGCTGCCGTTATGGTGCCAGGGCATGCGCCCCGTTTCGACGCCGCATTCAATCGCAGCGACGATCTGTTCGGTGATGCGGGCATAGATGCTCGCGCGGTCGTTATTAGGCATTGGATGTGTCCTGATGAGGCGCGCACGTGCGCGTGCGCGCGGATGGAAAGAGAAGGAGCCGCCCGAGGGCGGCTCCGAACGAAGTGAAGAGGCCGTCTACGCGGCCACGTCCGCGGTCTCGTCGGCCTTGGTCTTGGCGGGTGCGGTCTTGGCCTTCGGGCGCGATAGCCGCTGATAGCGGGTGATCTCGAACGTGTTGTCGTAGATCTTCTGCTCGCCCTTCATCCAGGCGGTCGGAACGATGCGGCCTTCGAAGGTGACGCTGTCGCCCTTGTCGAGCTGGGTCAGCATCTCGGCGTTCAAATCAGCGTCAAACGAGACGCAACGGAGCCATTCGGTCTTGGTGTATTGGCCGTCGCGGCCTTCGGCCAAACGGTCTGCGGCGATTGAGATGCGGAGGGTCTTGCTTTTCAGTTCTTCGATCTTGCCGATGCGGCCCTGAGCGGTGAAGCGGAACATGGGTGTCTCTCCTGTTCGCCGGCAAGCTCCGGCGAGAAGCGCCGCGGGGCTCTCCCGCGATGGGGCCGTGGGCTGCATGCGGGTAAGAGGGCGCTTGCAAGGGGTCGCGGGTACCGCGACCGGAGGCTTGCCCCTTGCAAGCGACCGCCCGCATGCGAAGACGAGGACCAATGAGCGAGAGGCCTCGTGGTGTGTTGTCGGACCGAAGGCGCCGGAGAGGCGCGTGCGTTCGCTTCGGAAGGGCCAACAGCAGAGGCGGAGTGTGAGAACTGATGCGGCGCCGCATCGGCGCCTGTTATCCGCCGGTTTGGCGCCGCCCGAATCCGCGTCGATGGCCTATAGTGGCGAAGGTCAAGGAGGCGGGAAGCGTGCTCAAGCTTGAAGTCGATGGTGCTGAGGTGAAACGCTTGCGCTCAAGCCGTGAGCGCAGCGCAACGCAGAAGGAGTTTGCGCACGAAGTGGGGATTAGTGAGCGGCGGCTCCGAGAGATTGAGAACGCAAAGGGCTTGATCGCTGTCGACGTTGTCGATCGATTAGCACGAGCTCTGAGCGTGCCGCGGATGCAACTTTGCGCTTCTGCTCCGGCGCCGGCCTCGGCAATGCCGTCAAAACCTCCTGAGAAGGATCGTTTCTTCCCGCGCTTTGACACCGGCATCGCCGAAATGGTCGAGGATGAGGCCGTGTTGATTGACGCCGCATCGAAGGCTCATGTCGTCCTCTTGCAGATCAAGGTCCGGCTTATTGAAGAGACTCAAGGCTACATCACCGAACTCTACGAACTGGCTTCGAGCCTGAGCTGGAGCGGGAGCAACCGCGCGCTGCTGCAGACGGACGGCGAGCTGCCCATTCGCCGGCGGCTCCGTGAATTGCTCGTCCTTCTCAAGGGCAACGACGTTTGGGTCTATAAGACCGACAACATCAAAATGCTGCCGGGGCGCCACGAGATTCCGGCTCACCCAGATCCGTTCAACGGCGAGGTTCAGCTCATCTTGGCCGCTGGGCCGCCCGGCGAGTACGGCGAAACTTCTATCCACGTCGATATCGACGCCGGTCAGCCGCGCATGATCCGCTATTGAGAGAGAACGCGCCGGGAGGCGCGCGTTAAGATTTGATTCCAGACTCAGTCCCAAGCTCATGCTGAGGTTAAATCCCAATGCCTCGACACGCTGGAGCATCACGCATGGCGAAGAAAGCCAAGAAAGCCAAAGCCGCGCCGAAGAAGGCCGCGAAAAAGAAGAAGTAAAAGGACGTCCCCACGTCCAAACGACGTTGCGCCGCCGCGGGTCAAACTCCCCGCAGCGGCGCTTCGTTTGCCCGCTACTCGGCCGCTATGGCCAAGGGTGCGGCCGCAGCCGGCGTGCGAAGGGGCGAAGGCAGCCAGGCGCTTTGTTTGAACGTGCGCTTGGCGCGCGTCAGCACTTCTTTCTTCGGCGCTTTCTCGAGCGCGGCGCGGTCCAGCTTCGGATTGACCTCGACCAGCGCCTCGACGATCGTGTCCTTGCGGACGTGCTCGAAGTAACTCTCGACCGACGCCCTCCAATATTTGGTCATGTCGAGCCCAGCGAGGTTGCAGAGCGTCTGACCGAGTGCTTGACGTGCTTCCATCCCCGAGAGCGGCCCAGCACGCCTGAGATCGATGCCGGCGGCGATCGTCACCGCGAGGAGTTCAAGCAGCATCGGCTCGTCCATCGAAGAGATGTAGCCCCAGAGCTCTTCTGGACTGACCGGCAGACGCGAACGCCACACCGAACCAATTTCGGCAAATTCACCGGCCGCTTTACTCTCCGTGCGCGTAATGGAGCGCCCCACGTCAACGTGATCGACAGAGATCGCCAGGCACGATGCGGATGCATCGCCCATGAAGCTTGCGGCCAGGCTGAACATCACGAGGCGAAGTGCGAGCGCTGGGCTATCGACGATCGCGACCCGAAGGCCCAGCGTCTTGTGCGCGAGCAATTCGTCCAGCAGCTTGGCAGGAACGGCCGGCTTTGGCGCTGCTGCGACCTCGGTGTGCTCGTCGTCTGCGTCAGCGGCGCCGTGGGCTGACGTCGTGCGCTTTCGGCGCAGCGCCCTCAGCGCCTTCACGTCTTCAACGCGCACCAGGCCGCGTTCGACTTTGACCTCGCCGGAGTGGTTCAATGTCACGATCGCCCCGGCGAGGGCGACTTCGTCGTCGTCCCATTGCGCCGGCGCCAGCGCATCGATCGCCGCTTCGAGCTTTTCGATCTCGGCCTCGTCTTCGGTTTGGTCCAGCTTGGCGTAAAGCCGTTCTTGCTCAGCGGTTTCGTCGGTGGTGAGATCGCGCCGGCGTTCACGCACGCGTGCCGGAAATTGGCTCCAGGCCACGCCGTCGATCGAAATCTCGACAAACGCCCAGCCTTCCGCCTGAACTTCAGCGACGATCGGTTCGAGCTTGGCCTCGGTCAGCCGAACCAGAAGCTCGCGGTCGGCAAGAAAGCGCGTCTCGTCTTCGTCCGCGAAGAGATCGGACGCAACCGCGCCGCCGGCTTCGACATAGGCGTCGACGCTGACAAAGCGCGCGAGTTTGTCGGTCTCGGCGACATGCGCTTGGGTTACGCGCGCTTTGAGTTGCTCGGGCGTCCGTTGCCACTCCGGCGTATCGAAGAAGGCTTTGTCCTGCAGCGCATGATCGTCGGTGAAGGCGAGCGCGCCCAATTGATCGAGATCGACTTCGTCCTTTTTCAGCGCCTCGATCAGCCGCGGCGACACGCGCGCCAGCCGAAGCCGGCGTGCGACGTGCGTGCCGTTGACGCCAAAGCGGCCGGCAATAGCTTCCGGACCGTGACCAGCTTCAGCAAGCTGAGCAAATGCCTCGATCTCGTCTGCCGGATGCATCGGCTCTCGTTGAACGTTCTCGGCCAGCGACACTTCCGTCGCATCGTCAAGCGGCACGACGCGGCAGGGGATCGGCTCGTTGCCGGGAATGGTCTTCGCCTTGGCGAGTTTTCGAAGCGCCTTCAGGCGCCGGCCGCCGGCTTCCACGGAATAGCGTCCTTTGTCAGCTTCCGAGACGACCAGGTTCTGCAAGAGGCCATGCGCCGCGATGGACGCGGCGAGTTCATCAATGCTCATCGCGGGCTTGGTCTTGCGGACATTGCGCTGTCCTGGAACGAGCTTCGACAAAGCGATCATAGTGATGTCGGTCATTGCATTTTCTCCATCGCCCGCACGCGAGAAGCCGCGCCGGGCGATGCTCGCCCTGCACGCCGACATGCGCGGTCAAGGGCGAAGAGCGCAGCGTCCCTTGACCGCACGGAGCAGGGCGGCGTGCGACAAGAAGTGGCCCGGCGCGGGGCGCGGCGTTATCGTCGACGCCAAACCCCTTCGATGAGCTCTGAGGCAACTGGTCCCCAATAACGCCCGTCAAAACTGTCCGCTGTATCGCCGATCAGGAATACTTGACGATGGAGGCGCCGGCATCCCGACCAAGTTGGAAATGTGCGTCCGGCGCTGTCCACTGTTCGACGCTGCAGGGTAATTTTGCGATTGATCGTTACGAACGGCCCGAGCCACAAACGATATCACCATCCAATGCGGCGACGCGTTTGAGAAACCGATCGTTCGCGTCCGTAAACCGCCGCGTTGCGGCATAGTTCAACGCGACATCCCGCGCCCGCACGGTAACGATTGAATGGCGCACGATCGGCGCCTGCATAGGGCGTGAGCGAGCGCTGGCGCGAGCCGCGTTTGGCGACTTAATTCCGCGCGTTATTCTGGAGCGGCGCCATAAGGGTGACACCACCCGCTATCACCGCGCGGTGCTGGAACGGCAATTGCCGTTCATCCGTGAGATACTGTGCGACGGTGAACTCGTGAAGCTCGGGTTATTGGCGCGCGAACCGCTGGAGACCGCGCTTCGGCGGGATGTGGTGGTCGATGCGAAAACCAAGGCGCAGATCATGACCGCCTTCATTGCCGAACTGTGGCTCCGGCGCTTCCTCAAAACAAAAACGGCGTGCGCGCAGGCCTTTCGGGCTGGGCCTTCGTCAGAGATGGGAAGCGAACTTCAATCTGGCTGAAGCCATCGATTGAACCAGTCCATGGTCCGCTGCTGCGCGGCCAATAGCTGTTGGGGCCGATATTTGAGGTGATAGGCGCCTGGATAGATGTAGGCTTCATACGGCGTTCCGTTTTCATGCAAGCGCGCCAGCAGGGGAAAGCCGCGCACAGCTTCGCTTTCACCCCAGTTGAAGAGAATGGGCGTACTGAGCCGCTCAGCGTTCAACGAAGCGCTATTGTCGCGCCACCATTGTGTCCAAGGCGATCCTTCGACCCACGGCGAAGTGAGGCCAATGCGCGCGAGGCTGCGATCGCGATAGGCCGACGCTTGGAGCGGCCAGCTTGCGGGATCGGTCGGGGGCGAGCCAACGACTGCAGCTCTGAAGGTGTTGGGCTCGTCCATCAACATGGCGTAGACGGTCTCGGCGCCATCGGACAAACCGGTAATGCCAATTCGAGCCGGATCGGCGCCACGGGCAACGGCGCGGCCGATGAAAGCGTCAAGCGCCTCGCGCTTGGCGCGCCGCTCAGAACCGTCGAGTTCGGTCTCGCGCTGCACCTCTGCGGCGGTCAGGCGCGCTGCGCGCAAGCGGAATTCTGGGCGCTCCACACTGATAATGAAATAGCCATGTGCCGAAAGCGGCAAGATTGGTGTCTCGTTACCGACGCCACCGCGCAAGAAACCGCGAGAGTGATATTGAACGACAACGGCGGGATAGGACCGGCCCCGGCGGTAGCGCAACGGATAGACGAGGTGTGCGTAACTCTCATTGCCTTCGGCATCGGTAAAGTCGAGCCGTTCTATGCGCGGCGCCGCAATCGTGCGAAACCCGGGGTTAGGATCGAAGAGCGGCGTGAGCGCGCCGCTCACAAGGTCGATTAAAACCAAACGGCGTGGCGTCAGCGCGCTTTCCTGAAAGCAGATGAGCGCGACGCGCCCAGGCGCACAGGCAAAGAGGCGCTCTTCGGCCCGCCGTATCAAATGCACGGCGCCGGATGCCGGCGACCACATGTATAGGGCGTGTAACGCGCGCGCATGGCCCTCGCGCCGGAGGAACAGCACCTCTTCGGTGTCGTCGCCTGACATAAGCCAGGCTGCATCGAGCGCGCCTGCGCATGCGGGGTCCATGCACCGCTCATCGCCCGGCGCGAAGAGAGCAAGCGCGGGTTCTGCAACCGTCGAAGTGGAATCAAGCGGCCTGATGTAGGCAGGCGCCGGAGGCGCGCTGTCGTCAGACGCACGCGTCAATCTGGAGGAGGGATCGTAGATCCAAGTGCGCGCACCCGCGACTTCATCGGTGACACGGGCAAGGCCGTACGCTGCTCGAAAGTTCTCATCGACGCGAAAACCACGGCGTTCGTCCTCAAGCAACTGGGTGCGCGCCTGCTCGCGCGGCGTGGCAGTCTCGAACATCAGAATATCGTCGCTGAACCAAAGGCCGCGGATGTCTCCTTCGGCGTCGGTCACCTGGGCGTCATCACCCGTTCTCAAGTCGAGACGGCGGATGTTCAACCGTCCGTCGTGTTCGGCGGTGTAGTAGAGCGCCGCGCCATCAGGCGAAAAACGGGCGATGCGATCGACGCCGAGCCCGGATCGATAGCCACCGTCAGTGCGGAACACAAACCGGCCTGCATCGGCGATGATGCGGGTATGTCCGCTTGCGATGTCCGTCAGCGCCAAGCGATAGGCATAGTCGTCCGCTTCGGCCAAGATTTCGCGCACGAAGAACGCGGCTTGAGTCCGGTCTGGCGATATCTCCAGGAATGGATCGACATCGCCGCCAATATCGCGAAGCGAGTAGATGTCCTCAAGCGTCGCGGCACGACGCTGCTCTGCCTGCGCCCCGGCCGGCGGCGATAAAACGAGCGCGAGGCAGAGGATCACCGCTAAAAGAAATCGCATCGCGGCGCTCACCAGCGCTGCCGCAATTCGAGCGAGATCACGCGGCCAAGCGGCGACGCGTTCGCGGCGTCGAATGCGAACCCGGTCGGGTTGTTGGCGAAGGGCGGGTCTTCGTCAAAGACGTTGTTCAGATTAAACGCAACCACAAGGCCGCGCTCACGGTCGCCGAAATCGTGCGTAAGCCGGAAGTCAAAGGTCTGAAAAGAATCTATGTCACGGGCCGGTAGGCTCAACGTGTCGCGATAAGCGTCCACGTAATTGAAGGTGAGCGCAGCGCCAGTTTGTACGCCCTGCCAGGCTAAAGTGGCGCGGCCGCGAAGGTCTACCGGCCCATTCAGGGTGTTGAGCGCGCTCACCGGCGCCGCTCCCGGCGCCAATGTCGTCTCGTACTGCAGCATATTGCTGGCGGCCAAGGTCAGCGAGATTTGTCCAATGTCGGTTTCGAAAGCGTAGGCCGCAGAGAGATCAATTCCGCGCACGCGCAGGGCGGATAGATTGACCAGGCGCCTGTCGACGATGACCTCAACGCCGTCAGCGGGCAGCACGCCGAATGGGGGCGGCCCCAGCGCCAGAAATTCGGCTATGAGCTGAGGCGATGGATCGCGGTAGATGATGCTTTCGAAGCCGGCAGGATTGCGCAGGATTGCAAACGTGCCGCCCGCCGAAGTGATGCGATCTGCGAAATCGATGTCGTAGTAAGTCGCCGAGAGGGTAAAGCCCGTGCCGAGTTCGACGTCGAAGCCTGCGGTCCAACTCTCGGCCTGTTCGGGACGCAGTTCGCGATTGGCGCCGGCGATAGCCAAGACCCCGGTCGAGCCGTTGTCGGCGAGCGGGTCCTGCGCTGCGCTCGCGGTGAGATAAGATATCGCTGTTCCGCCGAGCAATTGGTCGAACAGCGGTCCCTTGAATGATTGGCCCCAAGAACCGCGGAGCGCGAAGGCTTCGGACAAAGCCCAGCGGACGCCGACGCGGGGCGTAGTCGATGCGCCATAGTCGCTTGCCTCCTCACGTCGGGCGGACGCCGACAGCGTGAGGGCATGCACAAGCGGCACGCCGTTATCGGGCGAAATGAGAGGCAGGTATAGTTCGGCGAAAATGGCGTCGACTGTGCGTGCGCCCGGGTCTTGGATGAATTGATCTGCGACCCCAGACGCATGGTCCTCCAAACGCGAAATCGAAAAGCGTTCGCGGCGTTGCTCGACGCCGAAAGCGGCGCGGATCGGCCCGCCGGGCAAGGCCCAGAGCGGGCCATCCATGGTGGCGCCGTAGCTCGTGACCCGGCCTTCGTTTTCAGTGGCGATGTCGAATGTAAGGCCCGCCAGCACGGCCGAATTCGTATTGGAGCCGTCTGCAAACGGATTGAAGGCGGTGTTCAGATTGCCGCTGGCGAGCGCCGGGGCAATGTTTGCGGAGTCGAAAAAGTTTTCATTGTCGATCGACTCGCGGCTTTGCGAGTGGGTGAGGGAAGCCGACAATGTCCAATCGTTGGGCAATGCGAGTTCGCCGCTAAATGCGGTGGAATAGGCTTGCGATCGGCTGATGTTGCGCACCGGTCCCAAGTCGGGTCCGAAGAAGTACGCGATCGTAAGCGGTCCCTGGCCTACGAATAAATTGTTCAGCTGCCGATAGGCGTTCGACTCCGGCACGACGATATTGGCAAAGAGCTGCTCTCGCTCGAGGTAAACCTCACGATCGGTGGCTATGAGATCGGCGCTGAGTGTAAGGGCCGGATTCACATCCTGCTGCGCGCTTACAAAGATCGAGTGGCTCGTCTGTTCCGGCAAGAGCCAAGCGCCCTCATTAAGTTCGTTGAGGTTCAGCACTCCTGGAATGAGGTCTGCCGCAGTCAAAGAGGTACCGTCTTGACCTTCGGGAATGGCGAGCGAAACCGGCGTCGCACCAATACGGATAATGTTGCCCGGACTGGCGAGCGTGCGTGAAAAGTTGGAGCCTTCGGGGCGGAAGTCGGAGCTGGCCAAGAAGTCGCGATCGTCAATGTCGAGTTCGCGGCGATCCCGATAATCGTAAGCGGCGGTCAAGCGCCCGCTGTTCCAGTCGAAGCCGAGCAATTGCGAGAAGCCTACGCCTTCGGCGCCGCCTTGCGATGTGCCGGTGACATAGCCTCGCGTTTCAGCGCCCTCGAAGCTGTCATTGAGAATGATGTTGACGACACCACTGACCGCGTCTGAGCCATAGGTCGCCGAGGCGCCGTCGGCCAAAACTTCGATCCGCTCGACTGCCGCGAGCGGAATGATTGAGATATCCACGTAATTGCCGACGCCCGCGGGCGCGAGCCGGCGGCCGTTGACAAGGGTCAATGTCGCGTCGGCGCCTAAGCCGCGCAAATCGATGGTCGAGCCGTAAGAAAAGTTGCTGCGCGCGTTGAGCGAGCCTTCCACCGTTCCTTCATTTTGGCTGCCAGCAAAATTCTGCGGCAAGGTTTGCAATGCGTCTTGCAGCGTCAAGCGCCCAGTTGCGTCCAGATCTTCACGGCTGAGTTCAATCAAATTCGAACCGGCGGGCACGGCGCCTCGGATACGTGTGCCGGTGACAACGATCTCATCGTCCACGTTGCCTTCACTCGGCGCCGCTTCAGTGGTCCGCGCGTCGCCGAGCCGTGTAGGGGAGTTTGGATCTTGCACCGCATAGCCGTTCGATGCGGTCTGCTCAAACCTCAGGCCTGTTCCGGCAAGCAATGCTTCGAGTGCTTGTCGCTCGGTCATTTGCCCCTGGGCGCCGGGTGATCGCTTTCCGGCGACCGCAGCAGGAGTGAACAGGACATCGCGCCCCGTCTGACGCGCGAATTCGCGGAGGGCCTCGTCGAGGTCTTGTGGGCCGATTTGGTAAGCGTGCGTGGCTTCCTGCGCATAGGCCGGCGGCGCTGCGGCTTGGCTGATCCCTACGCCAAACGCAGCCGCACCCATCAGCAACGCATGACGCAATCCGAATTTTCGACTACCCATGATGACTCCCCCTCGAGCACATTGGGTCGCGGGGATGGTCCCCGTTCTGAGTGGTGCTCGTCCTGAAGACGGGCCAAGTCCATTGAGCCTCAACAAATAGTTCATGGACGTGTTCAGTTCGCTCTCGCATAGACAAGATGGATCGAGCGCTCGTCCTGGCTCGCAACCTCGACGGGCAGCACGGCCGAAATCGCTTCGACGAATGCTTCCGGCGACCCGGTCTGAAATAGGCCCGAGATCTGCAACGACTGTAGCTCTGGACTGTCGATCACGATCTGTCTGGTGTTGTAGCGATTGAGTTCGGTGACGGCATACGAGAGCCGATCAGCGTCGAGCGCCATCTGTCCAAAGCGCCATGCCGTCATCCGCCGCGTATCCACCACCGCCACTTGAATGGCCTCCGCTGGCGCCACGATCGCCTGTTGTCCCATCTCCAGCACGACATCGGCAGGTGCTGGCGTGTCCGCGCGCAGCACTTCTTGACTGGCGCGGCGGATGATCGCGACCGACCCTTCTTCGAGCGTGACCTTCATCTGATCGCCATCACGGCGCACTTCAAATTGCGTACCTAGCGCGCGAACTTCTTCATCGCCAACGAACACCCGGAACGGTCGCGTGCGATCCGGCGCCACGATGAAGTAAGCCTGTCCCTGATCCAACCAAAGCCTGCGCTCGGTCTCGGTGAAGCGCACGCGCACTTTGGTTTCAGTGTTTAAGGTAAGCGTGGAGCCATCTTGAAGCGCGACGCGCCTTTGCTCGCCAAAGGCCGTCTGATAGGTCTCAGCGCCGGCGAACTCACTCACGCCGAACCAGCTTGCGCCAGCCACACCCAACACGCCAATGGAGGCTGCAGCAGCCTGCAACAGGCGCCGGCGATCAAGGCCGCGCTTTGGAGACGCTTCGACATCATCGCTCAAATGGCTGAGCAAGGGGCGCATGGCCGGATCACCGCGCAGTTCGCCCAGCCCGCCCCATACCGCGGCGACCTCCTCATAGGCCTTGCGATGTTGAGGATTAGCCTCGAGCCATTCGACGAACGCGGTTTCGTCTTCCGACATGACCTGGTCGGAATGCATCCGCGCAAACCAGGCGCTGGCCTCATCCGTCAAATTCATGGGCTCATCGCCTTCGGGAGGAGAAGCGGTCCCCTTCATCGATGATCCCGCAAGCGGCGAACGAAATGGGCGATCGCGGTCGAGATGTGCTTCTCGATTGCGCTGGGCGTCACGCCAAGGCGGACGGCGATCTGGGTATAGGAGAGCCCCTCCATCCGGTTCATCAGGAATATGTCTCGTGTCTTAGGTTTCAATTCGGCAAGTGCGCTTTCAAATCGTGCGAAAGCGGCTTTGCCCTCTAAGACGCGCTCGGGCGTCCGAGTCTCAGTTTTTTCTCCCCAGAGGCTTTCGACAATGCCGTGATTGCGCCGGCGCACCTCGAGGTGGCTCAGATGATCGTTGAAGACCGACCGGGCGATCTGGAAGAGATAGGCTTCCATGTTCTCGACATGATCGGTGCGCGCCAAAGCAAAGAGCTTCAAAAACGTGTCGTGGGCCAGATCTTCGGATGCGGGCTCATTCATCCCTTTGCGCAAAAAGTAGCGTATCAACGGCTCCCGATAGCGCGCCACGATGCCCGCACGCTGTGGCGAACCGAGGCCGCTGGACTCGGGGATCGGCGGCGAACTCATGGCCGCGCCTCAATTAACTGAAAACAATGCTGAGGCTTCGCGAGACTTGCCCGTCTACAGACAAGGGACAGTGTGCGTCGAGGGGCGACCGCGGGGCCGTTTGGCCGTACCTCCAATCCCGGTCTCAGATCAGAGGCGTTTAGATACGTTCGATTGTGCGTTCTGTACCGCATCCTCGCTACTGCATCAGCAACCGGGGTGAGCCTGAGCCACAAGACCGGTGGTGTGCAAGCTCATTCCACCGAAGGGGCGGGGATGTTCATCGCATTCACTCCATCGCCCGCACGCGAGGAGCCGCGCCGGGCGATGCTCGCGCTGCACGCCGGCATGCGCGGTCAAGGGCGAAGAGCGCAGCGTCCCTTGACCGCACGGAGCAGGGCGGCGTGCGACAAGAAGTGGCCCGGCGCGGTGCGCGGCGTCATCGCCGACGCCAAACGCCTTCAATTAGGTCCGAGGCAACCGGTCCCCAATAACGGCCGTCAAAACTGTCCGCCGTGTCGCCGATCAGGAAAACTTGATCATCGAGGCGCCGGCATCCTGACCAAGTCGGCAATGCGCGTCCGGCGTTGTCCAACGTTCGACGCCGAAGTGTGAGCTCGTGATTGATGGTTACCAGGGGACCAAGCGCACAGACGACATCGCCATCCAATGCGGCGACGCGTTTGAGAAACCGATCGTTTGCGTCTGTGAAGCGCCGCGCTGTCGCATAGTTCAGCGCGACATCCCGCGCCCGCACGGTAACGATTGAATGGCGCACGATTGGCGAGTGCATACGCACGTAGATGCCTTGGGGCATCGACGGGCTCGCATTGTAGATGACGACGTCGGAAAGCGTCGATACGGCAACAAAGCCGATGCCGAGACACAGAGCAAAAGTGAGCAAGCCGCCTAATGCGACAGCCCGCGTTGGCGCCACTAAGCTGATGCGTTGCATTGAGCAGTTTCTGACGCGCGGCGGCACGTGACGCCAAACCATTCCACTTAGCCACGAGGGCGATCATCGGAAGCGGGTAGACAGGGTGCGATGAGGTTATGCCGAGAGGGGCGACTCGCCTCCCGGGATGGGGCCAGCGCCCACGTCGCGCGCTGCGAGAATGGGCGCCATGCAATGCTTATAAACTTGCAATTCACTTGAAAAACGGCGCGCTTAGGGTTCAACCTGAGCGCGCGGAGGGCGGAGTAGACGATGGGCCGGCGTGAGGCCACGTTGGACTTTGTGCAAAAGTGCCGGGCGGCTGCTTCGGCAGAGGATATCGCGCGTTTTCTCTTTGCGGAGATGGAGGCTTGCGGGATCAGATATGTTGCCTGCGCCTCGCATGTCGATCCGCTGAAGCCCCCGACAGGCGCCGTCGCCATCGTTAACTATCCGCACCCTTGGCTGGTCTGGTTTTCGGATAAGAAATACGCCAACCGCGATCCAATTTTCTTCGGCGCACACAACGCACTCCTGCCGTTTTGGTGGGAGGAGTTCGTGGTCCAATACGATCTGGCGCGTGACCAGCGCCGGATTCTGAACGAAGCCGCGGAATGCGGCTTGAGGAAGGGATTGACCATTCCCATTCATTCGCCCGGTGCGCTGCCGGCGTCGTGTTCGCTTGTGCCTGGTCCTGACGGCATCGATCCTCTCATCGTGCCTGACTTACAATTGATGGCGTTTCACGCCCACGAGGAAGCGCGGCTGCGCGCGACGGGTGAGACGCGAAAGCCGGTCGTGTTGACGAAGCGCCAGAAGGAGTGTTTGGCGCTTGCAGCCCGCGGCAAGAGCGATCCGTTGATCGCAGATATCCTCGGCATTAAGACCGCGACTGCCAAACACACAATCGAGCATGCGCGAGCGCGCTATGGGGTGAGCTCGCGCATCCAAGCGATCATGTTCGCTTATCTCGACGGCACGCTGACCTTGTCCGATCTGGCGGACTGACTTCTCCACAGCTGCGTCCGGTGCGAAGCGCGTCAATGGGCCGATCGGCCCATAGCAGAGCGCACGCGTCTGCCCTCAATCTCACGGAGTTCGGTGCGGAGGACACGAGGCTCATGATCCAGATCATCACGCGCGACAATCGCCGTCTCTTTCATCACGCGCTGATGGAGATGCATCGCCAGCGCAAGCAGGTGTTCATCGACCGCATGCATTGGCGGCTGAGCGAAAGCATGGGCCTTGAGATCGACGAGTTCGATAGCGAGGAGGCAATGTATCTGATTGATGTGGATGCAAACGGCGACGTGCAGCAATCGGCGCGGCTACTGCCAACGCTCTCGCCACATCTTATGAGCGAAGTGTTCGCCAAGCTCTGCGACGATGGACCGCCGCGGTCGGCGCGCGTTTGGGAGGCATCCCGATTCTGCCCCGCGCCAACCATTGCGAAAGGCGCGCCCCGTCGCGACCTGTTGGCGCGGATGATCGCAGGCATCCTGGAGACTTCGATTCTGTTCGGAATTGAGAAAGTGAGTTTCGTCGCGGGCGCCGCGCTGGCGCCGCTTGCAGATCAAGCGGGCTGGAACGTGCGCGCCTTGGGGCCAAAGCAGAGGATGGGGCGAGAGCGTCTCGTCGCCATGCTGGCCGACGTCACCAGCGATGGCCTTGCCGCCGTACGCCAACGGGCGCGGCTAACCGGTCCTGTTACGCGCTTCGCTGATGCCGGGCTGGCGCGTGCCGCCTGAGCGCGCGCGAAACAATTCAACACGTTGAGGAGGCCGCCATGCAAGTCGCCACCCCGCACATGTCCATTCAACCGGCGCTTCATTCAGAGGCTCGTTTCACGCAAGCGTTTGAGGACTTAATGCGGGACGGTTATGTCATCTTGCCAGAAGCGATCAGTCATCTGAAATCGCGATTGATTTGCGCCGAGGTCGCGCCGCATTTGGCCGCCACGCCGAAGTGCGTAGGCGATTTTTACGGATGGAAGACAACGCGGGTCGGAGGTCTCCTCAACAAGGCGCCTTCAACACAAGACCTTGTTCTCCATCCAGCTGTGCTCGCGATCACGCGCGCGGCGCTGCAGCCGTCGTGCGATTGCATCCAGCTCAATCTGACGCAAGCCATTCGCGTGCACCCGCAAGAGCGAGCCCAGGCGCCCCACCGCGATGAAGAGATGTGGCCTCAGGAACCGAAGCTTCGCCCCTGGCTCATCAACGTGATGTGGCCGTTGACTGCTTTCACCGAAGAGAATGGGGCGACGCGCCTTTGGCCAGGCAGTCACACGGACGCACTGGATCGCAGCATTGATCCAATTCGGTCAATCCCCGCGGAGATGCAGCCAGGGGATGCGTTGGTCTTTCTTGGTGCGCTCACGCACGGCGCCGGCGAGAACCGGTCAAGCGCGCCGCGCGACGGCATCATTGTCTCTTATTGTTTGGGTTGGCTGAAGCAGTACGAAAACCAGTTCCTGGCTTACCCGCCCGCCGTCGTGCGGTCATTCCCAGAGCCATTACAGCGGCTCATCGGTTACCAGATGCATCGCCCCAACCTGGGCGGCTGGGAGGGGCGCGATCCGATCTGCGCGCTTGAGGACGGGCAGTGCCTGCCTGGACCGCACATTGACGCGCTGACGCCGGATATCGCTCGTCAACTAAAGGCTCATTATGGCGAGGACGCCTGAGACGCCAACATCGGAGCGGGCTTACCAGGAGATCAAGGCAAGGCTGATGGCCGGGCGCTTTCGGCTGCGTCAGCGTCTTGACGCAAGTGCGATTGCTACGGACCTGGCCGTCTCGACAACGCCCGTGCGTGAAGCATTGCTGCGCCTCACGGCCGAGCGGCTTGTGGCCTTCCGGCCTTCACACGGGTTCAGCGTGGCGATGTGGAGTGAAAGCGGATTGCGCGATCTCTATCGATGGCGTGGTGAGCTCGCAGAGCTTGCACTGAACAGTGTAAGCTCATTGAGCTCGCCCATAAAGGTTGTTGCCCGCGACTATCCGGACCGTACGGCTGCGCTGTTGACGGCGTTACAAAGTGGCACCCACGGCGAACTCGTGGCGTCAGCTCGCAACGCCGATGACAGGTTACACATTGCGCGCGTGGCGGAGCGCGACCTTTGGGCTGCTGTTGAGGAAGAACTTACTCCCTTAGATCAAGCTATAGAAAAGGGCGACGTCGGCGGCTTGAAGATCGCACTCCGGCTTTACCATGACAAACGCGTGGCGGCCGCAAAGGCGATCCGTGACTGCGCGGCGTTGCTAGGGCTGCCGTCGAACGGCGCCTGACGCGCCGCTAGAACCCCGCAAAATATTCACGTTTATAAACTCTCTTATCGACGCCAGTAGGCGCAGCATCGCTCCTGGGCCGAGCCACGGCCCTTCAAAGGAGCTTTGACAATGCGTGACGAAAACACGTTCGAACAAGACCCGATCGAACTGGGCGCCGTCTCCGAGCAAACGCACGGTGGCGTGGACACCGAAATCGAAGACCGTGAGCCGCTTTTCTAAGCGGCACGAGGAGGCGCGCGGGACGTGTTCCCGCGCGCTGGCTCTATCAGGCGAAAAGAGACGGAGTGAAACATGTCGGCTCAAGAAGTAATCGAACTGGGCGCGGTGTCGGCCGAGACCCAAGGCGGGGTAGATCATCTCATGGAGGACCGCGACCCGCTGATGTGAACCGGTGAGCGGATCCACACCACAATTGCGCGCTGATGTGTTCATGGCGTTCGCCGACGAGACAATTGTTTTCCTTGATCTCCAGGCCGATC
Organism: alpha proteobacterium U9-1i; assembly: GCA_000974665.1. Taxonomy (NCBI): domain Bacteria; kingdom Pseudomonadati; phylum Pseudomonadota; class Alphaproteobacteria; species alpha proteobacterium U9-1i. The sequence continues at coordinate 1,079,290 of BBSY01000003.1, read as the reverse complement.
GCTACTGCGCACTAAGCCGCGCAATGTCCTTGCGCCTTGCCGATGAGTTGAGGCGCCGCGCGCCGCTGTCAGGGGAGGTCGTGCAAAGCCTCCGCGCGGCGCGCGTGCTCGCGGACGGCGCCGGGCGTCCGCTTGCGTTAGCGAAAGCCCCAACGCCATCACGCGAGGTCTACGCTAGTCGTCCTCAGGTTTTCTCCATAGCGCGCGCAGCTTTGTGCCGCGGGCGTGCGTCGGGCCTGCTCTGCGGGAGCCATATCAGTTCGATAGTCTCCGAGCGGCGGGCGCGACGAAAAAATCACGAACGATCTGAAGAAGCGATCGTCCGCATGGCGGCCGCCTTTTCTGCGAGCCGCCCGTTGGGGACGGCGCGCAATGCGTGCCTTCGCGAGACGCTTGCGCTGCTTCTATTTCTGGGTCCGCGCGGGGCAGCGGTCGACTGGGTCTTCGCGGTGAAGGGCGCGCCGTTCGCCGCTCATTGCTGGGCGCAGCTGGGCGACCAGGTGCTGAATGACAGCGCCGATCACGCACGCGGTTATACGCCAATCATGGTCGTCTAGGCATGAACCGTTTCATAGCGCTGGTTTGGAGCTATCAGTCCGAAGTCGCGTCCAAGGACGCCGCTGATGTCCTTGCCGCCATAGCGACCACTCATTCCGACTGGGTGCATCGTGTCGATGCGCCTGGCCTCTCAGTGCTGGAGGCGCCGCACCGGTCCAGCGCGGGGGAGGGCCTGCACGTTGGCGCGCACGTGAGCTTTATTGGGACTGTATTCGCGGGCGGATCTCGCGCTCAGTCGGAGCAGTTGCGCGACGCAGAATTCATTGAGAGTCGCGGGGCCGTCGCCTTTACGCGTGTTTGGGGCCGTTACGTTTGTTTCATTCGTGACGTCCCCAACGCATGTGTCTTCATTGTTCGCGACCCGTCTGGCGCGCTGCCATGCTTCGTTGCGAGGCGCGGCAACGCCTTCATCTTTTTGTCCCACAGTGAAGACATTGATGCGGTTGGACTGGGACCGACCGAGGTCGACTGGGGCTATGTAGCTCTGAGATTGGCGAACAACCGTCACATCACGACCAAGACGGGCCTGGAGGGCGTATCAGAACTGAAGCCTGGCGCAGTGGCTCGTGTCGGCCAATCACGGCTGTCCATCGAGCAGGTCTGGCGCCCTGAAGCGTTTGCGACAGCGCCGATCGAGCAGCAAGCGGCCAAAGCTTCGCTTGCGGGCGCTGTGGAGACGGCATGTGGCGCCTGGGCCGATTGCTTTCCCCGGTTCGGTCTTCGCCTTTCAGGTGGGCTGGATTCAAGCATTGTGCTTGCGTGCATGCCTGACCCATCGCGGGTGCGCGCCATAAATTTCGCGACCTCCAATCTGGAAGGAGATGAGCGCGCTTACGCGCGCGCGGCGGCGGAGTTCGCGGGCGCATCCCTTTGCGAGGCCCAGCGTGATCCTTCGCGCGTGAATCTTGAGGCCGCGGTCCAGTTGAAGCCGGCGCTCAACCCGCCATTATGGTTGGCTGATGGCGAGACCGATGAGATCGAAGCTGCCTTCGCCGCTAAACACGGTCTAACGGCATTGTTTTCAGGACGGGGTGGAGACAACGTTTTTTTCCGCACATTGCGAAATGACGTGCTAGCCGATCGCTTGATTGCCCGCGGACCGGGCCTCGGGTTTTGGCGCCGCTGCTGGTCGCACGCCGCAGAGACCGGCGCGCCATTTTGGGGAAGCGCGTTTAGCGCTTGGCGTCAGGCGCTGAGCCGCGATGCAGCGGCGCCCAGCACTCATCCGACGTACCTCACTTCCAAGGCTATTGGCCTTCTGCCGGCGGTCGAGGACGCGCCCGAAGGTCTACTCCCAGGCAAACGTCTGCATCTCGCGCTGATAGAAGATCGCCTCAACTATTTCGATTGGCGTTCGCACGCCGATTATATCTATCCGCTTGTCGCCCAACCGGTTCTTGAAGCGTGTCTCAGCCTGCCAACCTTTGTGCTGTCACCCGGCGGGAAAGACCGCGGCCTCGTGCGAGACGCCTTTGGCAGGCGCATCGCCCCACAGGTATTGCAGCGCCGCTCTAAAGGGCAGACCAGCGCCTACCTCGCTCAGGTTCTGCTTCAGCAGCTTCCGTTCCTGCGCGCATACCTTCTAGAAGGTGCGCTCGCTGGGCACGGCCTTGTTTCACACGACGTGTTGTCTGCCATATTGAGCGAAGCCAGCATATTGCGGGCCTCAGAAAATTTGCCTCGCATCGTCGGCTTATTGAGTGTGGAGGCCTGGCTGCGCAATCTGCCGCGGGGCGTCGCTCTCGGCTAGGAGTACACGCCAGGCACGCCAGCGCGCGTACTCATCGCCGAACGCCGCGTCCTCGCTCTCGCGCTGCAACAGCCAGAACTCGAACCATCTGAGGCTCCTTTGGTAGATGGCGAGCCGGTGTCGAGGCCGCCATTTTACATGGTACTCATCAGGAAACACATAGAGATCGAAGGGTTTGCTGAGGTCGGAGAATGTGCGTTGCGCTTGCAACATGAAGAGCGCTTCGCGATCGGCGACTTGGGCCAGGATGGGCGCGGCTACGTGGGCGGCGTGTCGAGACAGCGATACATCGTCCCAGAACTGAATATCGTCAGACCCGCGCCCATGAAGGCGCATTGCCTCACGCTGGCGGTCTGAGGTCAAGTAGTACGACATCGGGTCGTGCACGCCGCTGCTGATGGCCGCGGCGGCAATGCAGGCGCAATGGATAAGACCGAAGACAGCGGTCTCGGCGCCGTCGCTCAAACCTGTCACGCCCACGCGCGCGCGATCGGCGATTCCCATATCGACCATACGATCGATGCCGGAAGTCAGCGCCGCCAACGTTCGGCGCCGCTCGGAAAGTCCTTCCCATTCTCGCCGATCGATCTCGTCTGCATCCCGAACAACAGCGCGCAACGCAATTGGGTCGGGCCGCTCGAGCGCCAGCACGGCAAAGCCGGCGCGCACGAAAGCTTGAATGGGGTATTCGTCCCCGACGCCGCCGCGCAGAAAGCCGGTCGCGCGATACTGCACAATGATGAGCGGGTGAGGACCTCGTGCATCGGGCGGCGTGAGATAATAGCCGAACAATTCATCCCCCCTGGGGCTGCGCCATTCAAGCTTTCGCGCCGGCGCGAAGGCGGCCTCTGGCAGAGCCGGATTGGCGTCGACAAGCGTTCGCACTGCGCCGCTGGCGTAGTCCACGGATATGATCCGTCGCGGGCGCGTCGGGCCCTCGTGAAGACAAATCGCATCCGTGCGCCTCGGCGCGCACACGCGAATGACGTCATCTGTCACGACGAGCGGACGGACGGTGTTCGTGTCGATATCCCAAAGATACAGGCCGTGGCGGCTGAGCCCCCAACCTTCGCGCCGAACAAAGAGGACACTCGTCTCGTCACGCGCGGCGAGTTCCACAATGTAGCCTTCGCATTCCGGCGCGCCGCACCGCACATCACGACTTTCATGCGAGGCAAAAAGCGTGAGCGGTGGTGCGCTTCCTGCCGCGTCTGGGGAAGATGGTTCAGTCCACGCGCCCCCGTCGCCTCCAAGCCTGATGAAGTCGCGCACGTCGCGCCCTGACAAGAAGGCAGGCCGGGTTACAGGCGCGGATGCAAACAGGGTCGCGCTCCGCCCCGCGCCCATTGTAGTCGAAATGGGGCTGCGCCTATGCGTCTGGAAGCGTTCTACCTCTTGCGCGTTTGCGGTGCGTTCGCGTCCCGCAGGCACATCGATATAACGCACCTCGCGGTTCGCCTCAAAACCGCGGAGCGGAAAGAGAGCGTGAAACACATCGAACCGGTCATCAAAGCGATACCCGAGGTCGCCCTCGTCAGAGCGTGCGGCTGCTCGCTGTGCGTCTGACGGTGTGCTGGTGAAGAGAATGCCCCGACCATCGCCGCTCCACACCAAGTCTTCAACGTCGCCGCTCGTCATAAAAAGTCGACAGCGCATCCGCTGCAATTCGCAGGTCTGCAATGCGATGCGCCCATCGCGGCGCACGAGCATGGCGACGGTGCGTCCGTCAGCAGTCCAACGCGGCTGCAGCGTCATCCACATGCCGGTTCGCCGTCCAAGCCCGGCGAGAACTGGCATCGCGATGGCGCCCCCATCGCTGAGTTCGCTAATGTCGCCAGTAGCGAAGTCGACCAAGCACCACACGGAGTCATAGTCGTCGCGTTCGACATCGGCTCGCTGAACCTGATATACCGCGCGAGTTGCGTCTGGGGACAGACTCAAACCCGAAATGTCGCGCAGGGAGATGAGCTCAGCGACGCCCACCGTCGCCGCCGGCTCTGTTTGCGGCGGCGTACACGATAGCGCTGCGGCAATCGCCCATGTCAGCATGGCTAGAAGCGAGTCCGCAGCTCAACGGCGACGAAACGGCCAAGAGGATCGGCGTTACTTGGATCGTACCCAACGCCCGCCGCGTTGTTGACGAAGGGCGGATCCTCGTCCAACGCATTGACAACCGAGAGCGACAGTTCAGGACCTCGGCCGCTATCGGACGGGCCAAGCCGCCATCCCAGGTGCAAGTCAATCGTCGTCCACGCATCGACCGCCCGGGAGGGCGTGCTCAGATTGTCGGTAAACTCGTCGGTGTAATTGACGAAGGCCGAGGCGTTGAAACGGCCGATGTCATAGGTCGCGCCGAGGCGCGCCTTGAGGTCCACCGGGTTGCCAACCGTGTCCACGACATTGACCGCGTTCGCGAGGGGGGAAGCCGCGCGCAGAAAGTCAATCAGGTAGGTGGCGTCCGCTCGTAGCGTGAGTTCGCCAGGACCGATGTCTGTTGTATACGACATCGCCAAATCCATGCCGCGCACGTCCGTACGCGCCAGATTGGTGGAACGCGCATCGACGATGACGGTGATATCGCTCGCGCTGAAGCCGCCGCTAGTGCCGAGCGCCTGCGCTTCGGCAAGAAGCGTAGCGATCTCGGATGGATCGGGGCTGCGATCGATTAGTGACGCAAACTCGGACGCGGGATTGAGCGCCCCTGCGATGTTGGTGATGCTGGCAATGCGATCGGAGAACCGGACGTCGAAGTAATTGAGGTCGGCGCGAAAGCCCGAGGCGGGCGGCGCATAGGTTGCGCCCGCCGACCAGCTTTCAGCGCGTTGCTCTTGCAGGTCGGGATTAGCGCCAAGTACCAAGATGATGTTGCTGCGTCCGCTGGGGGCGCCTGCATCCGTGATGTTGAGACCGCGCACTTGCCGGCGCGCCAGCGTGCCATCTGGATCTAAATCGGAGAGATTGGGGGCTCGGAAAGACTGGCCATAAGAGGCGCGCAAGCTCAGCGCATCTGAAAGGTCCCACCGAAGGCCAACCTTCGGATTGAACGTCTCGCCGAAGTCGCTGTAGCGCTCATATCGTCCAGCTAGCGAAAGATCGACGCGCTCACCGATCGGCGGAGGCAATCCTGGACCAAACAGGGGGATTAACACTTCAGCGAACGCGGCCTCGACGTTGCGGTCGTTCTTGCTCGAAGTCGACGGCGTCGGCGCGGCCGTTGTGGTGAAGCTCACTTCGCTGATCTCGAAAAATTCGTGGCGATAGTCGCCCCCCAACGCCAAGCGAACATCGCCGGCCGGTAAAGAGAAGAGCGGTCCGTCGGCTTTGAGGGACACGCTCCAGGTTTCCGACAAAAGGTCGCTGTGGCCAAAGCCACGGATCGACGCGATGGTTGCCGGATTGGTGAAGGCGCCGTCGCCGAACGGGTTAAAGGCGATGTTGGGATCGTTGCTGGCGAGCGCGGCGGTGAGCGCCGGCATGTTGATTAAGTTGCGTCTGGTGTGATCGCTGGCGATGCGCCCATAGGCCAATTGCGGCTCAAGGAGCCAAGCTTCGCTCAGGTCCCAGCGCAGTCCGGCGGCCAAGTCGAGCGTTGTTGTTTCACCATCTTCCAGACGGGGGCCGAGGTCGCGATAGAAGTCGTAGTCGGCCTGGACAGTGCGGCCAGGAAAGAGATTGTTGCGCGCTCTGAACGCGTTGCTAGCGGGGATGGTGATGCGCTGTGTGGTGTGTGCGTTCGCTGACAGAAAACTACGCGACGCATAGCGGCCGTCGGCGAAGATCAGCATGTTTGGCGAAAGGTCGAGTTCGGCGCTCAACACGACGGCGTGCTGCTCAATTTCGGGAAGGGCGTCGAGGCCTTCATTTGCGTTGGCGGTATTGACCAGGCCGGCGATCAGGTCGGTCTGGCGGATGTTTCTCCCGTCTTGCCCGAACGGCACACCAAAGTTGCCGAGCCCGCTTACGATCAATGTCGCGGGATTGCCCCGCAGCGAGTCAAAATTGGCGCCTCCCAGCGCGCGAAGGTCGCTGTCAGCTAGGTAGTCCCGGTCTTCGGTTTGAAGCGCGGTCCGATCGAAGAATTCGTAAGCGCCAAAAAGGCGCAAGGGACCAAAATGTCGGCCCGCTGCCGCGCCAATGCGCATTTCTTCCAGGTCGCCGTCAGTGACTGCCCCCAACCGGGCGCCCAATTCGAAACCTTCGAAATCGCGCCGCAAAATGAAATTGACGACGCCGCCGACGGCGTCGCTGCCGTAGATGGCCGACGCGGCGTCGGGCAGTACTTCAATGCGTTCGATGGCGCTCGCGGGAATGCTCGATATGTCGGTGAAGTTGCCGCGCAGGCCCATGACCGGAAGACGCCGACCGTTGACCAGGGTCAGGGTCGCGTCCGCGCCTAGTCCGCGCAGATTGAGACCAGAACCGCCGCCGATATTGCCGTTCTGGAAAGAGATGTGCTGAGCGAATCCACCGTTGAACACTTGTGGCAAAGTCCGCATCAGTTCTTCAGTGGTGGAGAGGCCGCTTTGCTCAATCTCGGCCCGGTCGATGGTGACCACATTAGATCCGACAGGGGCCGTACCGCGGATACGGGTCCCGGTGACTACGATTTCCTCGTCCGCCTGGGCGCCGGTGGTCGCTTCGGCGCGAACGCGCGCCTCAGCGTTCGCGCTGTCGAGCTGGGGGCTCTGATCTTGCTCCAGCGCAAGCGTATTTGCGGGTGTAAGTTCCCCTCGCAAATTCGACCCGGAAAGTAATCGTGACAACGCTTCTTCACGCGTTAATCGGCCACGTACGGCGGGCGCGAATTGGCCCGCAAGGCGATCTGTTGGGACAAGCGTACTTAGCCTGGATTGTTGCGCGTATAATGCCAACGCGCTTGAGAGCGGCTGAGCGGGGATGTCGTATTCAATCCGAGTTTCCTCGGAGACCGAAGCGCCATTGGCCTGAGCGCGTGCGTCATGCGCCAACGCCAATGGCGACACGCCCAACAACAGGCCGGCAATCCAATGCGAAACGCGCTCCGCGCGCTTGACGGTTTTGGTCAAGCTCACCTCCCCTTCGACCGCATGCTCGGTCTTCAAGAAGGGGAGACGAACGGCCTCGCCGAAAACGACAACGACGGAGAGTTTTTTCTCACGCTCACTCAGTGCGCAGCACTATTACGCCATCGGCTCGGCGATCGGCGCTGACCCCGACATTGTTTTCTAGCAACACGAGAAACGCCTCGACGTCGTCTCCAGCCACATATCCGGAGAGGCGCACCTGCGCGGTCGCGGTGTCGGCGAAGGCGAAGCGAACGCCCGAAAAGCGCGTCACCTCAGCCGCTGCTTCGCGCAAGGATTGGCCGTCGAGCGCCACCATACGCTCGCGCCACACCAGCCGGCGATCTAGGGCGCCCGGCGCCAGAACTGAAACGGTGGGAGCGCCACCGGCCAGCTCGATCTCTTGATCGGCTGAAGCCGCCACGCTGTTGTCAGGTGAGAACAGCATCTCGCGGCGTGCTTCGACGCGTCCGCTGAGCACTGTGGTGATGGCTGCATCGGATCCGAGCCGCACGACGAACGATGTGCCGAGCACGCGGATATCTCCGAACCTGGTCGTCACGACGAAGGGCCGCGAGGCGTCGTGCGCAACATTAAAAAGCGCGACGCCTTCTTCGAACCGCACGTGGCGTTCATCGCCCTCGAAACTCGCCCGCAACCGCGCGCCAGGCGCCATTTCGATCGTGGTGCCGTCGCTTAACCGCACGAGGCGCTCCTGTTCCGGCGCCGTGGCATAGACGGCGCTCGCCTCGTCCCGAAGGGGGTTGAGCGGTGAGATGACGAACAAGGCGAGAGCGGCCGCTGCCGAGAGCGCGGCGATCGCGATCGGTCGAACTGGGACCCTTGTTCTCCGATGGCCAATCTCGTGTCCGACGGGTTCTGTCGCTAAGACGGCATCGATCTTGTCGGCTGTCGCCGAGACCGCGTCATAGGCGCGCTTGTGGGTTTCGTCCGCGGCAAGCCAAGCCTGGAACGCATCGATGTCTTGGCGGCTGACGCGGGGCTCGTCCAAGACCACGAGCCAGTGCGCGGCCTCCAATTCGGCCTGTGTTGGCTCGCGGTGGGCCATGGCGATCTGTCTTAAGGCGCCGAAGCGCCGCCGTCAGCGGCGGTGAGCCTGGCGTGACAAAAGGCGATGGCCTTCAAGACGAGCCGCTGCACCTGACGCTCGCTCACGCCGAGCGCCGCAGCGACCTCGGCAGGCGGCAACAGTTCGACCCGGCGCATCAGCAGCGCCTTGCGCTCAAGTTCCGGCAGCGCCGCGATCGCAGCACGCACGGCTGCCGCCTCTTCAACGGCAATGCAATGATCCTCGGCGCTGGGCGCGTGCGCAGCAGTCGACACGAGATCAATGCTCGCGACGGCGCGATAGGGCGCTGCCTTGCTCCTGCGTAGCGCATCGACGGCCATGTTCTTTGCGGTTTGGAATAAGAACGCTCGAGGCGACACGATCCGTCTGGCGTCAGCTGCGCACAGACGGAGGAAACTGTCCTGTGCGATATCTTCTGGAGAGACGCTTGCGCCGAAGCGGCGCAGAAATCGCCTGAGGACGCCAGCCTCGTTATCGAACAGCCGCCTGAGTTCCGGTTCCCCCCTCATAGGACTTCAATCAGCGTTTCGCGAAGCGCGCCGGCTCCGCAAACCAGAATTGACGCATTCGCCTGCGCGACGGCGTCTGACGAATTCACGAGCATCGCTTTGCCGAATGGACCTTCGGCGAGCATATTTGCGAGTGCCGCCAAGTCCGCGGTGTCTAGAGTGTCAACACAGCGCGCGACGACGGCTAAGCCACTTTGCGTTCTGAATGCGATGTCCAACGCATCGTCGCGCGCCCAGACAAGGGCGAGTGGCTTGACGCCCAGTTCCGCTAGGGTTTCCTGAAGTCGTTCGGCTGCTACCGGTTGGCTTGTGACGACGCCCATCTGCTCTTGCCGAAGAACCTACAGAACAGGGACTATAGTCCCTGGTGACTATAGTCGTCATCCCGTTTCTTCTGTTCGATGGAGTGGGAGCGAATAGTTTGCGCGAATGTCCTGCGTCTGCGGGAAGCACGAGGACTTACGCAAGAACAGCTCGCCGTGGATGCAGGTCTCGACGTCACCTACTTACGCGAGATTGAGAAGGGCGAGGCAAACCCGACCGTCAAGAAGATCGCAGGTTTAGCGGAGGCACTTGGCGTGTTGCCTGCCGACCTCTTTGAAATCCCGAAGTAAATAAGGACTATAGTCCCTGGTGACTATAAGCCCGGTGAGGTTGACTTCTGGTCATGGACTGGAAGGCGCTCGTGGGCGCAAATATTCGGAAGCTGCGTGTTCGTAGAAAGCTGAGTCAAGAACAGCTCGCGCACGATTCTGAGATAGACCTCACTTATCTGGGTGGAATTGAAAGAGGGAAGCGAAATCCCAGTTTGCTGGTTCTGGTGCGCATTGCCGACCAATTGGGCGTGCATCCGACCAAGCTCCTGGCTGATTAAGCTCGGGTGCTCTTGCCTCAGGGATCGCAGCCCGAAGGGTTGAGACAGCGTCGTCGGCTCAGCGCCTTAAGCGCAACGGCGATTGGTACGCGAGGCCCGATCACTTCGGCGGTCGGCGGTCCTTGACGTGACACAAGACGGTTATGGCTATGTCTCCAGCCGGTCGAAAGATGTTGTCTATAGGACGGCAACTGGCCCTTGCGCACCGTTGAGCACGGCCATCTCTAGTAGACGTGAGTTGGATTCGGCTGCCGGGTAGACACTATGACAATGAAAGAATTGGAAATCATCTCCGATATTGGCGGATCTATCGCCGTGATAGTGACGCTCGGTTTTCTTGCATTTCAAGTCAGCCGGGCAAGACTGGAAGTCTCGCGGCAAAATGCTCGCGACATGGTCAATAACAACAATGATGTGTTGTTGAGGCTCTCCGAAAATGACGCGCTATTAGACGTCCACATTCGAGGACAAAGAGACTTTGCTAATCTTGCTGAGGCTGAGCGCATGAAATGGGGCTTCTGGCTTTTTGCATGGATCACCCAGACCGAGCAGGGCTACATTGATCGTCGGCAGAGAGATTTTTCGGGAATGATGCTGGATGAATATGTGGAGGGGCTCGCATTGGTGTTGCGGACTGAGGGCGGCAAGGTGATGTGGTCAGCGCTGAAAGCTTGGTTTGATCCCGAGTTTACCGCAGCTGTCGAACGCCAGATCGAAAAATCAAGCACCACTCAACTCGAGCTCATTGCAGGTCCGGGGCGGTCAGCACCCGCCAAATAAGCAAAGACCATCAGCCGATTGTAAGTCGGCCAATGGATTATGATTTTATTGGTGGGCGTTGAAACGGCAGTCACATCTGTATTCGCCGCTAGGGGTCGTAACCTCATTTCCCTCGCACACTTGTCCACCCACCGTTGATGAAACAGCGCGGCGGATGGCCGATTGCGGGCGCGGCGCCTCTGCTGGAAGGGTTCCGTGATCTTGATAGCTCACCAGAACCAGCGTGCCGTTTCGATCGGTGCGAGTCACCAGATGATAGGCGCAGTTGGCATCGACCGTGTAGGCGCCGTTGGCGTCAGCGACCAAGCAGCCGGTCCCATTCTCTGCAACCGCCGCATTGTCGGCCTTTGCAGACGCAGCGCTCGGAGAAATCGCGATGGCCAACAACAGGCACAATCCCGCAGTCGAACTGATAAGCTTGCGCCATAAACACTCCTTTTGTGTCCCCGCCTACCAACTGGACCGGCTAGCGTCCGTGGCAATGCCCAAAGGTGAGACCCGGTGTGAAAAGAGAATTCACGTTGTCGAAAAGTCGAGGCGTCTAATCGTCCTTTAAAACGACACGCGTTCTTGGATCTTCGACGCGCCAGGTTTGCGCGGGCGCTGCCTGGTCCGCCAATCGCGCTTGTTCCACCACGAGTATGCGCGCTGCTATCTCGCGCTGCGCGTTAGCATCTTTTCCAATCTGCTTGATGGCAACGGCGCCGAACCCTTCGTGCGCCAGAGCCTTGGCGATCAGCGGCCACGAAGGATGCTCGCCGTTATTGGCGAGCAGGAACGCGCGTTCTCTAGCAGAAGCGAGTGGGTTAAAGGGCGCCATGATGGAATTTTAGACGGCGGTCATGTTTATGAATTCCTCACGCGCCGCAGTTGCGTCGTTGCGCTTTCGGTCTGCTCGCCTTGCGTGGTGCGCGAACTCAATCACGAACAAACGCCAATCCTGCTATACCATCGCGTTGCCAGATTACGCGTGCGAGGGATTTGATTCGCAACGTTGGCTCGACGAGCGTGATGAAATCCGGCAGTTCGCGCCGAACGAAATATTCGATGCGCGCACCTGTAGCGCTGATGTCTTTGACGACAACCGGTTGCTTCTCGCCGTCTGCAAGGATGAGCGCGCCTTGCCGGAATACCGCCAACCGAACGGCGCGTTCGATTTGTCGTGACCAAGGATATGACGTGGGCGGCGGTTCGATTTTCTGGGCGACTGCTCTACGCATGCGCTCGCCCAATTGATCTCGCGGTGGTTTTGCCTTGCCGAACATCACACCTGATCCGATGGTTTGCGGTCGCGCTTCACGCTGTGTGCGTCGAATCGACGAATTGTGCAATTCCAGGAAGAGAGGTGACCAAATCCCCCGCGCGCGGCCATTCAGCGTCTCGCCATCAAGAGCCAACATGTTGTTGCGCTCGGCGGAGAGAGAGCAGGGCGTCGCGCGCTGACGCCCGGGCCCTTTGCGCGGCGCCGTGCCCCGCTCCGGGTAAAGATATCTCGTCGCGTGCTGCGCATCGAGCCGTTCGATGCGCGCAGCGCACTGAGCAGGCTTCAGGCGATGAACCTGCATGGCCGCATCGACGCGTTGACCAAAGCTCAGGCCAATGCCAAGCCGGGTGCCGTGCCTGAGATCAGCGGCTTCGAGGTTTAAGGGGCTACAGTGCCTAATCGGCGCGCGCCGATCAACGCAACGGCGCGCCTCAAGATCAAGCCTCGAAGACATGAGTTCGATGAAAGCTTCAGGATCGGCGCAGACTTAACCGCCTACGCCCATCTCGCGAAGGGATGGATCTTCGAGTTCGAAGGTCCATCCAGTTTGGCGAGAGGCTTCAGCGATCACTTCGTTCAGCGCGTACGTCGAACGCGAGCATACCGTCCTGCCAAGAGAATAGTGCAGGGCGTCGCGCGCGAACGCGCGCCGGGCTCTTGTGCTCCGCACCGGCTGCTTTCCGAGGCTCGGCTCTTCGGGCTTCGCCCGCGCTCGTGAGGGCGCGGAAAAACATCTCGTCGCGTGGAAGCCCAGAAACACGAAAACCGGCGACAGCTAACAAGCCGCCGCCGGCACGCATTAGTTGCTTTCAGCTACAGCGATCGACGTGATGTCGAGCGGACCGCTCAGTTGGAACGATACTTGATCACCCACTTCGAGGCCGTTCAGCATTGATGCATCGGTGACCGTAAATTCCATCGTCATCGCCGACATCCCGATTTCTGGAATATCTTCGTGTTCGATGGTGATGGCATTGTAATCGGGCGTGAGCGCTCTCACGATCCCTCGCGCTTGAATGGCTGCGGGCGCCTCGGTTGTGGGCTCCGCTGTCGGTTGTTGAGGCGGCGAGCATGCCGCCACGATGAAGCAGACGCCCATTGTTAGTGCTGTCATTTGAACGCGCACATCAAACTCCATCTTCAAAACAATAATTGTGCTGCGAAGAACGCGAAAAAGGCGCCGATGCCCCATGCGACAGCGGCTACAACGAGAACGACTACGGAAATGGTCCGCAATCGCTGACACGCCCTGGCCGCCGCTGTATCAGAAGGGCAAGGTGCGTTGCGAGCACGCCACTGCAACCAAGCGGCAAGGGCGATCAGCACCCCAGAGCCGCCGAACACCAGCGGCTTGTTCTCGGAAAGCCATGTGATCTGCGGTACGGCGGAGACGAGCCCCGCCACCACCGCGCCCATGCCGAGCGCCACGAAGAGCGCTGGCAACGCACAGCAAACCAGCGTTGCCGTAGAGCCGAATAGCGCCAGCATGGGAGCGGCGGTGTCTCGCCATGAGAAAGGTTCGCTTCTCATGGCGCTGTCCGGCGGATTTCGGTCACCGTGTACCCGGCTCTCGTGATGATGTCGCGAAGAGTAGCGTCGTCGAGATTTTGGTTCGGCCTGAAATCGATTGAAACGAGCTTGGCCGTGAGGTCCACGCTCACATTGTTGACCTCTGCTCGACGGCGAAAGCTACGGTCGATCGCTTGGGCGCAGAAGTCACAGACCAGACCGTTGACCGCGACGACGACGTCGGCGGTTATTGGCGCCGTCTGCGCTCCCCTTTGTTGAGCAGACGCCGGAATTGGCGCCACCGTGGTGAAGGCCAGCGCGACAGCGAAGATTTTGATCAAGTGCATTGGTAGAATCCTTCAGAAATAAAACATGACGCTGGCGAAGGCGTCGCCATCGAGAGAGACACCCGCTTCGAAGAGCTTGGTGTCTTGGAACAAGCGGATCATCGGTGTGATCGAAACCGGATGATCATCCTCCGGCTCGTAATCGACTTGAAGGATTGCCCAGGTGTGAAGTTGGCCCGCCTCCGCGATGTACGGGGCGACGCCGACGCGTGCACGCTGAGAGAGCGTCCGATCGATATCTTCAGCCCAAAAGGCACGTGCCTGATAGAGCGTGTAGAAGCGACGGTTCTCCCAATCCGCCTCGATACCAACGTAAGCTGCCGGTTCGCTGTTTCCGCCGACTGATGCGGCGTCATCGAACGCGACGCCGACGCCGGCAGTCCAGAAGATGTTCGCTTGCGCGTCTGGCATGTTCCAGCGCTTGGCCAGTCCGGCAACCATCGGACCATGAAATTGCCAATCGCTTTCAACGTCCCACTCATCGTGCCAGCCAACCGCAAGATGCGGCGTTAGCGTGAGCATCGTTTCAACCATCGTGGTCTCGTCACGATGTTCGACCATTTCCATCCAACCACCTGGATAGGTGACGGGTCTGGCTTCGCTGTTTGTTGGCGCCAGCGCAGCGCCCGTCGCGGCAAGCGCGACGAATGCGTAAGATCGCATGATTGCGTTCCTGTTTGAGGAGGTTGAAACGAGCAGAAGCGTGTCGGCGCGTTGCTTCAAATCAGGACTAGATTCGAGGGGGCGGCGGCTCTGGCGGATCGCGATCTTTTGGATGACCGAGATCGTTGAACGAGAAGCGTTCGGCGCTCACCAAGTTCAACAACGGCGGTGCGGCCAATCGAGCAAAGCTTGGTTGGGCGTTCACATGCGACAAACAGTGACTAGCGCAAGCCTGCATGTCGTCGCTCGGCGTCGGCAGGCTGTGGTCCATGTTTTGCCCGCCAGACTCGTGGCAGGCCATGGCCGTTGCAGAAGCGGGGGCCATGGCCTGTGCACGCGCCGGCGCTCCCGGCAGGAAGCCGAGCGTAAGGGCCAAAAGCGTGCTGACGATCAACCGCATGCCCCATAGTACGCACTAGACGGGGCATTTGTCACAGCATTCGCCTCAAAATGACGGCCCCGCCTATCTGGGCATGAAGGCTGTCCACAGCCCGTAGGAGGTGAGCGCGAAAAGCCCTGCCCAGATCAAGACGATCACGATAGCTGCGATGCGGCTGACGGGTCTCGTTTGCGCCGCCGCGGCGGCCTTGCGATGCTCGTTCAAGATTTCCAGCGGAATGAGTTTTTGCACGAGGACGATGCCAAGCGGAACGATGATCAGGTCATCCAAGTAGCCGAGGATGGGCACGAAGTCTGGGATTAGATCGATAGGCGACAGAGCGTAGCCTGCAACCAACGCCGCAAGTAGCTTGGCATACCATGGTACTCGTGGATCGCGTGTCGCTAGATATAGGGCGTGCACGTCCCGCTTAATCGCCGCTGCCCATTCGCGAATGCGACGAACAACCAAGCTCCAGCCTTTGCCGCGCATCTTGCCGCGTTTAGCTCCATGAGGAAGTTCTGCTTGATGGAAGCCATAAACTTTCGGCTTCGCAACGGCAATCCGCTCGACCCGCGCGATCGAGCCAAGGCCCTTCGTTGATGTTCTTCCGAGCCCGGGCCTTGTGCCACCTTCGGTGCGACCAAGCGCGCTGCGTGAAGGGACTTGCGTCCCTTTCCGCCGCCCGATACTCGCGATGGTCCGTTTTCAAGAAACGGTAAGAAACTGGCGTTAAGACTGATCGGATGGTCGTGCTTCGTCGCATCCTTACTGGCCTGTTGTTGGTAGCCCTGGCGCAATTCGGCGTCGTGGCGACGGCGCCCGCTCATGCCCATGAGAGCGGCTCCGGGCACGGTATTCGGGAAATCGTGCTGTCCCATGGACATGCCGATGTCGAGCGTCCGGGCGGCGAGTACCGGCACGATTCCGACGGTCATCACGATGATGACAGCCACGACCAAAGTGCCGACATCGCGTTGAACCAGGGCGGTTCAGTCCCGGCATCCGACGATGCTGGACACGGTGAACACGCTCACGTTCACGCCCTTCAGCAATTTTCTATCGGTGACGAAACGGCTGCTCCGTACGTGCCGGCTGCATACGCAGAGGTCGTTCGTCCGTTAGAGTCGGTCACAAACGTCCGCCATTTAAGCTTCCCGCTGCGCCGCCCTCCACGCGCCAACCTCTGATCCGAAAATTTCGCACGCCCATGGCGCGTGCGTGTTTGCGACAGAGGGGGGTTTTCCTTGTCCACGAATGTTGTCGCGGTCCTTGTTGGGATCGCTAGCGTCGCTGCCTTTGCCAGCGAGGCTGCGGCTCAGGCGCAAACGGCGCCTTTGACGCGGGAGGAAGTGCTAGCACGCGCTCTTGCGGATGATCCGAGCATCGCCGCAGCGAACGCGGCGGAGCGGGCGGCTGATGCGGACGTGCGTCAGTCGGGGCGTTGGAGTAATCCAACGCTCGAAATCCAGCGCGAAAACTTTGAAGGTTCGGGCGCCTACGGCGGGACTGATCGAGCCGAGACTACGTACTCGCTGCGCCAGCCGCTCGAACTTGGCGGGGACCGAAGCGCTCGCCGTCGGATAGCCGAGAGCGAACGGGACATGGCCCGTATCGGCGCCGGCTTACAACGCCTCGATGTCGTTGAAGAGGTCGAACACGCATTCATCGATGCTCAAGCGGCGGAGGCAGTTCGGGTCGTCGCTGATGAGCGTCTTTCGACCGCTCGTGATCTTGCCGATGCAGTCGATCGCCGCGTCCGAGCGGCGCGTGATCCATTTATGGCCGGTTCGAGAGCGCAAGCCCGTTTGGCTGAGGCTGAGATTGAGGCCGAAAGCGCCCGTCGTGCCGCGATCTCTGCTCGCAATCGCTTGGCTAGCTACTGGGGCGGCGAAGGCGATTTCACCGTCGAGTATGCGTCGTTCGAGTCGCTTGGGTCGTTGATGTCGAGCGATGGGCATGCACCTGATCTTCGCCTTGCCGAGGCGCAGGAAAGTCGAGCGGATGCTCAGCTTCGCCTTGAGCGTGCTCGCCGCGTTCCCGACATCGATCTCCAGGCCGGGATGCGGGAGTTCAACGAGACCGATGAGTCTGCGCTTGTCGTCGGCGTTGCCGTTCCACTTCAGCTTTGGGACCGCAATGCTGACGGCGTCGCCCGGGCACGCGCCGAACGTGATCGAGCACGGCATCAGCGGGACGCGTTTGGCCGTGCCATCGCTCGTCAGCGTGCGGCGCTCATCAGTCAGATGGACACGGCACGCATCGAGGTCGAGGGCCTGGACGCTCGTGTCATCCCGAGTAGCGAAGAAGCACTGAGGTTCGCACGCGATGGCTACGCTCGCGGCGCCTTCTCGTACATCGACGTGCTCGAAGCACAACGTGCCCTATCAGAAGCACGCCTACGGCGCATCGCCGCCCTCCGTTCCTATCATCGTGCGCTTGCTTCGCTTGAGCGCCTTGCTGGCGATCACGCTGTGGAGATTTCTCAATGAGCCGTTCTCGTCATGCTTGGCTTCGGGCAGCCATAGCCGGTCTAGCTCTTTCGTTTGCAACTGCGTGCGGCGGCGCCAGTCCCGCTGACGAGCACGAAGAAGAGGCGGCTGAGTATGAACGCGGACCGCATCGGGGCCGGATGCTCCGCGACGGAGACTTCGCCATCGAGATGACGATCTTCGAAGACGGCGTTCCGCCTGAGTTTCACGTCTACGCGTATCGCAACGATCGTCCGATCGATCCGCGCGAAGTTCAGCTAACGGTGTCGCTCACGCGGCTTGGCGGACAAGTGGATAGCTTCACGTTCGCACCCCAGGAAGACTACCTCAAAGGCGCCGCAGTCGTGACCGAGCCACACTCGTTTGATGTTGCCGTTCGAGCGGTCAGCAACGGCGAGACGCACGATTGGGCTTATGAGTCATACGAAGGCCGAACCACGATAGGGGCCGAGCAAGCCGAAGCTGCGGGAATTCGCGTGGAGGCGGCAGGACCGGCGACGCTCGAAGAAACGGTTGCTCTTGCTGGGCGTGTCGAACTTCAGCCACAGGGTCGCGCGGAAATCACCGCTTGGTATCCTGGCCGCATCGTCCGCATGAACCGCGCCATTGGCGATCGCGTACGTCGTGGCGAGACGTTGGCCAGCGTCACGTCAAGCGAGAGTCTTCAAACGTACGGCATTCCCTCGCCAATCTCTGGCGTAGTGATGTCGCGCGACGCCAACGTTGGGGATGTGGCCGGCGCTGCGCCAATTTATGTGATCGCTGATGCCACACAGGTGCATGCGGAATTCTACGTCTATCCACGTGACGCCGAGAGACTGCGTGCTGGTCAGCCTGTGACGGTTCGGAGTTTGAGCGGCGACCACAACGTCCGCGCCGACATTGAAGCGATTTTGCCCACAGCGGACATGATGACCCAAACGATCGTGGCGCATGTTGATCTGCCCAATGCGGACTCGACGTGGCGACCCGGACAGGCCGTCGAAGGCGCCGCCGTCGTTTCTCAGCAGGATGTGCCGCTCGCCGTGCGTACACGTGCGCTGCAACGTTTTCGCGACTTTACCGTCGTCTTCGCCCGGGTTGGTGACACGTACGAAGTCCGAATGCTCGAACTCGGTAGGCAGACGCCGGAGTGGACAGAAGTGCTGGGCGGGCTTCGTCCCGGCGAGGTCTACGTCATCGATAATGCCTTTCTCATCCGCGCGGACATCGAGAAGTCCGGCGCCAGCCACGACCACTGAGAAGGGAACGACACCATGCTCGATCGTATCGTTCACCTGTCCATACGCCACCGCTGGGTGGTTCTAGTCCTCGTGTTGCTAAGTGCGGGTCTGGGCGTCTGGAGTTTTCAGCGTCTGCCTATCGAAGCGACGCCTGACATCACTAACGTTCAGGTTCAAATCAATACGGAGGCTGAAGGCTATTCGCCGCTCGAAGCCGAGCAACGGTTGACTTACCCAATCGAAACCGCGCTCGCCGGCATACCTGGGCTGGATTACACGCGTTCGATTTCGCGATACGGCCTCAGCCAAGTGACAGTCGTTTTTCAAGACGGCACCGACATCTACTTTGCGCGTCAACTCATCAGCGAACGACTCCTGTCGGTCCGCAGCCAAATACCCGACGGCGTGGAGCCCGAGCTTGGTCCCATCGCAAGCGGACTTGGCGAAATCTTCATGTACACGGTCGAGGCCGAGGAAGGTGCGACAAAGCCCGATGGGTCCGAATGGACCGCCGAAGACCTTCGCACGCTTCAGGACTGGGTTATCCGTCCTCAGCTTCGCAACACGCCGGGCGTAACTGAAGTCAACACGATCGGCGGCTACCAGCGGCAATATCACGTGACGCCGTGGCCTGATCGGCTCGCTGCCGCCGGCCTCAGCATCGATGACGTTGTCGAAGCACTGGCGCAGAACAACGCTAATGTAGGTGCTGGCTACGTTGAACGCTACGGCGAGCAACTACTCGTCCGCAGCGAAGGGCAAGCAACCGGCATCGCCGATCTACAAAGCATCATCGTCGCCAACTCGCGTGGCGTGCCAGTTCGGATCGCGGATGTAGCAGACGTCATCATTGGTGAAGAGCTTCGCACGGGCGCCGCGACGGAGAACGGACGAGAAGTCGTGCTCGGCACGGTGATGATGCTGATGGGCGAGAATAGCCGTCGGGTCGCTCGCGCCGTGGCGCAACGACTGGAGGAAGCGGCGCAAGCGTTGCCGGAAGGCGTTATTGTGGCGCCGGTGTACGATCGCACCGCGCTTGTTGATCGCACCATTGAGACGATTGAGAAGAACCTTCTCGAAGGGGCGCTGCTCGTCATCGTGGTGCTGTTCTTGCTGCTCGGCAACATTCGAGCGGCGCTGATCACGGCGGCGGTGATCCCACTGTCTATGCTCCTGACCATCACCGGGATGGTGCAGAACGACGTCTCGGGCAACCTGATGAGCTTGGGCGCTCTCGACTTCGGACTCATCGTCGATGGCGCAGTCATCATCGTCGAAAATTGTCTCAGACGCTTGGGCATGGAGCAGCACCGGCTTGGCCGATTGCTCTCCAGAGACGAGCGCTTCCGGGTGACTGAGCAAGCGACGCTTGAAGTGATCAAACCGTCGATCTTCGGCGTGTTGATCATCGCGCTGGTTTACGTCCCGATCTTCGCGCTCTCTGGCGTTGAGGGAAAGATGTTCCACCCAATGGCGTTCACGGTCGTGTTCGCATTGACGGCGGCGCTGATACTTTCGCTCACGTTCGTGCCGGCAGCTGTGGCGATGTTCGTCAGCGGAAAGGTGGACGAGAAAGAAAGCCGTGTGATGCGCGCCGCCCGTGGCTGGTACGAACCCGCTCTGGAGTGGGCCGTGCAATCACGCAGGCTCGTAGTTGCCGGCGCCGTCGGCCTTGTGCTCGCGTTCGGATTGATCGCTTCACGGATGGGATCGGAGTTCATTCCGAACCTCGATGAGGGCGACATAGCGCTGCATGCCTTACGCATCCCTGGAACGAGCCTCAGTCAGGCCATCGCCATGCAGACGCAACTGGAAGCTCGCCTTCGCGAATTCCCGGAAGTGGAGCGTGTCGTCTCCAAGATCGGCACGGCGGAAGTCGCAACAGACCCGATGCCGCCGAGCGTTGCAGATACATTCATATTCCTGCGTCCGCGCAGCGAGTGGCCCAACTCGTGGCGATCGAGAGCCGATCTCGTCGCTGAAATGCAAGGAGCAGTCGAGCAGATACCGGGCAACAACTACGAGTTCACGCAGCCTATCCAGATGCGATTCAACGAACTGCTGTCAGGCGTCCGTGCCGACGTCGCGGTGAAGGTGTTCGGAGATGATCTTGACGCGCTGCTAGCCACCGGTGGGCAGATCGAAGACATTCTCGCCAGCATTCCGGGCGCTCAAGACGTAAAGGTCGAGCAGATCACCGGCCTCCCGGTGCTTCAGGTCACTCCCGACCGCGCAGCGTTGGCTAGGTTTGGCCTGAATGTGTCCGACGTTCAGAGCACGTTGCGTGCCTCGTTGGGCGGTGCGGTGGCGGGTCAGATTTTCGAGGGCGATCGTCGCTTCGATGTCGTCGTGCGCTTGCCGGAGCAAATTCGCCAGGATGTTGACGAGATCGGTAGGCTTCGCATTCCGTTGCCTGGGGCATCCGACGGCGTACGCGGCTTTGTCCCACTTCAGGAAGTAGCGACCATCGAGTTGACGGTTGGGTCCAACCAAATCAGTCGAGAAAACGGCAAGCGACGCGTCGTCATCACAGCGAATGTACGTGGTCGTGACCTTGGTTCGTTCGTGCAGGACGTCCAGCGTCGAATTGGCGCCGAAGTTGAACTGCCAGCCGGCTATTGGGTGTCGTACGGCGGCACCTTCGAGCAACTGATCTCCGGCGCTCAACGCCTCGCGTTGGTCGTGCCGATGGCGTTGCTGCTGATCTTCGGTTTGCTCTACGCGCTGTTCCGTTCGTGGAAGGACGCTGCCATCGTCTTCTCCGGCGTTCCGTTAGCGTTGACCGGTGGTGTCTTGGCGCTGCTTCTTCGTGGATTGCCGCTGTCAATTTCGGCGGGCGTCGGCTTCATCGCGCTTTCCGGTGTCGCGGTCCTCAACGGCGTCGTTATGCTTACTTTCATTCGTTCGCTGCGAGCCGAAGGTCGATCGCTCGATGACGCCATCCGTGAAGGTGCTCTTACGCGATTGCGTCCTGTGTTGATGACGGCTCTCGTCGCCAGCCTTGGCTTCATACCGATGGCGTTCAATGTAGGGGCCGGCGCCGAAGTGCAGCGACCGCTCGCCACCGTCGTGATCGGCGGCATCATATCTTCGACGATACTGACGCTTCTGGTTCTTCCAGCGCTCTACCGAATGGTGCACCGCCCCGTTGAGCGAGATGAAGAGACCTGGGAGCAGGGGTCAACGGGAAGCTCAGTTCCTACATGATCCTCGGCTTCCCTCTCGCTCGACGGCTCGCGTTGATGTGTGTGGTGTTGGTGTTGGCCAGCAACGCCTACGCCGCGACCGCTATGGCTGAGAGGTTCATGCATGCGAACGCGACGTCGCATTCACCGATTGTCCCTACTAGCGTGGTGCATGACCATGATGCATCGGTGATCTCCGACGGTCACCGCGACGATCATCACGCGGTTGACGAGCATCATTCGGGCAATGATCGTGACGCTAACGGCGAGGACGACGATGCGAGCCGTGATCGCAGTGCCGGACATCATCATCACCCAGACTTGAACGTCGAGGGCGCCTACCTCGGCAATCAACGGGCAGCGTTGAGGGCGCAGACGTTCGAGTTGGTTGAGATTGATCTCGCTGACGCCGCTGTAACCATGCTGTCCTGGGGCATCGAGCGACCTCCACGATCCTGATCTCCGAAGAAACGCACCAAGCGGACTTAATGGAGATCACTATGAGCATTCAGGAAGGGGGCGCCTCGGGCGATCCCGCTAGCCGGGCTGCGCGTGACGCGTCGCCGGCGCCACAAGATACGCCTTCGCTCTCAGCGCAACGCGACGCCTGGGAAAAGTGGAACGCAGAAACGCGAGAGCAACGACTGAGCGACATAAGCGAGGATCAACGCGATCGCGTTGTCGGCTGGCTGAACGCGCGGAATAAGTCTGAGCTACGGATCATCGACGTCGGATGCGGTGCTGGATGGTTGTGTCCCGAGCTTCAGCGTTTCGGGACAGTGACGGCAACCGACCTGTCGGCGTCAGTCCTGTCACGGGCTCAGGCCCGTATGCCGCAAGTGAGCTTCGTTGCTGGCGACTTCATGAACCTTCAGTTCGAGGACGAAGGCTTCGACGTCGTCGTGAGCCTGGAGATGCTGGCGCATGTGGCCGATCAATCTGGCTTCATCGCCAAGCTCGCTCGTCTCTTGCGTCCAGGCGGCGTGCTGATCTTGGCGACACAGAACCGCCGGGTGCTGGAAAAGCTAAATCGCGTACCGCCGCCGGCGCGGGGATCGATAAGAAAGTGGGTGGATGAAACCGAACTGCGAGAACTGTTGAGTCCGCACTTTGACATCAATGAACTGGTCACTATCACGCCTAAGGCTAACCGCTTTCCATGGCGCCTCGTCTCAAACAACAAGTTAGACCCCGTGCTTCGGGCGTTGTTCGGCAACGCGCCGAAGCGCCTGAAGGAACGACTCGGATGGGGCTGGACGATCATGACGCTCGCTCACAAGCGAGAGGCATCAGGGGGACATGAATGATGTCGAGTACTTCTAGGAAGTATCGGCGCGTCGTCTAATGAGGCCAGCGACGATGCAGATCGTCGATGATGTACTCGTGCGAGTGCGTGCTGGTCGTTGGCGCCATGTGAGGGTGATCAGCGGTGAGATCGTCATGCGAGTGCTCCACACTCACATCTTCTCTGGCTGGCCAGATCGCTGCCGTGACAATAGCGCCGACGCCGCAAAGCATTGCCAGACTCCAGAACGCAGCGGAGGCGCCCGCCGAAGCACTTACGTAGCCGGCAAGCGGATACGCTATCAGCCAGCACGCGTGCGAGAGCGCGAACTGTGCCGCGAACAACGCTGGCCGATCCTCAGCGTGAGCCGACCGACGGAGAACGCGGCCAACGGGCGTGAGCGTCAGCGAGTAACTGCATCCGAGGACAACCCAGAGAGCCAGCAAGCCCGGGTACGTCGTCGCGACGAATGGGCCGAGGGAGAGGCCAAGCGCCAGAGCTAACGCGCCACTGATCACTACGGTGCGATCCGCAATGCGATCAAGCAGTGGCGGGAGAGTGAGAGCGGCGCCCATGGAGCCCAGTCCGAATGCGGCGAGCGCCCAAGCGGTGGCCTGCTGGCTCATGGCGAAGTTGCTCTGCACGATCACGACGGTGTTGACGAACACCATGGCGCCGCCAGCCGCTGTCGCCAGCGAAAGCGCCACGAGGCCACGCAGACGAGGCGTGTGCATGAAGAGGTTCACGCCGCTTGTGAGACGACGAAAGAATGGTTTCGGCACCGCTTTTCGAGCCGCCGGCAAAACCGCCAACAGAACGAGTAACGCAGAGAACACAAAGCCCACGGCTGTGCCGGCGAAGAGTTGGTGGAAGCTCATGACCGCCAGTAGCAACGCGGCCAGGACGGGACTGGCGACACTCTCTAGGTCGGCGGCGAGCCGGGAGAGCGACAACGCCTTCGTGTACTCACGCTCGTCAGTCAGCACATCGGGTATCATCGCCTGGAATGCTGGCGTGAAGGCCGCAGAGGCGACGTACAGAACCGCCATCAACGCATAGATTTGCCAAGGCTCGCTCACGAACGGCAACGAGATGCCGATCGCCGCTCGAACGAGATCGAGCGCGATGAGCAACGTCTTTCGGGGAGCATGAGTGGCGAGGGCGCTGGCGATTGGAGCAACGGCAACGTACGCGATCATCTTGATCGCAAAGATGGCGCCGAGGATTTCGCCGGCACTCGCTCCAGCAAGTTCGTGGGCAAGCAAGCCTAGTGCGACTGTGGCCAATCCTGTGCCGAGCAGGGCGGCGATCTGGGCGCCGAACAGTCGAGCGTAAGTGGCGTTCTTGAGGGGCGACAGCATACGATTGAGTATATGTGCTCACGACATGGAATCCATCCAATGCAGCAAGCTTGTCAGCGTCCTGCTGTTGTGTTGTGTGCTGACGGGGTGACAAGGAGAGATCGGCAGGACCGTGACCAGCCAAGAACGTAGAGCGGTTGTGAAATTTGGCCTGAAGGAGAACTGGCGTTAGTTCTCGTTACTCGTGCTGATCAACGGGCCTTAAAACCGGCGACGGTGAACTTCCGCGATCTCGAACCGTTTCGCGCATAATCGGGGTGTCGGATTCGGGGCAGCCCGCTCGCATCATCGCGCCGGTGGCCCCGACGACCAAAGCGAGCGAGCGGGCGCGGGCATTTGGTGTTGTTATATCGTTTTACCCCTTTGAATACGGGGGCATGCTTATGTTCTTACGCGCTTGCATGGCATGGCAAAACAACCGTCAATGGCCAGGATTGGACGCGAGGGGTACTTTGTCTGCCCCAGAGAAGGCGGCTCGTTGGCATGACACGGCAGATAAACAGAACGCGGGCGCAGTGCGAGCTGCCGCGCGCGATGTCGCTCTCAAGCGCTGCGCCATGAATGAGCGCATTCAGAGCGGGCTAGCCGCCGAGTTGATCGGGGCCAGGAGTCAAATCAGCATTCCGCCCGACATTTGGTGCTTTCGCGTCGCCCGCTTGCTCGACACATGAGTTGCGCATGATAACCTCGCGGCCCCGGGGGTGACGCATGACCGAAGTTTTCCGCTATGCGGCGTTTATTTCGTACTCAAGCAAGGACGGTCGTTTCGCGCGTAGGCTTCATCGCTCGCTGGAGAGTTATGGCATTCCTTCATCTATGGGGGCGCTGAACCTCTCGGGAAGCCGAAAGAGTAATCGCGTTTATCCCGTATTTCGCGATCGCGAAGAACTAAGTGCGGGCAAGCTAGGCGAGCAGATCGAAGCCAATCTCCGAGCTTCTGCCGCCTTGATCGTGGTGTGTTCGCCCCATGGCGCGGCGAGCCCGTGGGTGCAGAAGGAGATTGAGTTTTTCGCAGCGCTTGGTCGTAGGAACAAGATTCTCGCCATTGTGGCTGACACCGCGCCGTTGACGGGGGCCTCGGGAGAAGACTGCACCCCGTTGTGTTTTCCGCCAGCCCTTCGCGGAGATGCGCTCTCTGGCGATACATTTGAGCCTTTGGCAGCCGATGCGCGGCCCAGCAAGGACGGCTTTCGCAACGCCTTGCTGAAGATCGTCGCGGGGCTGATCGGTGTTTCACCA
This sequence comes from alpha proteobacterium U9-1i, assembly GCA_000974665.1. NCBI lineage: Bacteria > Pseudomonadati > Pseudomonadota > Alphaproteobacteria > alpha proteobacterium U9-1i. The sequence goes on along the minus strand of BBSY01000003.1, from coordinate 1,053,740 downwards.
GGCCAGCTAATCGATCGAGACGCTGCGCGCAGGCGCGGGAGGCTTGTTCGCAATGCGGCGCTGGCGGTGATCGCGACGCTCGGCGCCCTGGCTCTCATCGCCACGGAATCGCGATGGCGCCCGTTGCTCTATGCGCAAATGAATGTCGAGCGGTACTACGATGTGGTTTTCAGCGAAGGCGTTTCCGGGCCACGTGCGCGCAGTTTTGAAGGCGCCCGGCAGGGCGCCGAAGTATTATTGAACGGGTCGCCAATAGGCGAAGTGACCGGCATGCGCATTGATCCTGCGGATCCGCGCAATATCATTCTGCAAATAGGCGTCGACCCAGACGCTCCTGTTCGTTCCGACGCGCGGGTCGAGTTGCGTCGTCTGGGCAATGGGCGAATTGTCTTGTTCGTTGAATCGCGCTCCGGCGCACCTCTGCTTGAACCAGGATCGTCGCGCAACGCGCCGCGCCTGACCGGCATCGTGCATCCGAGCGCCCAGACGCCTTGACCGCATGGCCCTATTGAAAGCGTGAAAGTCGCGCTTCGGCGATGACGCGCCAATCGCCGGCGGCTGACGCCAGCGTCACGTTTTGAGCGACCAAGCCATTCCTACTTTGTACGCAATGGCCTACCTTGGCCCGTTGTAGCGGTTCGAAGCAGCATGATACGCATTCATCGATGCGCACCTCGCCATTTAAGCTCATAGCGCTTTTCGGATTTCTCATCGCCGCGTGCAGCCTGGGGGGTCCCGAAAACCTACAAGCAGACTCACCGGCGGGACAGTATTGCCATTGGAGCTGAGATCGGCGCCGACGAACCTGAACGAACGCGACATCAATGTCTTGGGTCAGCAGTTTGTCGGCGTCTGGCGCTCCGTTTACGAAGCGCGGGAAGTTCTCGTTCTCAACGGGGACGGCTCGTCGGTGACCAGCTATGATGGCAACGATCAGCCCGCAGAAAAGTGGATGGTGTTCGCCGGAAATGCGCCACCGCCGGGTCTGACGGAAAGCTTCGATCCGACAAAACACTACATTGCATTCTTCCCTCTCGAAGGGCGCCCCCGCGTGCCCGAGATCGGCGACTTCGGGCCGAACGATTTTGAATGGTTTTATCTTGGCAACGGTCGACGAAACGCCTTTTCGCGCGTGCAGTAGGCGTCATGGACTCACTGTCGATTGTTCTTCAAGTTATTCTGAACCAACCGTTTTCGGCGATGGCGTGCGTTAGCGCGTGCAGTATTACAAGTTACCGCTTTGGATAGTGCTTGCCGCTCGTGAAAGAGGCGAGCCGGTCCACGTTGATCGACGCGATCGTCCAGAAAAGAAGGCCCGTGTGTGACTGCATCCATCGTTGTTGCTGCAAGTGCAGAGTCGGCGGACCGGGAGATCATCGCGGCAGGTATCCGTGCCTTTAATGAGAGCCACGCCGGTTCAAGCCAAGCAAGCCAGTTGGCGGTTCTGCTAAAGGACGACAGCGGTCAAACCGTCGGCGGTCTCTGGGGGCGCACAAGCTTTGGGTGGCTGTTCGTAGAATTGCTGTTTGTGCCTGAGGCCCTTCGGGGCCGTCGCTACGGCGTTCGACTGTTAGAGGCAGCGGAACACGCCGCTATGGCTAGGAACTGCCACGCTGTTTGGCTCGACACATATAGTTTTCAGGCTGTGCAATTCTATGAGCGCCTGGGCTATCGCGAGTTTGGAAGGCTCGAAAAGTATCCGCGAGAGCATACCCGCCATTTCCTACGCAAGGATCTCTGATTTCCCAAACGGCGACTTCGCGGCGGTCGCTACGCATCCACTGATTGCGTTGGTGACGAGCCGTTCCGAATCCATCGCCGCTCATTAAGCTGATCGATGAACGTGATCCGGCCACATGCCCCTCGCTGGACGCATAGTTTCGCGGCGGAAGCGCAGTCGGTGCGGGCGCAGCTTGGTCAAACCGCACTGCAAATCCACCACGTCAGGCGCCGCGATCCGAGACATCCTGCCGAGCCCGTCATTGATGTCGTGATGGAGGTCGACTCCCGCGACGAACTGGACGCACAGGTCCTGCCCGATCCCGGATCAGTTCACTTCTCCGATCTCAAACACCCAAACCGGGTGTCGGCGAAACCGGCAGCAGCCCTGGAAGGCGACAGTTTTAGCCCCTACTGTTTCTGACGCTGCGCGGGCTCGTTCCAGTTCATCGCTTGAACGCACGAGAAAAGGCGGGCGCGTCGGAGAATCCCAGGGGATAGGCTGCCCGGCTGATGGAGACCTTTTTGTTCGGGATGAAGTCGTGTGCGAGCATCTCGCGCATCTCCTCCAACGCGTTCGCGCCTGGTTGGGATGCCGCGCCGACATTGATGAACCACAATGTCCCCTACAGGTTGGCCCAACGGGGCCAAGCGCATCGTGGACGCTCCAGAAACTTTCCGAAATCGGTTCCAGCAAAACAACGATATGGACGTCCGCATGACGACGGCATCGACACTGAGCAAAGTCCCTGCGGTTACGCTTGGGTTCTGGATCATCAAGATATTGGCGACGACGTTGGGAGAAACCGGCGGCGACACCGTTACGATGAGCATGAATTGGGGCTATCTCGCCGGCACAGCGCTCTTCTTTTCCGCTCTGGTTGGGCTCGTGGCGCTGCAAATCTTCGCGCGCAGGTTCAACCCTTGGCTCTATTGGGCGACGATCATCGCCTCCACCACAGCCGGAACGACGCTTGCTGATTATGCGACGCGCTCGATCGGCATTGGCTACGCCGGAGGCTCTGCGCTGTTGCTTGGTCTGCTGCTGCTTTCGCTCGCGATCTGGTATTGGTCGGAGCGCTCAATCTCGGTCGACACCGTGAATACGCCCAAGGTGGAAGTGTTCTATTGGACGACAATCACGTTCTCGCAAACGTTGGGAACGGCACTTGGCGATTGGATGGCGGCTGATGCGAGCGATCCCGCGGCCACAACTGGCGCGCTGGGGCTAGGCTATCTCGGTGCGGCCGGCGTCTTCTCGATCGCGCTGGCGGCAGTTGCCGCGCTCTACTTCTGGACCAAGGCCTCGCGGGTCATGCTGTTCTGGATCGCCTTCATCCTTACGCGCCCACTCGGCGCGGCGGTCGGAGACTTGCTCGACAAACCGCTCGATCATGGCGGTTTGGCTTTCAGCCGGCCGCTCGCTTCGGCAGTGCTCGCGCTGGCGATCGTGGCGCTGATCGCGCTGCTTCCACAGCGACCAGGTGAGCACCCTGGAAAAGAGCTCAAGCCGGCCTCGTCGGCCAACTGACTCGATGCCGGTGTGCGCTTTCACCGGCATCGTTGTGTCAACATCTTCAGTGGGCGTCTAATTTTCGCAACGACGAGCGAGGCCGCCTGCCGGAGGCGTGAAGCGAGTCGGCGACTATGGCCAAGCTATGCGCGTTGGGCCGATGAGGTGGTTAGCCGCCTGCGCCGCGCAAACCCCTCAAGAAGAACGTCACCGCGTTGGCGACGTGGTCTCGTATTTCGAGCTCGGTGGCTACAAAAGCGCCGTCGGCCAAGGCCTGATAGTGAAGACGGGTCCGGCAAAGATCGATAAAATATGCTGCGGTGAGGTCGGGCTTGCTGACGGAGAATCTGTTCTCGGCAGCCCATTCGATGATGCGAGCGCTGAGCAAGTTTCGGAGTTCCGCGGCGCCGGTGCTTAGATAGGTTTGCAGCAACTGAGGAAACTTGCGTCCTTCGCCGATAAAGAGCCGATAAAATGCTAGATGCTCGCGCGAAAGGGCGGCGTGGAGAAAGCTTTCGCCGAAGGCCTGCAGATAGTCATCGAATGGAAGTTGATCGACAGCGGCGGGAAGGCTGTCTCGTGCAAACAAGCTGTGCTGCTCCTTTGCGACTTCGAGGAATAGTCCTTCCTTGTTCCCGAATTGCGAGTAGAGGGTGGCAAGTGAGCCCCCCGCCAGCCGGACAACGTCGTTCACGCTGGCGTTTTCATACCCATTCTCCAGAAATACCGTTCGCGCAGCTTTTAGGAAAGCTTTTCGGCGCGCCAAGCCTCGGTCGCCCGGATCATCCGCTGCATTTGATTGCGTCACCACAGGGTCGTCCTCGATGCCAGAATAGGACGTCCAAACCTCGGTGCAAGCCTGAGCAGTGGGGGCTGCATCCTAGACCCCTGGTTCGTTGTACGCGCTAAGGCGCAGTTGTTGTGATCGACCGACAAATGTTGCCAGCGGGTCGGCGAAAGCTCGCAAGATGACAAGCACACGCGGCTTTGGGGTTCGAGATCAAGTGGCTCAACACCTCAACGAACGGTCTCGGCACGGCTAGCGGTCCGCTCTGTGGGAGGCGCCGGTGCAGCAATTTCTTCAGTTCGCTCTCGATCCGCGAGTTGTGTTTGCCGGAGAGTTTTGCCTTTTTGGAGGCCTCGTGCTTTTCGCCGAGATCACTCAACGTGTTGAGAGAATGTGGAAGCGACCGCCGGTCGACGGGGACGCAAGCGATCGGTTAGATCCGCCAAGTTAGCGTCACACCGACGGCGAACCGCGCAATTGGTTTGGCCGCGCAAGGCCCAGCGCAGTCAACGTCGCCGCAACCGTCCCCGGCAGCGCCTGGATGATCAACTCGCGTCTGAACCGGGCCTGATGATGTGCGTCAGCGGCGTTGAGGGTGCGCCGCGAAGCCGAATGACGTCTGCGGATCTCAACAATGGAAGCTTGTGTTCCGCGCGGCGGCGCGCTTGCATCTTCGCCGCTGATGGTCACCCGTCTTCAATTAACCGTCAGGGCAAGTTGAAGGGCGAAGCGGAAAGCGTGCGGCGCCGACGACGCCGCCGGCAAACGCGAGATGCAGTATCACGTCGTCTCCTGTCGGCGCTGAATCCAACGCAGCGGTGAGGAGCCCGGGTGCGGTCTCGACCAGTTCAACGCGCGTCGGCTGACCGTGCACCAAAAGAGCGACTGAGCCACGTGCGCGCACCGGCGCGTCGTCCTTCGCATGAATTCGCACTTCGATGCGGTTGCCACGTGCGCTCACTTCGACGTCAGCCTCAGCCATGAGGCGCACAAAGCCGCAGCAGCGAGAATGGACCGCGCCCGACGCGTGCGCGCTGCTTGTGAACATCATACTCAGCGGCGTCGCCTTGCCGGAGCTTGTGAGCGCCGTTTGCACAGTATCGCTGGCGAAGGAAGGTACAGGAAAATAGCCGCTTGCGGCGGCCAAAACCGATGCTGCGCCTAGGACGGGTGCGAGCCCCTTCACGTATGTTTTCTCCTCGGGAGCGGAAGTCTAGTCCCCCCGCGCCGCTTCAGCAAACACGCCGATCCACCGCAGGACTTGGTCAGGCGGACCTGTTCGTCAGGGCATGTTGGTCGCAATTGCGTCCCGCGTACGTTGGAGATCGTCAATCCACTGTCCATGGTGCGACGGTTCTGAGTGGCGCACGATTGCGGCTTCTCATGGTCGATTGGCCAGAACCCGGCCGAAGGAGGTCACCGTGACGCAAAGCTTCAAGGGCGCTCTCGTTGCGCTGTCGGTTCTCGGTCTCGCGGCCTGCGGCGCTCAGACCTCTGCTTCGCTGCCAGGGCCGGTCCGTGAGGCCGCGAGCGCCGCCGGCGCTCCCGCAAACGCGCGCGGTGAGCGCATTGAAGGCGACCGCTACGTCGTGCGGTTCGCCGAAGCAGGTGAAAACATCGCCCTTGTCGTCGCGGGCGATGGAAGCATCGTGCAGCGTCAGGAAACATTGTCCTATCGCCCACAGCCGCCGGCGGCTGACGCCTTTGTGTCAGGACCGGCCTCCATGGCGGAGGATTTCGTCGATGCGGTGCTTCGCGGTCAAACAGGCGCCTACCGCGAACGGGGCCAGGCCCTGGTCGATGGCGTCGCCGCCGTTCAATCGCGCATGGATCCGGCCCAATTCAATCTCGCTGAAATGCACGCCGCAGCGGCGATGGCGGCGCTCCAGCGCAATGACGCGCCGAGCGCGGCGCTCGCAGCGCTTGAGGTCTATCGAGTATTGGAAGAGAGCAGCGCAGCTGAATCGCGCGCGGCGCCGATCGAGGTGTCGCTGCTCGACTATGCAGGTTTCAAACTCGCAGCGCTCGCGCTGCCGTCTCAGCCCAATTGGGCTGAGGTTGATGCTGGCGTGCGCTTTTCGGCGCAACAATGGCAGACCCTGCGAGTGCAAGTGAGTGACAGCGCCGTCGCCGATATGATGGACGAATTGCAGCGGACACTCTCCGCTGCAGCGCAGCGCCGCGACGCCCAGACGCTCGGTGCAGCGGCGCGCGCTCAATTGGCGGCGGTTGACCTGGTCGAGCGTTATTTCGACCACGCCTACAAAACCGGCGCTGGCGCGACCGCACCCGTCGATCAAGACTGAATGGGTGTGTTTCGCTTTGTCCTTCGTGGTCCGTAGACCTGTTGTGGCGCGAAAGCGCCGCGACCCGTAGAGGCGAGGGCGCCACGGCGGTGGTCTGCGGCTATGCGCGCCAAACACAAACCACGTTGATCGGTTGTGGCGCGCGCGACATTCCCGCAGAGGCGCCATCGCGTTAGTCTCGGGCGCGGAGATTTTCGCCTACGGCGACCCCCTCGGGAGATGATGTGATGGTGATTGAAACGGTTTTGGCGCTTGCAGGCGCCGTCGTTGCAGGATCGGCTGGTAAGGATACGATCCAGCGTGTCTTCTACGCATTTCGCAAACGCGAGCCGATCTCACGCGACCTCACGCACGATTTCGAAAACCGCTCCAGCTTCGGAGAGCGACTTGCCGATCGCGTGGCTGAGGTCGGCGGTTCGTGGGCGTTCGTTTCGAGCTTTTTCGCGTTCTTGGTTGTTTGGGCGGCCCTGAACATCCTCGTGTTGCCCCAGCACGAACGTTTCGATCCTTACCCGTTCATCTTCCTCAATTTGCTTTTGTCGATGCTGGCGGCTGTTCAAGCGCCGATCATCATGATGAGTCAAAATCGCCAGGCGGTGAAGGACCGGATCGAGGCGCGTCATGATTTCGAGGTGAACCTCAAGGCGGAGCTTGAAATTCTCAGTTTGCACGAAAAGCTTGACCGCCTGCACGCCGAGCACGGCGCACAATTGGCGGGGCTCAGGGCTCTGCTCGAAGGCCGAAAGGGGGAGGACTAGCCTTCCTCCTGGCTGAGGTCACTCCTTCTTCGCAAGCGCGCAACGCGCGTTGATCCTTTGTCGCAGACTGGAATTTTCAGCAAGGGTTGAGAGAGCGCTTTCCCATCCGTTGCGTTCCATCTCAGCGCCGATCTCTTCCCAGTGATTGAACTTTCCGGTGGCCGCCAATTCATCGGCGAGCGCCATGAGCGCTGCTGGGCTTTTCGCTTCGGACATTCGCGCGACTATCAGGCCCCAGTCATGAGCCCCAGCTGGAGAGAAATATACAAGGCCGCAATCTTCGTGACGCGCAGCCTCAAGTCTTGGCCAATAGGCCGCGCCAGCCGCCGCTAGTGAGGAGCGCGACGTCGAGCAGGGCGAACGCCATGAGCGCCCCTGGCCGCGTCGCAAGGTAAAGTGGCCGCCAGTCGGGGTCGAATTTTTGCTTGTAGGCGCGCAGGCCGCGAAACCCGTAGAGGTTTTCGCCGTCCTCATAGACGGCAGCGCCGAGGCGCGAGAACGCGGGCGCCAAGCGATGCGTGTCGAGTCCCGCGAGCGGCGTCATGCCGAGGTCAAACATACGATAGCCTTGCGCCTTACCCCACTCGATCAGGCGAACGAACAAATAGTCCATGACGTTCTTGGGCGCATCCGGACCGTAGCGCATCAAATCGATTGAAAGTTCGCTTTTGTCAGGCGTCGTCCAAACATTGGCGAACGCTACGATGCGCCCAGCAAACCGCACAACAGCGACCGAAGTTCGGTCAAGATAGGCCAAGTCGAAACGGCCGAGCGAGAATTGCTTTTCTGCACCGGCGTGATGAGCAAGCCAGGCTGCCGAGGCGGCGTAGAGCTCCTCGCCATGCGCGCGCGCCTCGCCCGGCGCCAGCACATCGAAGCTCGCTCCTTCGCGTTCAAGGCGGTTGCGCGCTTGGCGCAGGCCTGCCCGGGCCTTGCCTTCGAGCGAGAAGGACTGAATTGGCACTAACGCCGCCTCGCCGATCTTGCGCACAGCCAGCCCGACATCGGCGCAATCGGCCAACATGTTTTCCGTGATGGCGTAAAAAGCGGGAGAAGCGTCTGCCTCGTCGGCGCACTCGATGAAGCGCCACATCAATTCCCGCCGTTCGCTGGCGCAGCCGCACGGTTCGCTCATGGCGATCCAATTGCGGCCGCGCACTCGAAACATCAAAAATGAATCACCGCTTGCAGAGAACAGTAGATCCTTGTCACCCAGCAAGGCGAGGTGAGCGTCGCCGCGCATGCAGTCTGCCCTTGCTATGATGCTCGCTGCGCGGTCGATGTCTTCCGCGGAAGGATGTCCACGCCAACGCGCCCGCGGAGGCGTCAGCAGCAGCCAAAGCGCGGCGAAAGCAATTATGAGAGCAACGGCTGCGCCTGCGCGCAGAAAACGCGACGCCTGCGCGTCGGCCAAGAATGTCCACCAGAGCTCATCCTGATAGGCGACGTCGCGATAGGCAAAGAAGCCGAGCCAGCCAGCGGCGGCGACCGCGCAGATGATGGTGGCGATCCACACAGGACTAAGCGCATCGCGCAAGAGTAGGGATTTCCGCGTGAAAGCCCCCCGGCATGGCCACAACGCCAATGCAACGAGGACAAGCAGCAGCGCCTCTTCGACATCGAAGCCCTTAAGGATCGCGAAGGTGGCGCCGCTCATCAAGAGAGCGAGAGCCGCGACGTACCCAGCTTCCAGACGCCGCCAGAGCGCAGACGCGACCACAAGCAAAAGTACGCCGGTGATGCTGGCGAGAAAGTGCGAAAGTTCGACGACGAGCAATGGGACGAGCGCGGAGAGCGCCGCTAAGCGATGCTGAAGCGCAGGCGTGGCGCTCGACAAAAGCAAGACGACGCCGCTCGCGAAGGCAAGCATGCCGAAAACCCGCGGCGCCAATTCGGCCGCGGCCGCACCCAGTCGTCGGGCGGCGCGCAGCGCCGGCGATTGTGCACCGTCAATGGGCGCCGCTAGATCGCTTGCAAGCAGAGCGGCGGCGCAGCCAAGCGGTCCAATCGTGTAGATGAGGCGATAGACGAGCAATGCGGCGAACGCGGCTGGCGCATGCTGATCGACTGGCGCCAGCGTCAGAATTGAAGCCTCGAAAACGCCAAGCCCGCCGGGCGACCCCGACGCCGCACCGATGGCGCTGGCGAGTACGAAGACGGCGATGAAAGCCGAAAAAGACCAGCCGCCTTGCTCGGGCAATAGGATGTAAAGAAGGCCCGCTGCTGCGATCCAATCGGCTGCGCCCACGGCAATCTGAAGTAATGCGGCCCGTGGCCCCGGGGTACGCACAAGAATTCCGGTAATCTCGCGCTGTTGCGGCGACCAGGCCGCGATGACGATCCAGGCGATCGCTGGCGCGAGCAAGGCGATTGCCAGTGCGCGCCACACCAAAGCGTGCGCAAAGCCATGACGTGCGACTTCATCGGCGCCGATGAGCAAGCCAAGCCCCGCCGCAGTGAGCGCCGCGATTGTGACGCTTGTTCCGGTTAGGGCCGAGACGGCCGCGATTTCCGACGGCGCCAGCTGGCCGCGATAAAGCTTGGCGCGCGCTGCGGGCGCTGTGGCGAAGGAAAAGCCGAGCGCGTTGCCGAGCGCATAAACTGAAAAGGCCGCGCGCCACATCTGCTTTAGCGCCATCGGTTTGGAGATCATCGCAAGCGCCAGCTGCTCAGCCACAATGAGACTGGCGTAGGAAGCGCAGGCCAGTGCGATGGCGAGCGCGATGGCGTTCGGGCCGATCATCCGCAACGCGGCAAGCACATCGTGATACGAATGCGCCGTCAATTCATTGTGCACGACCCACAAGGCGGCCACAAAAAGGAGAGTCGCCGCGAGCGGCGAAAGCCAGCGCGGAACCCAGCGCCTGGGGAGATGCTTTGGCGTGACAGTCGGATCGTCGCTCCGATCGGCGCTCTTCATGTCAGACCCCATGATACCAGTGGGCACGCCGGTGGTCCTCCCGTCGGTGGCGCAAGTCCTCGCCGTCGTTGGCCGATAGGCAAGCAAAGAACCCCAGCGCCATGGTGCTGAGAACGGACACCGCGACGAAAGCGGGTGCGAAGTGCGCCACAGCGAGCGGGGCCTGCGGCGACGGATCGCCTCCCGCTTGAAGCACGAGCGCCGAGACAGCGATACCGAGCGTGACTGCTACTTGTTGGGCCACGGATGCAAGGCTCGTCGCCGCACTCATGTTGGGTTCGTCGATGTCGGCGTAGGAAATGCCGTTGGCGGCGGTGAAAACCGCCGCCTGACTCGCGCCAGCGATCAACAAGATTGGCAACAGCAAACTGGAATAGGACTGAAAGAGCGCGAATGAGGCGACGGCGCCGCCGCTCAGAATGGTCCCCACCACGAGCACAGGCCGGAAGCCGAACCGATCGATGAGGTGTGGCGCAGCGCTTCGCGTGATGAGGCTGCCCAGCGCGTAGACACCGGAAAGTGCGCCCGAGAGCACTATGCTAAAGCCGAAACCAAGCTGGAAAAGAAGCGGCAGTAAGAAATTGGCGCCGCCGCCGCTTATACGAAACAACAATCCGCCAACCACGCCAACAGAAAACGTCCGGATCCGCAGGAGGGCAAGGTCAAGCAGGGGCCGCGCAAGGCGCCGCGCATGCGCCCAATAGCCAATAAGCCCCATCAGTCCAAAAGCTACGAGCGCTAGCGTATAAGCGCTTGAGACGAGATGGTCGCCGAGCGCCGACAAGCCGAACAACAATGCTGCAAATCCGCCGCCGGCCAGCACAAACCCAGCCGTGTCGAACCGCTCACGCGCGCTGGGCGGCGGATTCGGCATGAAGCGCCAGGCCAACGCCAAGCCCAATGCGCCGACAGGGACATTGATGAGAAAGATCCAGCGCCATCCGAACGCCGTTGTGATGAGCGAACCCAAGAGCGGACCAAGCGCAGGCCCGATCAAGGCCGGCAGGGTGATGTAGGTCATAGCACGCACCAGCTCGTTCTTAGGCGTTGTGTGCAACACGATCAGACGGCCGACCGGTGTCATCATGGCGCCCCCTGCGCCCTGAACCGCGCGCGCGAGGATAAGGCCCGCGAGATCGGTCTGGAGGGCGCAAAGAATCGAACCAACCAGAAAGACCGCCATCGCGGCCATGAATAGGGGCTTGGCGCCGATTCTGTCGGCCATCCAACCGCTGATGGGAATGAAGGCGGCGAGAGCGACAAGATAGGTCGTGAGTGCGAGCTTCAGCGAGAGCACAGGTGCGTGGAGCGTTGTGGCGATGGTCGGCAGCGCGGTGGCGAGGACAGTTGCGTCCATCGTCTCCATCAGCAGCGCGGCCGAGACGATCAACGGGGCGACGAAACGGCGCGACTGGGAAACGCTCATCATGCAACGGCCTATTGCACTCAGTGGCGGCCATCGGAAACGCGCCAGCGTTCAACGAGTGAAAATAGAAACGACGCCGACCAAGTCAGCGACAAGATGCCAAACAGCGATGAGAGACTGGACATCAAGCGAATTTCTCCCTCGGGCGTCACATCTGTTGATCCCAGTGAGGAATAGGTCTCCGCAGCGAAAATGAAATACTCTGCGGGCGTCAGCTCGCTTGGCCCGCGCAGTCCGCCAATCCCGATGACGTCAGCAAAGCCATAGGCGCCGGCATAAAGTACGATTTCTAGAACGTGAATCAGCATCAACAGGCTCAGCACACACACGAGCGTGGCGTGATTTGCCCAACTGCGGGCGCGGGCAAAACGATCCAAACGGCTAATCGCCTCATAATGGAAGATTGTGCATGCCAACACCACGATCACTGTGAGCACGATAGACCAGATCAACGCCACGTTTCGCCCTCCTGATCGCGCGGGCTTGCGCTCCGCTTGCAAGACTGTGCGCGATTTATGCGCAACGCCGCCAATCGTGAACCGGTGAAAACGAACATTGGGTATCGTCAATCCGCGGTCCATGCGGGGGCGGGCTTCTATCGGTCACAAGCGCCCTAAGCTCCGCCATTGCTTCGCCAAGCAGCGACGAGGCGAAATCTGTTGCCGCGTTGTTAGGGCTTTGGCGACATATTGAGATCGGGTGCGCTGGGAGGCGTCCTGGACTGCGAGGGGAGCGTCATGTCGGCGGCGAGAGGGATCATTGCGGGGGCCAGCGTCGCGGTGCTCTCAGCGTGCGCCACCCCGCCAATTGATCAGGGCACAGGCGCGCTGCTGGCGGGCGACGTGGTCAACGCTTCGTCGCCAATAGCCGACGGGCTCGTGGATTTGCGCGGGCGCAGCGAGGACTTTCTGGGCGGGCCCCCGCTTAGCACGATTGAGATCGCGGGTTGGGCCGTGCGCCGGAGCCCGGCCTTACGCGTGGCGCGCGCGCAAGCGGGCGTCGGCGCCGCACAAGCCTTCTCGGCGGGCCTGCTGCCAGATCCCCAACTTCAACTGAGCTACGATCATCCAACCAATGTGCAGGCCTTCGACGCTTTGAGCGCGGGCCTCAGCCTTGATGTCATCACCTCGCTGATCAATCACCCGAACGCCCGCGCCCGCATGCGGGCCGAGCAGGAGCGAATCCGGCAGGAATTGACGTGGACGGAGTGGAGCGTCGCCATGCAGGCGCGCGATGCGGCGATCCGCGTCATCTTCCTTCGCCAACAAGCCGCCGTGGCGGCCGAGGCGACCGAGCAGACCGAGAGCCAATTGCGCGCCTATGAACGCGCCGTCGCTGACGGCGATGCGCGCCTGGACGACCTGGCGGTGCGGCGCATCGGCTTTCTCGATGCGCTCGACCGCCTGAACACGATCGAGCGCGATCTCGACGCGGCGGTGAATGAGCTCAATGGCTTCTTGGCGCTTGGTCCGGGCGAGACGCCGCCCTTGGCGGAAGTCGTTTCGACAAGCGACCCCGCTTCGCTCGATCCCGAGGCGCTTTTCCAGCAGGCGTTGGCCGTGCGCTCGGATCTTAGCGCATTGCGTTCGAGCTATGAGGCCAATGAGGCGAGCCTTCGATTTGCGCGCGTCGCTGCCCTGCCGCTGCCAAACCTTTCCCTCTCGCGCGCTCGTGACACCAGCGATGTCCGCACGTCGGGCGCAGGATTGAGTTTAGTCCTGCCCATCTGGAACCGGGGTCGCGGCGACATCGCTATCGCGCGCGCAACACGCGTAGAACTACAAGCTGAGTACGATGCGCGCGTGTTTCAGGCCCGCGCCGATATCGCGCTTCAAGTCGAGACGCTGCGACGCGTCGCAGCACAGCGCGCCATTCTGGAGCGGGAGGTCGCGGCGCTGTCGCGTGAAACCGAGGTGTTACGCACGGCCGCCGAGGCGGGCGATGTGCCCGTGCTCACTTATGAGACGGCGCGGGCGAGCCTCCTCGACAAACGCTTGGCGGCGCTCGCGCTCGCCGCAGCGCAGGCGCAAGGCGAGGCGGCGCTCGACGGCTTGGTTGGACGATTGCTGGTCGAGAGGGACGCTTCATGAAGACGATGAGGGCGATCACCATCGCGCTGACCATGAGCGCGCTCGGCGCATGCGCTCGTCCCGCACAGGATGCGCCGGCGGCGGCCGCCGCGCCGGTTAAAGTTGAAACCGCGGCCGCCTCGCAAATGCAGGAGCGCCTGTCGGCTTTCGGCGAGGTCGAAATATCACCCGATCATTCGCGCACAATTTCGCTTTCCTATGATGCGGTGGTGGTGGCGCTGCGGGCTGCGCCCGGCCAGACGGTGAGAAGCGGAGCGCCGCTTCTTGAAGTGCGGCCGACGCCAGCCGTCGTACTTGAGCAACGTAGGGCGCTCGAAGAATTGCGGTTCGCGCGCGCCGACCACGACCGCGTCGTCCGCCTGCGCGGGCAAAGCCTCGCCACCAATGCCGAACTCGCCGCCGCCCAGCAGGCGCTGGCGAACGCCGAGGCCGCCGCGGACGATCTGGGCGCACGCATCGGCTCTGGCGGGGTGCGCGTCATCCGCGCGCCGATTGCGGGGCTCATCGAAGCGATCGATGTCGAAGCAGGCGCGATCATAAATGCTGGCGCGCCGCTCGCGCGCGTCGGCGACGCGGAGAGCCTGCAAGCGCGGTTCGGCGTGGAAATCGAAGATCTAGGCGCCATCTCGCAAGGCGCGTCCACGATCGTGCGGGACCTGCGCGGCGATGTTTCATCGGAGGGCCGCGTCTCGCGGGTTCTACGCCGGATCGATCCAGCGACCAGATTGGCCGAGGTTACGGTGGCCCTGCCGGCCAATGCGTCGTTTCTTCCGGGCACGCCGGTGCGCGGGGAGATCGCTATCGGCGCCCCGCGCGAGGCCATCAGCTTGCCGCGCGGCGCAATCGTCTATGACGGCGAAACCGCGAGCGTCTTTGTTGTGCAGGGAACGACTGCGCACAAGACCCAGGTGCGGACGGGCGCGGAGTTGGGCGACCGGATCGAAATCACTAGCGGTCTGGAGATCGGACAGGTTGTCATTGTCGAAGGCGGCGCAACGCTTGAGGATGGCGCCACGATCGCCCTCCAGCAGAGTGGCGCGCCATGACCAATTGGCTTTTCGGCCATAGGCGCTCGCTGCTTTTTCTCATATTGGCGATCGCCCTTGCGGGTGCGGCGCTGGCGTTCCGCATGCCGGTCTCGCTCTTCCCGACGATTGATTTTCCGCGCGTGGTTGTGAGCGTTGATGCCGGCGACAGGCCCGTCGACCGGATGGTGATCGAAGTCACGCGCCCGCTCGAACAATCATTGCGCGAAATTCCCGGCGTGCGCCGGATCCGGTCAACGAGTTCGCGCGGGTCGGCGGAAATCTCAATCACGTTCGGTTGGCGCGACGACATGGTCGCGGCCATGCTGCAGACGGATGCGCTGATTGCGCGCACTTTGCCCGACCTGCCGGCCGGCGTCGTCTACCGCGTCCGGCGCATGGACCCCACCGTATTTCCGTTTCTCGGCGTCAGTCTGACATCGGCCAACGCCGATCAGGTGCGTTTGCGCGACATCGCCTATTTTCAGATCGCGCCGGCGATCTCTGCGATTGAGGGCGTCGGCCAAGTCGAGGTGTTGGGCGGGCGGCAAGCCGAAATCCAAGTCGACATCGATCCAGAACGTCTTCGCGCGCTTGGCCTCACCGCGCATGATGTGGCGACGGCGCTGAGCGCCAACAATCTGGTCGCCTCCGTCGGCCGCATTGAGGATCGCCATCGGCTCTATCTGACGCTTATCCAATCACAGTTGACGTCCGCCGATGATGTTGGCGCGACCATTCTGCGCACCGGCCAAGCGGGTATCGTCGAACTCTCTGACGTAGCCGATGTCCGCGAGGGCGTCGCGCCCGACTATACGCGCGTCAGTGCTGACGGACGCGACGCCGTCCTCATCAATGTGCGCCAGCAGCCAGGCGCCAACACTGTCGCGCTCGCCAGCGCCGTGCGCGCCGAATTGGCGCAATTGAGTCAGCATCTTCCATCCGACGTGCGGCTCGCGAACTATTACGACCAGTCTGAACTCGTCACGCAGGCGGCGGGCAGCGTGCGGGACGCCATCCTGATCGGCGCGTTGCTTGCGGCAGCGGTGCTATTTGGCTTTCTCCGCCAAGCCAAAATCACGCTCGTCATCGCACTCATTCTGCCTTTGGTGCTGGCGGCGAGCGTTCTGGGTCTTTCGGCTTTGGGGCAAAGCTTCAACATCATGACGCTGGGCGGCATGGCGGCGGCGGTCGGGCTCATCATCGATGACGCCGTGGTGATGCTCGAACATATCGCAAAGCGCTCGGCCGCGGGCGATGGCGATGTCCGTCATGGCGCCGCCGAGATGATCAAACCGCTCACCGGTTCTTCGTTTGCAACCGTCGTCGTATTCGCGCCTCTCGCCTTTGTCGACGGCGTCACCGGCGGCTTTTTCCGCGCCCTGGCGGTGACAATGGCGATCGCGCTCTTCGTGTCGTACTTTTGCGCGCTCATTATCGTGCCGTTCGCCGCGCAACATCTCCTTTCGCGCGATCAAGCCGAGCGTCTCGAACATGGCGGGCCGTTGTTGGGTCGCTTGCGCGGCGCATACCAGGGACTGTTAGCGCTCATTCTTGGGCGGCCCCTTATTCCGCTCGCGGTTGCCGCCGCGTTCATCGTTGTCGGCGGCTTTGCGGCGACCCGGGTCGGATCAGGCTTCATGCCGGCGATGGATGAGGGCGGGTTCATCCTTGACTACAAAGCCCCGCCTGGAACGTCACTCGCCGAGACTGACCGATTGGTGCGGCTTCTCGAAGAAGAAGTGCGCGCCACCCCGGAAGTCGCCAATTATTCGCGGCGCACCGGCCTGCAATTGGGCGGCGGCCTGACCGAGGCCAATGAGGGCGATCTTTTCATCCGCTTGCATCCATTGCCGCGACGCGACATCGAAGCCGTGATGAGTGATCTGCGCGGGCGGTTGGCGGCGCGCGTTCCCGCGCTCCAGGTCGAGACCGCCCAGCTCATGGAAGATCTGATCGGGGATCTTATCTCTAACCCCCAGCCGATAGAGATTAAGATCACAGGGGCGCCATCGGCCGACCTCATCCCCATCGCTGACGCGGTGGCCCAACAAGCAGGTCAGGTGCGCGGCGTTGTCGAGGTCTTCAATGGCGTTCTCATCGCCGGCGATGCGATCGACGTTAGCATTGATCGCACGCGCGCGGCGATCGAGGGTTTGACGCCAGAAGAAGTGCGCGCCGCCATTGAGAGCCAACTGGGCGGCGTCACCCCAAGCGGCATTCAGCAGGGTGAGAAAATCGTTCCCGTCCGCGTCTGGGCCGGCGGAGACGTGCGCGAACGGCTGTCGCGTTTGCAGGCGCTGACGATTCGCACCCAGGCCGGCGCGGTGCTGCCATTATCGCGGGTGGCTGACATAGCGATTGCAGTGGGCCAGCCGCAAATCGTGCGAGAGGATCTCCGCGACATGATCGCGGTCACCGCTCGACTTGAAGGCCGCGATCTTGGATCGGCGATCAACGACATTCGCACGTCCCTGCGAAGCGTCACCTTGCCGCCCGGCGTCACCATCTCGTTCGGCGGCCTCTATCAGGAGCAACAGAAGTCGTTTCGCGATCTGACGATCGTGCTCGCCGCAGCGGCGCTCCTGGTTGCGGCGCTGCTCTTATACCTCTACGAGAACATAGCAATCGTCGCGGCAATCATGAGCGTTGCCGGCTTGTCGGCGCTTGCAGTCTATCTAGGGCTTTGGTTGACCGGCGTTGAACTCAACATTTCAGCGCTGATGGGCATGACGATGATCATCGGCATCGTCACCGAGATCGCTGTTTTTTACTTCGCCGAAATCGACGCGTCGCGCAAAGCGGAAAAGGCCGACCTCATTGCTGCGGGCGCCGCGCGCCTGCGGCCAATCTTGATGACCACCTTGATCGCCATTTTGGCGCTGTCGCCGTTGGCGCTCGGCCTGGGCGCAGGTTCTGCAATGCAACGCCCGCTCGCGATCGCGATCATCTCCGGTCTTGTGTTCGCAGCGCCGCTCGCCCTCTTGATCATGCCCGCGATCTATTTCGCCGCGAGCGGGGGGTATCGGCGTTCCAAGATTCAACAGGCGCCACCGCAAATCTAGACCTGAGGAGGAGGTTGCGGATCGGTATAGGACCAGTCAGGGGCCGCCAAGGCGCGCCATAGCAACCTGTCACCGTCGCATCCTCCCGCGACGATAGTTAGAGGTCCCCCGATGAAGAAATCCACGCTCACTGCCTTGGCTGGCGGCGCCCTCGCTCTTTCGCTGCTCGCGGCTGGCGGCGCTTGGGCGTCAGGCGCCCGGGCCAATGATGACGATCGGCCTGACAGCGCCGCGATCGCCCAAGCCCGCATCTCGCTGGCTGACGCCGCCCAGGCTGCCGAACGCCATGCCGGCGGTCGCGCCTACGAGGCCGGCATCGAAGAAGAACACGGCGCGCTCTTCTACGAGGTGGAGGTCGCGGGCGCCTCCGGGACCGCCCAGGAAGTTCGGATCGATGCGCAGACCGGGGCGGTTCTACAGGCCACCGCCGCCGACGCCGAGCATGACGAAGACGGCGACGACGACTAAGCTCGCTCGCCAAACTGGCGCCCCGGTGATTTGGGGCGCCAGCCTGCGATTGGATTATGGCATGCGCATTTTGCTGATCGAAGACGATGAAGAGACCCGCGAATACGTGTCGCGCGGCCTGAAAGAGGCTGGGCATGTGGTTGAAAGCGCGCACGACGGCAAGGACGGTCTCTTCAGAGCCGCGGACGGCGCCTTCGATGTGCTCATCGTTGATCGCATGCTGCCGGGCATCGATGGATTGTCGGCCGTGAAGTCGCTGCGCGCCATGGGCGCGCAGACGCCCATATTGTTTCTGACCGCGATGGGAGCGGTTTCCGATCGCATTGCGGGATTGGAGGCGGGCGGCGACGACTATCTAGTCAAGCCCTTCTCCTTCGCCGAATTGCAAGCGCGGGTCGCGGCTTTGGCGCGACGCGCCCCGCTGCGCGCCCCTGAACAGGCTCTGCTGGAAGTCAGCGACCTCAGTCTTGATCGCTTGCGCCGTATCGTGCGCCGCGGCGATCAGGAGATCGATTTGCAGCCGCGCGAATTTCAGTTGCTCGAGTTCCTGATGCTGAACGCCGGCCGGGTGGTAACGCGAACAATGCTGCTTGAAGGGGTGTGGGACTTTCACTTCGATCCGCGCACCAACATCGTTGAGACCCACATCAGCCGTCTGCGCGCCAAGATTGATCCGAGCGGAACGGCGCCGCTCATCCACACCATTCGCGGCGCGGGCTATGTGATCCGTGCAGACTAGCCGCCTCTTTGCATCAACGAGCGTCAGGCTCGCGATCCTGCATGCGGGATTGCTGACGTTGGCGTTTTGCGCCACCGCGGTTTTCGCCTGGTTGGCCACGCGCGACGCAGCGCGAGAGGAATTGCAGCAACGCATCGCAACCGAAGTGGCCGCGCTCAGCGACGAGTTTCGCGCAGAAGGGCTGGAAGCCGTTGTGCTTGCCATCGAAACCCGGTCAGGCCGCCCAGGCTCGTTGGATTACGGTCTGGTAGATGCCTCGGGCAGCGTTCGGTTCGCGGAATTGCCAGCAACCCGCGTCGGCTGGTCAGAACTCGAATTGCCGGAGGTCGAGGAGCCGGACGAGGTTGGCGACGAGGGAAGTGAAGAACGCGACGAGGTCGAACGTCTGTTGGTGCAGACCGTGCAATTGGGCGATGGATCGCTTTTGGCTGTTGGCGAGGACTTGGCGCGCGAAGAGCGCCTGCGCGATCTCTTGTTTGCGACCCTGGCTTGGGTGGGATTGACCTGCCTGCTCGCGGGATTGGCGGCCTCAGTTTGGTTGACCCGCCGTTCGCTCCGCCAGGTTGACCAACTAATGGCCCTGTCGCGCGCCGTGTCGTCGGGTGATCTCGGCGCGCGCGCGCCCTCAGAAACGGGGGCGGGACACAACGATCTCGACGAATTGTCGGCGTCGTTCAACGCCATGCTCGATCGGGTTGAATCGCTTATCGCCAATGTGCGCGAAGTCTCCACCGACGTTGCTCATGACCTGCGCACTCCGTTGTCGCACGTGCGTCAACAGCTGGAGCGCGCGCGCGCGGCCGGCGCCGATGGGGCTGCGCGCGAGGCCGCCATCGAGGCCGCTGACGCACGGCTCAGCGAAGTCCTGCGCACCTTTGACGCCATGCTGCGTGTCGCCGAACTCGACGCCTCTCCAGACATTGCCCGCCTTGTCCCGCTCGATCTCGCCGAGCTTGCCGAGCGCGTGGCTGACGCTTTCCGTCCGGATATCGAAGCAGGCGGTCGCCACCTCATTGTGCAAGCAGCCCGAGCGCCGACGAACGCTGACAAGGATCTAGTCGCACAGGCGCTCGCCAACCTTCTCGACAACGCCATCCGCCACACCCCGCCGGGCGCGACCATCATGGTGCGCACTTTCAAGGACACGCGCACACACTTGAGTGTCGCCGACAACGGACCTGGCATACCCGCTGACGAACGTGAGGCGGTGCTCAAGCGTTTTTATCGACTAGAGCGAAGCCGCGGCGGCCCCGGCGCTGGCATCGGCTTGAGCATCGTTGCAGCGATTGCGCGCCTGCACGATGCCGAACTTGTTCTCGAAGAAGCACGCCCGGGGCTGCGGGTCACCCTAACATTTGACTAAAGTGGCGACCGGGCCGCCTCTGGTCCGAGCCCAAAGTGACGCAAGCAAATCAGGTGGTCTCGTGTCTCGCGCGTTGCTGCGGCTTTCAGTGGCGCCAGACGCAGGCGTGTTAGAGATACAATCTTCCCGACAACGCGCAACAACTCGGCCGCCGCCTGAGACATGGGAGCCCCGGTGCACGCCTTTCTCCAAATCGCGCTCGACCCGCGCACGGTGTTCGCGCTCGGTCTCTTGTTCTTCGGCGGCATCGTCGCATGGGCCGAGATCACTCACTTCCTCGCCCGTCGCAAAAGACGATCTGAGGCAGAACGACCCCGTGACGATGATCCCCCAGACCGCTGATCACGCGCCCGAGATGGCCTAGGCCAACACCGATCCCGCCAACTCAAACAGGCGCGCCAGCGGCTCGTGCAATAGGCCAGCAAGCATGATGCCGATCCACATGCCAGCATAGGAATAGCTGGCGACGCGCTCGAATCTGGAATCGAATCCGGCTTTTGCCGTTGCGCCAAAAACCGCCCCGATAAAAGTTGCGCCGAGAATTTCGAATCCGCCGTCAGCTAAGTAGAGGGCTGCGGCCCCGCAAACACCGACATACACGATAGCGGCGATCGCTGACGCGACGAATGTGGCCGCAGGCGAACTGATCGCGCCAGATGCGTAACTTGTTTGCGCGGTCGTCGTCATGGCGAACCTCCGGTCCCGTACGCCCCGACAAGACGCTACCCTTGCTAGCAGGCGCGTCAAATTGGGGTTTCCCAATGATCTCTCGATTTGCCGTTCGCTCCCTGACATTGGGAAACTTCAACCTGCGCGAAAGACCCCGCCAATGCGCGCGCGCCTAACGCTTGAAGCCGTCGCCCACGCGCGTCCGCATATGCGGCGCAGTCGCAGCGGGCGCCGGAGCGCCAAGGATGAGCGCAGTCGTTGAGAACGCAGTCGCGGCGACCAATCCGCCGACCCGCACAAGCGTCCTCAGCTCTCCCTATTTTTTCTGGGTCGTCATTGGACTCTATCTCGTCGCCCACGTAGCGCTTCGTCTGTGGGAGACGCCGAACATCGGCAAGAACGATGTCCAAGAAGCGGTCGCAGCGCAGGCGTGGGCCTGGGGCTATCATCCGCGCAATCCGCCTTTGCACACTTGGCTGCTGATGGGCGCCTACGGCGTTTTCGGCGTCAACCTGATAGCGCACGTCATTCTCAAATACGCACTCGTCGGGCTCTGCTATGTGTTTGCGTTTCTCTCCGGCAAACGGCTGCTCTCAAGTTCGTCCATGGCGGCGCTTGCGGCTTTATCGCTGACTTTGCTCGCCCCTTTTGCTTGGACTGTTCACACCGCGCTTACGCATACGCTCTTGCTTGCGGTGGCGTGTCTGGCCGTTCTTTGGGCGGCTATTCGCGTAAGCGAGCAGCGCACGCTGCTCAACTACGCGATCTTCGGCCTCCTCATCGGCCTGGGTTTTTTGGCGAAGTATTCCTTCATCCTGTTCTTCGCACCGCTCGTCGCGGCATTGCTCACCCAGCGCGCCCTACGCGCGACTCTCGGCGATTGGGGCATGCTGCTGAGCTTGGCTGTTGCGGTCACATTGTTTGCGCCACACGCGCTTTGGATGCTCGGCCCGCGCTTCGATTTCATCGCGTTCTTGGTGGAAAAGCAGGGTGCGGAAGCCCCCGCCTCCTATCTCCAGGACGTTCTCGCTGGTCTTGGCGCGCTTGGTGTCGGCGCGTTAAGCTATGCGGGCCTCTTGCTTGTCATGCTGGCACTGGCGTGGCGCTCCGCTGGCGCGCCGGCGCGCCCGCTTGCGCCTTGGGAGCGCGCCGTTCCTTTGATCAGCGTCTTCGCCTTTGGCATTCTCATCCTGGATGTCTTCGTGCTGCGCGCAGCGCAGTTCGAAGAACGCTATTTCACGTTCGCTCTGCTCACCGCGCCGCTCTCGGTGTTCTTGTGGCTCGACCGGCGCGAGGGCGCGCCTTCTCTGATGGGACGCTGGGCGTGGGGTCTTTTGATCGTGGCGCTGCTTGGTTTTGGCGCATTGAGCGGGCGGGCGCTTCTGCAGCACCGCACCTGCAATCGCTGCTGGGAAGAAATGGCGACGCCGGCGCTCGTTGACGATCTTGCAAGCCATGGCTTCAGCGGCGGAACCCTCGTTGCCGACCATTACAATCTCGCCGGTAATCTTCGCTTGGCGTTCCCGGACTCGCGCGTCTACGCAGCCAATTATGTGGTCCCGCAACCCGGTCTTGGCGGCGCCGGTCAGTGCGTCCTGGTTTGGAACGCTCGCAACGCGGGCGATGACTTGCCGCCGGATTTGGCGGCGTTCCTAGCGACCCGCGACTTGCCGCTCCCTGAAGGCTCGCCTCGGTTTGTTGAGGCGCCTTTGCGTCGCAGCAGCACGCGCATCGACCGCTTCGCCTATTGGCCGCTCCGAGGCGTGGATGGCGATTGTCGTGCATCCTGACCGCAGCGCCCCCTTGAGCAGGACAGGCGACGCGCCCGCCGCCGACGCGCTCGAACGAGACGTGGTGCGCCTTATGGTGCGGGAGATCTTCGCAAACGCGGGCCCGATCGATACCGAAGATGATCTGCACGAATGGCTAGCGCGGTCTTCGCCGGCAAACCGCTTTGGCGCCAGCTGATAAATCGCAAAGGCGACCTGCCGCACTTGATGCGGCAGGCTTCAGTCGGTCGCTAGGTAGGTCTTGTTGCTTCTGTGCTGCGGCTTAGCGCCCGCCTACCCAAGCCGCGCGTGCGCGGGAGCAAAGAGTTTTTCACATCGTGTCAGGATGACAATAGCAAAAATCGCTGAAGCGGACACGTCGGCGCGCCGCTCGCCTATCCGGCTAATCTAATCCTGTTCGTGCAATCCGACGTAACACACGCCAACCTGAAACAAGGTCGATGCTCCGTGTCGGCGCTGCGCCTATCGCTGCTGGAACGCGGGTTAGCATGCTCCTGGTGTGTGACAAAGGCCGGCGCATTATCGGTGTCCACATTTCGCCCTGAGCTTCGCGGTAACAGTGAAAGGCCGCTATTTTCTTCGCAAACGAATAAGGTCCGGGAGAGCGCTGAAAACAGCGTGGTGATCATCTGTTTCCGCGATGGTTCGAGTAGTGCGCGATGAAGCTCTACGAGCGCCTCATCCTGCCCGCGCTGATTACAACCTCATGCTCATGCTCTCCGGTTGGCAAGCAACGGCAGAAAGTGGTCCCGCGCAGAGGGTGTGGTGCTCGAATTGGGTTTCGGCGCACGCCTCAACCTTCCATTCCATGATCCATCGAGAGTACGTCAGCTCGTGGTCGCTCCAAGCGCCCATCAGCGCCTCGCGGCGGCGCAACAGATTGGCGCAACGGACAAGGACCGGATCAGCCAGAGCGGCTTTGGCGAAGTCGCCTCGTGCCATGAGGGGCGCTGCGCCCATCGCGGCAACCACGTTGCGGCGGGACGCGCGGGTCATGGCCTCACGCGTCTCCATGCAGTGCGCGATAATCGCGCAGGATGCTCAAGATCAGGCTATGCACATCCTCACAGTCGTTCTTCGTCTCCTTGATGACAATGGTGAGCTTGGCGCAAATGCCAATCTGTGACGCGGCGACGATGGCTGGAAGCGTCTTGAGCAAGGCGCCGTTTTCGTCGCTAAGCGCTTCAATGCGATCGTCGATATCGTCCAACTCACGGCACTCAGGAAAACGCCGACGCTGAGCGCGCGTTAGCTTCATCCAGTTGTGCTCGCGATGCAGGCGGGCCTCCAGCCGGCTCCATTGAACCGCGAGACGCTCATGTTCTGCGTCGCGCGCGAGCCAAGCTTGGCACGCCTCAGCGGCAGGGTCGGCAGCGCGCGCCGCGCCGGGGAGGAGCGGCACGGCGGCAGCGCTCAAGATAAGTCTGCGGGTGGGATCGTCGGGGCGCGCACTCTCGTTCGCCGCCAGAGGCGGTCGTCGGGACATTTCTAACCCTTTCGGTCTATGATGATCCCGAACGTATCACTTCGACCCGTACAGTCAACCCAAAGGGATCAAATAATCCCAAAGGCGCATTCTCATGCTAACTGCTGCACAAGTTCGAGCTGCACGCGCTCTCTTGGATTGGAGTCAAAAGGACTTGGCCGCGAAATCGAAGCTGTCAGTGCCTACGATTAAGCGAATGGAGGGTGCGATGGGCCCAGAGCGCAGCACTGACGCCAACGTAGACGCTGTTCGCCGTGCACTGGAAAGCGCGGGCGTGATTTTCCTCGATCCCAAGTCGAGCAAAGATGGCGGCGCGGGCGTACGTTTGAAACGCTAAGTGGGTTGAGTTACCCGCGAGCGCTCGTTCGAAGAACACGCAGAATGAGCGTTATTTGGCGCTCTTCTTGGAGAGGAAAGCGGCAAGTTCATGCACCCCCGCCAGAGGATAGGATGGTATCTCGCTCGGAAGGCGTGGCCGGTCTTCTTCCGTAAAGATCAATGCGGCGCCGTTGAAGTCCCCTTGGATGAGCATCGTCCGCAGAGCGCGATAATCGGCGGGTTCGATCCGGCCGACACAGCGTACAACGGTTAGAACATCCCCAGCAGTCGAACTGAGCGCTAGGTCCATAGCTCGATCTGACTCCCGTACCCGGGCGAGGATAATTAGGCCGTGTGCTCTGAAATGTTCCTCGCAGAGGCGCGCCCCATCACCGAGCGTGTCAGATCCAGACTGTGTTGCGTGTCTCATCGGGTCGAAGCCTATTTGCTCACGCCACCGTATCAAACCGAAAGATGCGAACACGTCTCCTGACGAAGGTTAGGACGCGAGCCGTAAGGAGATCAAGCGTTTAGCGCAATTCCCGTAGCTAGGGAAATAACCTCTTGGCAATGGGCTCTTCGGCCCAATGACGCGGCGCGCCCGACGGCGCACGGTGGCTTGCGACGCCAAATGCGAGCGGACATGCGCAGCGCAATCATCATTGCCATTTCACTTTTGATCGCGCTGATCGGAGCAGGGGCCGCCACGCAATATCTGGCGCAAGTTTTCGCGTATCAGCCGGCGCTGGGCGGACCGTGGATGAGAACGGAAGCCGGCGCGCTCTATGCGCCTTGGGCGGTGTTCGAATGGACTGAGCGCTGGTCAGATCGCTTTCCCAAACCATTCGCGGTCGCACGCCTTGTCGTGCTGGCCGGCTTCGCGGCGAGCATTCTTGTTGCGGCTCTCGGGTTACGACAACGGTTTCAGCTCAAACCGTTCGGCAAGGACGCTTGGGCAAACTTCGCCGACATAGAGTCGGCCGGTCTCTTTGCCGAGCAGGGCGTTATCCTCGGCAGGTTTCAAGATGAAATCCTGGCTTATGACGGGTCGGGCCATCAGATTCTGATCGGCGCTTCGCGTTCTGGCAAAGGCCGCGGTCACATCGTGCCGACGCTTCTGTCATGGAGCGGATCGGCAATCGTGCTCGACGTGAAAGGAGAACTCGACCACGGCGACCCCCGGCACGGCTTTCCGGGCGCGTCTGGGTATCGCGCGCTGTTGGGGCCAGTCTTGCGCTTTGCGCCGACCCAGAGCTCATCCAATTGCTTCAATCCGCTCCTTGAAATTCGCAAAGGCGAAAACGAAGTTCGCGATGTTCAGAACGTGGTCGACATCATCGTCGATCCACACGGGCAAACACGCGGCGGCGAGCGGTTCTGGAATGACAGCGCCAAGAACATTCTAACCGGCGTCATCCTGCACGTGCTCTACACTGAACCGCTGGAGCGCAAAACGCTTGCGGTCGTGCGCGAAAAGCTCGCCGACCTCGACCGCGCCGCCGACGAGATGCGCTCGACGCTTCATCGCCTTAATCCGCGCACCAGCATGCCAGAGGTGCACCCTGAGGTTCTGCACGCCTCCACCTCCTATTTAACCGGCGAGGAGCGTCTTCGCTCTGGCATCAAGGCAACTGCGGAATCCTTCTTCGGCATCTTCGCCGATCCGGTCGTGGTCGAGAAAACGAGCCGCTCCGACTTCCGCATCGGCGATCTCATGTGCGCAGAGCGGCCCGTCACGCTTTACCTCCAGCCGCCACCATCAGATGGCCCACGCCTCATGCCGCTGATGCGTCTCTTCATCGGTCAGGTCGCGCGCACATTGATGGAAGAGCAGACCCGGGACGGCCATGGCCGTGAGAAGCGTCATCGCCTGTTGCTGATGCTCGACGAGTTTCCTCAACTCGGCCGTCTCGACTTCTTCGAGAAGATGATGGGCGCGATGGCCGGTTATGGCCTCAAAGCATTCCTTGTGTGTCAGTCGCTCAATCACGTCATCAAGTCCTACGGTCGCGACAACGTCATCCTCGACAATTGTCATTGCGTGACGTCATTCGCTGCAGCCGATCCAGAGACCGCAAAACACATTGCCGAAATGGGCGGCGAAGTGTGGGAGATGCGCCCGCAGGAAAGTGAACATCGGCCCCGCTCAATCCTAGGTCCGAAGAAAGGCGCCATTACCTATCGCGAAGAGCGCCGGCCGTTGCTGCTGCCTGGAGACGTGCGCGGTCTTCCTCTGGACCAACAGCTCATTTTCGTTTCTGGTTGCAAGCCCATCCGCTCGAAGAAACTCCGATTCGATCAGGAGCGAATCTTCGCCGAGCGCTTGCGGCCCGCCGCGCCCATTGGCGCCGCGCTCGTACATGACAATGAGTGGCGCGACGTGCGCGCTCTCGGCCGCCTGGTGAAGGAGAAAAAGCCGGTGACGCCAGCGAAGCGGCCGGAGCCGTCAACGCCGCCCCGCGCGCAATCCGACTTGTTCGAAGCGGATGAAGCGAAGGTTGCGCCGACCGCGCCGCCACCGGCGCTCCCCGAAGCGGGGCCAAAGATCTCCGACCTCGCGCTCGCCAGCTTTCGCAATCCCGATGGCTCGCGAATAACCGAGCCGCCGCGCTCGAAAGGGATTTGAGCCCCGTGCCACGCAAGGGCATCACCGTTTATCTGACCCGCGATCTCGAAGTCAAAATCGAGAAGATTGCCCGCGATCAGCACCGCTCGGAATCGTCAGTCATCGCCGAGGCGGTGCGCGCGCGATACGCTGGCCGAGATGGCGACCCGCTGCCGCCGGTCAGCGACCAGCGGCAGGCAAGCCGTTTGGACGCGCGCCTCGACAAGGTGATCGGCGAGGGGCTCATCGTCAAAGAAGTGTTGCTGCTCTTCATTCGCGTGTGGCTCGAGCACAATCCTCCGATAGACGAAGCGCTGGAAGACAGCGCTGCCGCGAGTGCGGAGGCCCGGTTCGAGCGGTTTCTGCAAATGGTCGCCAATGCTTTGCGGGGCGGGCGCTCGATCAGCGGCGGTAGTGTCCCGAATGGCGAGGACGCGACCGGTGCCGGCGGAGACTTCGGAGCGACGGCGCCATGAGCGGCGATGGATATGCGCTCGTTTCGGCTCGCCGCCGCTCAGCCTTGGTGCGGGCGCTGGGGCCGGCCGTCGCGCATGCGTTGAGCGAAGCCGACGTTGTCGAGGCGCTCGTGAACGCTGACGGTCGCCTGTGGCTCGATCGATTAGGACGGGGTCTTGAACTGACTGCGCACACACTTTCGATCGCGGAGCGCGAAACCGCCATTCGTTTGCTGGCGCACGAAGCGGGTGAAACCGTCGGCGCCGAACGCCCGGCGCTCTCGACTATTCTCCCGGATAGTGCAGCCAGGGTGCAGGCGCTGCTAC
Source organism: alpha proteobacterium U9-1i (assembly GCA_000974665.1). Taxonomy (NCBI): domain Bacteria; kingdom Pseudomonadati; phylum Pseudomonadota; class Alphaproteobacteria; species alpha proteobacterium U9-1i. The sequence goes on along the minus strand of BBSY01000003.1, from coordinate 1,025,911 downwards.
CGCCGCTCGTCGAGGCGCCGGTGATCGCTATCCGTAAACGACCGTCGCGTATTTTTGAACTCGACGACTATGTGACCGCCGGCATCGCAACAAGGGCTCAAGCCGATGTCTTGCGCGCAGCCGTGGCGCACCGGCGAAATATTGTTGTCGCGGGCGGCACAGGCTCCGGAAAGACGACCCTGCTAAATGCCTTACTCGCCGAAACACCCTTCCTCACAGCACGCGTGATCATTTTAGAAGACACCTGCGAACTTCATTGCGCCAGCCCCAACAGCGTGCAGATGCTGACCAAGCGAACCGAGCCGCAAATGTCGATGCGCGATCTGGTGAAGATGACGCTTCGGTTGCGCCCCGATCGGATCGTCGTAGGAGAAGTTCGCGACGGCGCAGCTCTTGAGGTTCTCAAAGCGTGGAACACCGGGCATCCCGGCGGGCTGCTTACTTTGCACGCCAACTCAGCCGCAGATGCGTTGCCGCGGCTCGAGGATTTGGCGATGGAGGCCAGTGCTGCGCCGCCCACACGCCTCATCAACGCGGCCGTGGATATGGTTGTGTTCATCACCCGCACCGAGACCGGCCGTAGCATCACCGAGATTGTGCAGCACCGGCTCTGATCTCTCTAAGCACTACGACATTGAAGCAACACGCAGCGCCTTCATGCGCGCAGCGCGCTGCAAACTGTATTCTCGAAGCGCAACTCTGCGAGGTGTGACGAGGTGTTTGCGCGTGCTGTGAGAGGATGCTTTGGTCCATGCGCGCGGGGCTTGAAAGCCATTTCGTCGCGCGCGTCTTCGTGGAAACTGTCCTCAACAGGCCTCTATGAGGCGGGGATATCACGATGCGTAAGGTCAGCGCACGAGTAGCGGCTCTCACAATCATAATCATTGCGATTGCAGGGCCAGCTTACGCGTCCGGCTCCGGCATGCCGTGGGAAGGGCCGCTCGAACAGATTGTCGATTCGATTACGGGACCGGTGGCGCGCGCCGCCGCTGTCATCGCGATCGTCATTGCCGGTGTCACCATCATCTTTTCCGAAGGTGGGGGCGGCGTGCGCAAACTCGCCTTCGTGGGCCTCGGCATCGCCGTCATGTTTGCGGCGGTTTCGTTCTTTTTGGATTTCTTCGGCTTCGCCGGCGGGGCGCTGATCTGACAGCGCACGGCTGAAGCCGCTTTGAGTGAGTGACAACGACAAAGGAGGTCTTCGTGAACGACGAAGAGCCAGACGGATACGCCATGCCTTTGCGCACCAGCTTGACACGCCCCATTCTGCTGGGCGGCGTGCCGCGCGCCTTCGCAATCCTCAACGCCACCATCGGCGCCGCGATCGGCTTTGGCCTGCAGCAGCCGTTCATCGGCTTTCCACTCTGGGCCGTGCTGCAAGGCGCCGCGGCATGGGCCGCCGCGCGCGATCCCTGGTTTCTCGAAACTTGGCCACGGCACTTGGCCAAGCCAACCTATTTGTCGGCGTAGGGTGCGAGATGCTTGATCTTCGCCCTTACGCTTCGACCGGCGCCAAGCTCGCCGACTTCTTACCGTGGGCGGCGCTGATTGCCCCCGGCGTGGTCCTGAACAAGGAGGGCGCGTTTCAGCGAACGCTCGCATTCCGCGGCCCTGATCTAGATTCCGCCGTCGCCGCCGAACTCATGGGCGCGAGCGGCCGATTGAACAACGCTTTCCGCCGCTTCGGTTCGGGCTGGTGCTTTCACGTCGAAGCGCGCCGATCGCCGGCGCCTGGCTATCCCGATAGCGAGTGGCCAGACGCAGTGTCGTGGCTGATCGACGAAGAACGTCGCGCTGTGTTCGAGACTGCGGGCGCGCGGTTCGAGAGCCGCTATTTCCTGACGCTCGCTTGGCTGCCGCCAGCCGAGCGGCAGGGCAAGCTCGAGAACCTGGTCTTCGAAGGCGGCGCTGAGACGACATCTTCGATCGACTATCGGCGTCATCTCGAACGCTTCTGCCAAGAAGCCGACCAATTCATCGCGTTGCTTGAAACCGCCATGCCGGAGGCGGGCTGGCTTTCGGACGAAGAGACGCTGACGTACCTCCATGATTGCGTCTCTGATCGCCCGCACCGCGTCGCCGTGCCTGAGACGCCGTTCCATCTCGACCAGTTGCTGACGGATGCCGCGCTCATCGGCGGACTCGCGCCCACACTTGGGGCCAGGCATCTGAAAGTCATTTCGGTTCGAAGCTTCATCACCGAAACTGAGCCGGGGCTGCTCGACCAGCTCAACCGCTTGCCGATCTCGTATCGCTGGGTCACGCGTTTCCTGCCCCTCGACCGCGAAGAGGCGCGGCGCGAATTGGAAAAGGTCCGCAAGCGCTGGTTCTCCAAGCGCAAGGGTTTGCTCACGCTATTGCGCGAGGCGCTCTTCCGCGAAGAGGCGGCCCTCCTCGACAATGACGCGGCGAACCAAACGGAAGACGCCGATGTCGCGCTGCAAGAACTGGGCGCAGATGCTGTCTCAGCAGGATATGCGACACTGACCATCACGGTCGCTGAGGCCGACGAAGAGCAGGCGAACGAAGCTGTCCGGCAGGTCCAGCAGGTCGCTGACGCATTGGGCTTCGTTACGCAAGTGGAAAGCGTCAACGCCGTCGAGGCCTGGCTAGGCAGCTTGCCAGGCCAAGCTTATGCCGACGTACGCCGGCCAATCCTCTTGTCGCCTAGCCTTGCGCATCTTCTTCCGACCAGCGCGGTGTGGGCGGGACCGGAGCGCAACGCCCATCTCAACGCACCGCCGCTCATGCTCACCGCGACCGATGGCGCTACGCCGTTCCGACTCGACCTTCATGTCGGCGATGTCGGCCATACGATGATTGTAGGACCAACGGGCGCCGGCAAATCGGTGCTGCTCGCGACACTCGCGGCGCAATGGCTCCGTTACGCTGATGCACAGGTATTTCTCTTCGACAAGGACCGGTCCTCGCGCGCGACCATCCTCGGTCTGGGCGGCGATTTCTTCGATCTTGGCGAGGAAGACGCGTTAGGCTTCCAGCCACTTGCGACGATCGATGACGCCGCCGAACGCAGTTGGGCGCTCGACTGGATCGCGAGCCTCATCGCCAGCGCCAATGTCGCAGTGACGCCCGAACTACGCGCCGAGCTCTGGCGCGCGCTGGAAGTGCTCGCTCAGCGTCCGCTTGAAGACCGGACGTTGACGCTCTTTGCGGCACTGGCACAGGACGCGACCGTTCGCGCTGCGCTAGAGCCGTTCACGCGCGCGGGACCATACGGGCGCTTGCTCGACGACGATCAGTCGACCTTGGGCTATGGCCGCGTCCAGGCGTTCGAGATGGGCGATCTCATGCGTCGTCCGCATGCGGCGAGCGCGGTTCTCTCCGTGCTCTTCCACGCGCTGGAGCGCCGGTTCGACGGCAAGCCCACTTTGCTCGTTCTGGACGAAGCGTGGCTCTTCCTTAAGGACGCGGCGTTCGCTTCCCAAATTCAGGATTGGCTGAAGACGCTTCGCAAGAAGAACGTCGCCGTTGTCTTCGCCAGCCAGGAACTCGCCGACGTTGAAGCGAGCCCGATCGCCTCGACCATCATTGAAGCGTGCCTCACCCGCATCTTTCTGCCCAACGACCGCGCCCGCGAGCCACGTTCGGCCGCGTTCTACGAATCCCTCGGGCTCAACGCTCGCCAGATCGCGCTCATCGCCACGGCGACGCCGAAGCGCGATTACTATCTGGCCTCACGCGCAGGCTGCCGCTTGTTCGAGCTGGGACTCGGCCCCGCCGCGCTTGCCTTCGTTGCTGCCTCGCGCCCCGAAGACCACGCGTGGATGGATCGCGTGATCGCGGAGCGGGGCGCGCAAAACTTCGCGCTCGCCTGGCTTGAAGCACGCGGCCTTGGCGACGCCGCCGATGCGGTGCGGCGCTTCAAGCAAAAGGCCGGATCGCCAGCAACGTCGGCCGAACAATCCTTGCTCGCCGCGGAATAGGAGAGGGACCATGCAAAAGGCACTCAGATCTCTCGTGATGCTCGGCTTGGCCGCGATCGTCGCGGTGACGCCGATGGCGCCGGCACGCGCGCAGATGACCGTCATTGATCCGACCAACCTGGCGCAGAACCTGCTGCAAGCCACACGCGCGCTCCAGCAGATCAACAACCAGATCCGCCAGATCGAGCAGGCGACGCAAATGCTGCGGCAAAACCCGTTGCAGCTTTCACCCGAGCTTACCCAATCGATCTCCGAAGCGCGCGAACTCTTCAACACGGCGCAAGGCATTGCCTTCGAGGTCAGTCAGGTCGGCGAAAACCTGCGCACGCTCTATCCCGAGACCTGGGAGGACTTCGATCTTGAAGGCGTGCTGCAGCAATCCGAGCGCTGGGAGCAGGAGAGCCGCGACAGTCTGCAGCGCGCCATGGAAGCGGAAGCCCGCGCCGCGCGCTCGATTGAGGGCTCGCGCAATCGCATCGATCGCGCGCTTCAGTCGTCAGCAAGCGCTGAAGGTCAGACCGGCGCGACACAGGCCAGCAACCAATTGCTCGGCGTCACTGCAAGCCAGCTCGCTGAAATCCATGCTCTCTTGATCGCGCAAGGGCGTGCTCTTCAAACCGAGCGCATGGAACGTCTCGCGCGCGAAGAACGCTCCCGTGAAATCCAGCGCCGCGCCTTCCCGACCGAAACCACGCGTTCAACCGAACCGGCGCGCACGGCATTCTGACATGGATCCGGCTTCCCTCAATTCGTTTCTTGACCAGTTCCTGGCGCTGGCGGATTCGGGCTTTGGCCTGATCCAAGGCGACGTCACCTATGTCCTGAACGCCCTGATCGTCATTTCGATCACGCTCGCCGGCGCGCAATGGGCGCTAGCCGGTGAAGCGCCGATGGCGCCGTTCTTCCGCAAGGTCTTGTTCGTTGGCCTCTTCGCTTTCCTCGTCAACAATTGGGCGAGCCTATCGACCATCATCGTCCGCTCCGGCGCGCAGCTTGGCCTCAACGCCGGCGGCAACGGTATGAGCATGGCCGATCTGCACAACCCAGGACGCGTCGGCCAGATTGGCGTTGAACTTTTCGGCCGCACCGCTGCGATGGCCGAAGGCATGAACATCTTCACGGACGCCTTCGCCATGGCGACGGTCTGGGTCTCGGCCGTGCTGGTGATGCTCGGCTTCTTCGTGTTGGCGATGCAACTCTTCGTGTCGCTGATCGCTTTCAAACTTGGCAGCCTCGCCGCGTTCGTCGCGCTTCCGTGGGGCGTGTTCAACGGCACATCATGGGTCGCGGAGCGCCCGCTCGGCTGGGTCGCGGGGTGCGCGATCAGGCTCTTCGTTCTCGCCTTCATCGCCTCGATCGCCATCACGTTCGTCAACACGCTGCCAGCAACGTTCACGCTCAACGCCGGTGGCGTGCTCAATATCTTCCTGTTTGGCCTCACGGTGCTCGCGCTCGCGTGGTTCGCCCCGATGCTTGCTAGCGAAGTGGTGCAAGGCCAGCCGCATCTGTCCGGCTCTGACGCTATCCGCACCGGTGTAGGCGCGACCTTCGCCACCGCCGGCGGCGTCTACATGGCGCACGCCGTCTACAAGGCCGTCAAGGGCGGCATGATGAGCACATCGAACCGACTAAGCGGCGGCGGCGGCCGCGGCGGTGGCGGAAGCCGCGGTCGAGGCGGCGGAAGCGGCGGCGCACCGCGCGCCCCCATCAATTACGGGGCCATGCAGCCCAAGCCCAGATCTTCTGGAGCCGGTCCATGAACTTTTCCTTCCGCTCACCGGCGCGCTCGTACGCGGCCGCGCCCGCAGACACGCCTTACAAGCGCGCACAACAAGAGTGGGACGCGCGCATGGGCTCCGCGGTGCTGTCGGCACGGTCGTGGCGCTCCATCGCGTTCGGCGCGTTGGGCCTACTCGGCGTCAGTGTCGTCTCACTCGTCGTCGTTGCGTTACAGCAACGCACTTTTGTACATGTTGTCGAAGTTAGCCCCGAAGGTCAGGTGATGAATGTCCGCGCCGCCGACGGACGCTGGACCGCCACGGAGGCGCAAAAGGCCTACCATCTTGGTCAGTTCGTAAGGCTGGTGCGCTCCCTGCCGACCGATGGCGTGGTTCTCCGCGAAAACTGGCTGCAGGCTTACCGCCTTCTGACACCGCAAGCGGCTGCGCAGCTCACCGAGATCGCGCGTCAGGATGATCCCTTCCTCTCGCTCGGCCGGGTCGGCCGCACCGTGCACATTCGTTCTATCATCGCCCGCTCCAACAACGCCTGGGAGGTGACGTGGGTTGAACGCGCCACCAACGCCACGGGGACGACCGATCCGGAAGTTTATTCCGGCGTCTTCACCCTGACGACGCGCGCGCCGCGCAACGCCGACGAGATCGCCAACAACCCGCTGGGCCTCTTGATTTCTGATTTCTCCTGGAGCCGTGAACGATGATCGTACGCTGTTCCTCTTTGGCGCTCGTCGTTGCCAGCCTCGTGATGCTCGCGGCCTCACCCGCGGACGCACAATCGCGACGCGCTCGCGCAGAAACGCCGGTTGAGACCCTGGCGGCCGCAAACTCCGCTGCGCGCCAAAGCCCAACGCGCGATGGTTTCGTGCAAGCGCGCCACGTGTACGCGTATGAGGCGGGCGCCATATACGAAGTGTACGCGCATCCAAGTTACGTCTCGACGATTCTCCTTGAGCCTGGTGAGGCGCTCACTGACATCGCTGCCGGCGATACCTCGCGCTGGATGGTGACGCAGGCCGAGAGCGAGACGGCGGAAGATGCGCGCACAGTGGTGCTGGTGAAGCCGAATGCGAGCGGGCTTCGGACCAACATTGTGCTCATTACCGACCGGCGCACTTATCTCATCGAGGCGATAGCGCAGTCCGGGTCTGCTTACTCAGCCCAGATCGCGTGGTCTTATCCTCGATCCGAAGCGACGGCGCCGGCTGCGCTCCTCGACAGTATCAATCTCAATTACAGGATCCGCACCACGCGCGGCGCACGCCCCGCATGGCTGCCTGCGCGGGTGTTCGACGACGGGCGCCGCACTTGGATCGAGTTTGCCCCCGATGTCGAGGCGGGAGATCTGCCGCCACTCTTTGCGGTGACAGGCGAGGGCGCCGAACTCGTCAACTACCGAACACTGCAGGGGCCGTCTGGCCCGCGCTACATGATCGACCGCATCTTCGACATCGCGGAACTCCGCTTGGGCACGCGCTCGGCGACGATCGTACGCATCGAGCGCAATCCGGTCGATCGCGTCCGCACGCGTTCACGGCACGGAGCGCGGCCATGAGCGCAACCGCTCACATCACGCCCCCAATTGAAGGGCCGCCCAATTTGGCAATCCGTGCGAAGCCGCCTTCACCGCGACGGCTATCGCGCAAGGTGCTGGTCGCGGGCATGTTGCTCGCCGGCGCCATTGTTGCGTTCGCGCTGGTCAACGGGTTGTCTGAACGTCCCGATCGCCGCGCGGCGGAAGCCCAGCAGGGCGCTGCTTCAGGCGGCCCGCCGGAATCCATCCAGGGCGCCAGCGACCAGTACGGCGCCCACGATCTCGCGGGCGCCGACCTTGAATTGGCCGACCCCGACTTGGAATTAACTTCCGAAGACACCGCGGAGCTTCAGCCGCCGCGTGATCCTGCCTGGGAGAACCGCTCCAATGGAGGCGCAGGCGCCTCTACCGCTGCGCCAGCGCCTGATCCTCAAGCCGTAGCGCGGACATCCCCGATCCTTTTCACTCGTGCTGATGGAGATAACGCCAGCGAAGACTCGAACGCGCGGTTGAATGCGCGTCTCACGCCACCTGGCTCACGCTATGAGATCAAGGCCGGCGATGTCATCCCAGCGGCGCTGGTCACCGCACTCAATTCTGATCTGCCAGGGCGCATCATCGCGCAAGTCACCGCACCGGTGTACGACACGGTGACAGGCCAGCATCTGCTCATCCCGCAAGGGTCTCGGCTGATCGGCACGTATGCGAACGGCACCCGCTATGGCGATCGTCGTCTGCTGCTGGTTTGGAATCGGCTCATCTTGCCGAATGGCTGGTCCATCAATCTTCAGGATATGAACGCCACCGATCCCGGGGGCGCCTCTGGACTTACTGATCGCACGGACAACCATCTCGGCCGGCTTGGAATCGCTATCGGTCTCTCTGCTATCATCAGCGTCGTTGCCAACGAAGCGGAGGACGACGACGAGAACAGCAACTCGTTGTCGCAAAGCGTTGGCGACGCCGCCGCCCAGCAAGCCGCCCAGACCGGCGCCCGCATCGTCGACCGTGAACTCGAAGTACGTCCAACCTTACGCGTGCGCGCCGGCGCGCCCGTGCGCGTGCTGGTGACACGCGACATCGAACTCAGACCCTATTTCGCGCCGCGCACGCCGTGAGGCGGAAGGACCTCATTCCACAGAAAGCAGTGGCTGACGAACTCTGCGTGAGCATCACCACCCTCTGGCGTGCGCGCTCAAGCAATCTTGAAGGCTTTCCGCCGCCGGTGATTGTTCAAGGCGCCGTGTTCTGGAGGAAGGCCGACCTCGACCAGCTGGAAGATGCCTTGCTCAAGTTCAGGGGCCGCGGCGTCTTCGAGCGTAATCGCGACGCGGAGCAAAAGCTGAAACGCCTGCGAGCGGCCAAACCCGCCGCCCCAAGCGCCAAGCCTCCGCGGGCGCCGCAACGCGATCTATTCGACTAACAGCTTCGGCAACCAATCCGCTGAGGTGAAGCGCTCGATTGCCGTCTATGAAGCCCAGGCGCAGACGGCCGGACTTTGTGCTGCGCCTGACGGGGCTTTTCGCGCTGATTGCGTCTCACCTCGGCTGCTCCGTGTTCGACCTCCGCCCGAGTGGGGCGAGGTCGAACATCATGAAGGGACGCTCCGCGTCCCGACGCCAACGAACCGGCCATCGCGCGCAGCGCGGGTCAAGCGCAGGGCCGCGCGCAGCGCGGTCTATGCGTGGCTTCGCTTGACGCGCGCGAGCACGATGGCACTCGTTGTTCCGCGTCAGCGATCGACGCGCGAAGCGGCGAGGCGCGCCGCGAGCGCGGCTCGATGGCGAAGCCACGAGAGCGCGGCCGCGCCTGCGCGGCGACGCCCACCGCCGACGCCGTGGAACAGCCTCCGCGATCTCTCCCCTCGATGCCAACATCAGCGCCATCCCATGGTGCGCCGCTGCGCCGCATCGCCTCCAAATTCGCCGTCGTCGGCATTGATCTATTCCTGCGCCGCAGCCGACACGCCGGCGTTTGGCCAAAGGTGTGTCCTCAACATCAAGCTCGTCGCCGCTAATCTTCGCGATTAAGTTTGTATCCGCTCAATCAATCCAGAGACCATTGTAGAAACCGGCGTCGCGCCGCTGCGCCATCAGCCCGCGATGGGCGCTTTCTGCGACGCACAGCAGGACAAAGGCCAGCAGCGCCCAGGCATACAAGCCCACCAGCAGGAGAATGACTGTGCTGATGCGTAAGACGACTCGATCGATCGCAAACCACACGCGAAGCATCGCCCACATGCCGATCAGCAGCAGCGCGTGCTGAAGAAGGGAAAGGGCGTCGTTCATCATATGCCATCGGACTCAGGTTGGTCGGCGCACAGCCAGGATCTTACGCCGCCCGCTTCGGCGATGGGTTCGCGAACGCCTTCACGCTCTTCGCGCGTCGGCCAGCGCTCGCGTCTCACGACACGCCACAAACTTCGGTAGAGACGGCATAAGAATAAAGAGAAGCGCACACGCGTGGCCCTTCGTTGAGAAACGAAAGGGCCCGGCATGACGGCGACAGGAGAGTTGCGCCGTCAGCCGCTTGAACTCACGCACGCGTTCCAAACGTGCGTCAGACACCTCGCGCGCTTTCATAGCCGTTACCCGCCGGCTTGCTTGAATTGCTCTCAAGCCCATGCACGCGTTGGCGTTGACACTACCAGAACAAACATGGAACGCAAGCGCAATGACGCGCGCCGATTGGATGGCGGCCGAATGCGCTTTCAACCCGCGCGAAAGGCGGCCGAAGGAATACGACATGGGCCAAGGACGCTGGAGCAAATGGAGCGTCAGCGGTGAAGAACGCCACACGCTCGAATTCGGATTCACCTATCGCTTCGACGTTCGCGCCGGTCCCAAATCAGACGGTCTTCATCCGGATTTTTGGTATGCGAGTTCACGCGAAGGTTCACTCGGCGAATTTCCAACATTCGATGCGGCGGCTCAGTCTTGCGAGGACGAAGCGCGACGTCTTATCGAAACAACACTCTCGCGTGGTGATGTGGCATACGACTTGAAACTCATCGCCGAGCAATGGGAGTTGTATTTGGCGCTGCCGCATCGGCTGCGGTCTCGCAAGACGCGCACGCGGTACAAATAGAATCCCGATATGAACGGCCTAAACGCGAGGCATTTCCATATGGCCCAAACGTTCGACCTCAATATCGATATCAATTCCATCCAGTGGATTCGCTCCCTTCGCGCCGGTGAAGAGAGCTGGAACCAAAAAATTGTCGAAGACGTGGAATCGGAATGCAAACGCCAGAGCATGGCGTTCGCGCTGCACGACGTGCAGACGGTCGCAGACTTCGAGCGCGTTCTGCGAACGATGGAGTCTGAGGCCGCCAAGGGCGTCCGGCCGCTGATCCACATCGATATGCATGGCGGAAAGGATGCAGGCCTGGAGATCGCAGCTGAAGGCAAATGCGTCGCTTGGCCAAGGGTCGCTGATCTGCTGAGCGCCATAAACATCGCTGCCGATCGTAACATATGTGTCGTATCCGCAGCGTGTGAGGGGCTTCACGTCATCAGCGAAGTGTCCATCAACAAGCCGTGCCCGTTTGCAATCCTCATAGCCCCCGAGAAGTCTATCTTCATCACCTTCCTGATCGACAACACGTTCAAATTCTACCGCGCTCTGCTCCAGAGCAACGATATCGTGGCAGCGTATGAAGCCCACCTGTCGACCGAACTGACCTTATTCAACGCACAGAAGCAGTTCGCGCGGGCGTTGACGCTCTACATTCGCGATCACTGTGTCGGCCCTGGCGCCAACGCGCGAATTGATGAACTCATCGAAGAGGTGAAGAAAAGGAAGACGCTTTCTCCGGCCGATGAAGCTGAAGCACGTCGTGTCGCGAGAGAGGGCATCGAGCCTTCGCAAAAGTTGATCGATGATCGGGCCCCAACATTCCTGGGCCGTGTACCCACTTTCACCTTCGACGACATCATGAATGCTGTTGGCACCGGGTCCTAGGGCGTCGTCCGTTTCGCGTAACGGTATCTTTGCGCCGGGGATTGAAGTCGCTAGGGCGCGCGCATGCGGCTCGGGCGCGGGGAGCCGATGGCCCAGCCGCTAGCGATTTGGCGTTCACCGTTCTAACTTTGCATCATGTGTAACCGCTACGCCTCCGACATCCGCAAGGCCGGCGAGGAGCGCGACTATTACGGGTTCGACGAATGGTCGGAGACCCGCATCAACCCCATCCTTGGCAACGCGGTTCTTGAAGTTTTTCCCAAGAGCTTCGCTCCCGTCCTGAAGATCGGCGAAAGCGGCCAACTCGAATGGACCAAAATGCGCTGGGGTCTTCCTGGTCCGCCGCAAACCGGCAACGCGCCCGTCACTAACATCCGCAACACCAAGAGCCCGCATTGGCGCCCGCTCTTGAAACAGCAATTCCGTTGTCTCGTCCCGTTCACCGCGTTCAGTGAATACGAAGATGCCTCACCGAAAGGGAAGAAGCAGATCCGTTGGTTCGCGCCACCCGACCGCGGCATGCTCTTCTTCTCCGGCATCTGCGGCGAATGGTGGGGCGATTACGGCACCAAGAAAGAGCCCAACGAAGGCACGCACAAACTCTTCTCGTTCTTAACCGCTGAAGCCAACGATCTCGTGCGCCCGGTGCACGCCAAGGCGATGCCCGTCATCCTCACCAACCAATTCGCTTGCAAGGAATGGCTGAACGCGCCGCCTGAGAACATCGAGGCGATACAGTCGAGAGTGTTGCCGAGCAAGACGTTGGAAATCGTTTCGGATGAGGAAGCATCCCAATACGCAGGCGGCTATCCCAAGTAGCGGTTCGCGTCGCACGCGAAGAGGACAAGACGACAGCGAAAATCGGCGAGGCGTTTATCGCTGCGCCAAAATCGACTATGACGGTGAGAAAGGGGGTTAACAGGAGGCCAAGCCAATGTCGGCACAGAAGCGAGACACGAAGACCTACACGTTCGAATTCAATCGCCCTCGACGCGATGACTATAGAGGCATCCGCCGACGTTTGGAGGCTGCTGGCCTCGAAGTCGATAAGCTCCCACATAAGACGCTCCTGCGTCTTCGCCGAAATCCAGACAAGCTGCCGTGGTCCGATTTCCTCAACCTATTGGTTCGAGCGGTCGATCCACGTCGCGGGTCTTTCGTGCTCAACAGCCTGACCACGGGTCGTGCGTGGACCATGTCGAACGCCGGCAATCGGCCAGGCGAACTTGTGGACGTCGAGGATTGATGCGCATCGCTGTTTTGATTGGTGCTTGTGCCTGGCCGGTCACGGCGCTGGCCGACTCATGTACGTCGCCGCCGCCGCAACACGCCGATGATGAGTTCGCGGAAACAGTTCGCTATGTCGGCGATGGCGACAGCCTCTGCGTCGGACAATCAAACAAGCCAGGCATTGTGGGTTGAGCTTCCTGGAGCGATTGTTGGTGGCTCGGTCGACCGACGTGCGCTATGACGACGAGCAGTGGCGGTTCGAATACCAAGTCCGTCCCTACCTCAAGAATGTGCCGCAGAGCGAGCTCGACGCGCGCATGCGTGCGCTCAATCGAAACCTCATCTTCCTGCTCGATAGCGCGCGCGACGCGGTGCCGGAACGCGCTACGTTTACGAGCACGTGGTGGTGGTTGAAGAAGCGCGCACAAAGCTTGATCGAATACGAAACGCGGGGCTTGGTCCCGCAATTGTCCGGGATCGAAGTCGCGCCAGCGCCGCCGCCGCCGTTTACGCCAAAATATCCGAACGAATGCAGCTTCATTGTTCGCTACGGCGAGGCGGCGTGGCTTGAGCCGATGCTTGAGGAGGGCCGCGTGCGGCTCGCGCCAGCGGCGTCATATACTTGCGACGGGTTGAGCTTGGCGCAACAGGACGACGAATTGGAGAAGCCGCATTTTTCACTTGGCGACGGCGTGCGCATCATCGACGCCTCCGGCCGCGCTTCGCCCATCATTGGGGACGTTCGGCACGTGCGCCCGGCGATGGCCAATTATTATGTGCTCTGCGCGTCGACCGAATTCGATGCACGCTTGTTTCCATTGTTTTCGAATAACGCCGGCGCGCCTGCCGACGCATGCATCACGATTTGGGACGTCGAGGCCTTTGCCGAGCGCCTTGAGAGAGCGGCGCGCGACTTGTTGCCCGGTTGGTATTGCCATCACAATCCGGTGCAGTACTTTGACCCTCGGCAAATCGAATTGCGTCAGCGCATCGATGCCGGCATGTCGAAAGATTTCGCGTTTGCGCATCAGCGGGAATACCGATTTCTGTGGATGCCGGTCGGAGGCGGGGCGGCCGCTTCCCACGTTGAACTGAAGCTTGGGCGACTGACGGACATCGCTGGGCTGTTTGCGCCCGACGGCTCCTGCTTTGCAGGAAGGGCGCAATCCTGATTGACGCTATCCCCGAGGTGACGGAGCTATGACGATCATCACCACCAGGCATGGGTGGCTGCAAGAATTGGAGAGACTGAGTCCCGTCGTGGCCTCATTCGGGCTTCGCGCCAAACTCGGCGACGATGATTATGGCGCAGCGTCGAAATCGCCAAACCCTGACGCCCTCAATCTTGCCAGCAGTGCTGAGCATGTTGAGGCGATGGCGCGGTGTTTCGAGCTCTTGCACGCGAACAACGCCGATTCTGCGATGATCGAGAAGTCGGTAAAGGATCTGACCAGCCGTAATGCGTACGGCGCGTTTAGTGAACTCTCGGTCTATCTCTGGCTTTTGGAAAACAAGATTCCCTTTGAACCGCAAGCGGCCATGACCGGCGCTGACATTCTCAATCCGAACGGATCGGACCTTGACGGTCGTATGGGACTCCACAGCGGCGTCTATTTCGACGTCAAAGGGTTTGGCTTTCGGGAATGTCTGATCAAAGCGCTTAATGCGCGGTTGTCGAAGGATTTTCCCAACAGCTTCGTCGCCATCGAGGGCAATTGGGACGCGCCGATGGCCGAACTCAGCGATTTGCTGAGCGCAAAATATGATGCGCTACGCACCGAACTGAACGCCAAACAGCGCGCAAAGCGAGGCGGCGTGGACGTCACCTTGCGTGCGCCATCGCCGGTGCAGGTGACACACAACACGTCAAATCCTTATGAGTTGGCGGAGCAGAACGCATCTTACGCCTTCAGCTATGCCAAGCAGTTCACTAGGCACGCACCGTTCATTTTGGTCTTTGTCATTCATCCATGGTTTAGCGGCGGCTGGCTGCACAACGAATTCGGCGGCTTCATTCTGGATTTCGAGCGTGCGTTTGCACGCCGAACGTTTCTGCAGTTCCGAAACGATGCGACGCGCATCTTCAGTGTCAGCAAAGGCGCGGCGGGCGGAATGCTCTCCGGGCTTGCCTTCTTCAACGCTTGGCGCGGTCAACCTGCGCAGCCGGGTGCGCATTTTCGGCTGTTCATCAACCCGCTAGCCACGAATCCAATCTCGGACTTAGCGCTCGACGAATTCCGGTTCGGTTTTGGCGCCCAACACGATCTCGAGATCGTTCGCTTCGATCATGACGTCTATTGACCGCGGCGCGAGCCCGACGCTTGGAGGGAAGGGCGACGAAGGGCCCACGAGGTGCGTGTTAGGGCGCTAAGTCTGCGTCGTTCAAAGTTTCGACGCGTTCTAATCGATCGGCGGCGATAGCACCGTGAAACCACCCGGCGACGCCGTCGCGCTCTTGTCGAATGGTGTAGGCGGGATGGGCCTTTTGATAGGCCCAGGCTGATAAGAGGCACGACATGAAGGACGGCATGCCGTCGTGGTCGAACCCAAACGGGTTGGCCGCCGCTTCGGCCTCCACGTAAGGAGCGGTCCAACTAACGAGCAGAGGTCTTCGATGCTCGGCAAAAAGCGCATTGGCGCTGTCATCGCCAAAGAGATCGTGAGCGATATGGCCGTCGACCTCGGCGCCGTAGCAAAGGTAATGGTTGCAGCCTCGGAGCAGTCCTTCTCGCGAGAAGCAGAAGTGGATGCGATCATCTTGGCGCGTTCCGGCCTTTGCTTTCTCGCCGTAGTCGTGCAGCGCCGCGTCAAAGCGATGCGAGACCTCGCCCCAGCCCGGATGTCGCTGAAGGATTGCAACAAGTTCGCTGCGCCGCTCGGCAAGGACAAGCGGCTGTAGACCCTTGGCGCGAATGGATGCGGCGTCGTCCGCAGAAACGCGGGTGCCGTGATAGACGCGCACCCGGAAAGGTTCGAGCGCAGCGCTCAATCCGGGGATCAGTTGTTTGCGGCCGACGGCATTGACGACCAAACGCTCGGCATCATTGGTGTATTTGGGATTGGCGGCGACAAGAAGGTCCACGAGATCGGCGGACGCGAGCGCCGCCATGATCTCGTCGAACCATGGGGTCCAGGTGTCGATGTCGTCGTAATCGATGACACGCATAGTCGCTGCTCCTCCCACGTCACGACCGAGGCGGCCATTCCGGCTTATCATCATGCACGCCTGCTCGAACCGCGCGGCGACGAAACGGTTGATGCGCGGAATCAACGCCGAAAGCATGGCGTCAAACCGGGTAAAGCTGTCCGATGAAAGCGGCGCAGCGTGCGAACACCTCCACCACCAGCGCGGGCGAATGCACGTCGCCGGAGCCGTGGGCAAGTTCGTTACGAATGCTGCGCAGGATCAAATACTCGCCAGGTTGCTGCGCCGCGTCTGGGGGCGGCAGGTGTCCGGCGTCGATCGCCGCCTTTAGGCGTTGGCTAAGTCCGTGGAGCGGTGGCGCATCGGCAGGACGGTTGAGCTTCAGCTTCAGCGCCAGTTCAAAGCTCGCAATCGCCTGAGCCTCGGCGATCACCATCATCTCGTAGTCGAACCAGGAATAGAGAAAGCAATGGAGCGCGCGTTGGAAAGCGGTGCGCACCGGCGCGGGTGCGCCAGTAATGGTGTCGAGGCTCGCCACAAGTCCATAGTGATCGGCGAACGTGAGCGGGCGCACAGTGCCATCGGCCTCGATGGCGACTGTGGTGGCGAACCGCGGATCGGGCGTGAGGGCTTCGGCTTCGGGGCGCATCTATCCAGCCAAGATCTCAGGCAACCGCAGTCGTACGCCTTCATCGTCCGCCTGCGCGGGGTCCATGAAGGCGTGGCATTGATCGAGCACGGCTTGGGTGGAGTGAAGCTCGCCCCACGGAATCGCAGCAACCCACTTTTGCGCGAAGTCGAGCGTACGGATTACGGGCCGCGTGTGCTGATTGAGCGAGAGGGCTTTCAGGCCGCTCAGATAATTGCTGCGGAAGATGGTGGGGATGATGATGCGTTCCTCGCCGCCGGCGACGAGTTCGGCGTTCATCATCACGCGCGCCACGCGCCCGTTGCCATCGGCGAAGGGATGCACTTCTGAAACTAGGAACATCATGTAGATGGCGCGCGCGAGCGGCGCTTCGAGACTGGCTGCTAGTTCGAAGCCGCGCGCCAGCGTACCCTCCACATCTTCGGGTGCGACGAACACGGTCTGGCCAGCGCGGTTCGACGCCTGCTTGAAAAGTCCCGGTGATTTGTCGGGGCGGCCTCCCATCAAGGTGGCGTGACGGGTTTTGAGCAGCGTGAAGAGATCGCTCTCGGTACGCGGCGTGCGCCGCATCTCGATAGGATCGGAGACGATGCGCCAGGTGCCGATAATGTCGTGCGCATCTTCGGGCCGGTCGCGGGGGATGACGCTTCGGAACACGATGTCTGCTGCTTCGCCGACTTCGAATTCGGTGCCTTCGATGAAGTTCGAGAAATAGGCCTCGAAAAAATTGCGCGTCGCGTCGCTTTCTTCGCCGCGCGCGCGTGCTGGACGGGGCGGCAGCGCGGTCGCGCGCAGTTCAGCGTGCAATTGCTCGAAGAGGGCGATGCGGTTGGGATCGAATGGCGCGCCGGCGCCGCGCGCGCGCGCCTGGTTGGTCGCGAGCTTGTCCTCGCGGGTGCCGAGGAGGGCGCCGATCAGCTTGTCAAGTTCGGTGAATTCTTCATCGCGACCGATGACGGGCGCGACGCGCCGGGCGTCGTCGCGAAGTTTGTTGGCGGCGTCCTCGCCGCCGCGGCGGATGAGATCGTCGAGGCGTATTTCGAGTTCGGCGCGCGTGAGCGTGCGGCTGACTTCGCTCGATCGCCGGCGCGAGAGGGCCATGTTGTCGAGATAGGCGCGTGCGGTTGAAGAGAGCCTGAGACCGCCGATGAAGGGGAGATCGTCGGGCAGAGGCTCGGCGCCCTTGCGGGTGCGGATTTTCAGACCCGGCAACTCGATGTCGCGTTTGCGGCTGGAGACGATGAAGACGGAGCCGTCTTCGGCGGGCACGTTTTCGAGCGCGGTGCGGTCCGCGATGAGGGCGCCGGGGACGAAGGCAGCCACGATCTGCCAGGCATTGCGTCGGACAATGCGTTCGGGGGTCTCGGTCAGGTTCTTGGTGTAGAGCCGGGGCGCAAGCTGGCGCACGAGGCCATCGGCCTGGGCGCGCGATACCAGGGCGCTCGTCTCGGTGGTGGAGATGAAAATCTCGGGCAGGGTGTCGAGCGTCGTGGGCATTAAGAGGGGTCCCAAGGGTGCGTTCCGCAAACATATGGGACTTAAGCCTGCCAAACTGCAAACTTTTGGGATTTAAGGCTCGGTCGCCTTGCTTAATGTGGCGAATCTACCACACCATGGCCCTTAAAGTTCCGGCGCGGCCAGGTCAGGTCCGCTGTAAGCTTACGCCGCGTCGGGGACCTTCCCATATCGCACAAAACGCGAACGCCCAGAAGGGGGCCCAATGGTACCGAACGCCCGTTTTACCGAGCTGCTGGCCGATATCGAGCCCAGCCCGACCACCAAGAGCAACGCCTCCAGCGCGCACACCAACCTGCGCGCCCATCTGCGGGGGCACAAGGATTTCGCTGACCTTTGGCGCGACGATTTCCTGGCCGGCTCCTATTCCCGCGACACCGCGATCCGGCCCCGCAAGACGGAGGACGGCCATGAGCGGTCTGACGTCGACATCATCGTGGTCGGCGATTTCAAGACCAGCGACGACCCCGAGACCGTGTTGTTCGATCTCGCCGACGTGATCGGCGATGAGTACGAGGTCGAGCGCATCAATAAGCGCTCGGTGCGCGCCATTGATGGCGACGCCGAAATGGATGTCGTGCCGGTGATCGCGCAATGGGACGGCAGCTACCTGATCGCTGATCGCGAGACCGGTCTCTGGATTCCCACCAATCCGCCCAAGCACAATGAATGGAGCTCGGCCCGCAACAAGGATTATAGCGGCCGTTTCAAGCCGCTGGTGAAGATGCAGAAGTGGTGGAAGCGCGAGAACCCAACCGGCAAACGGCCGAAGGGCTTCGTGCTCGAAGTGCTCACCACACACGCGCCCACCGGCGAAACGCACTACGGCGAAGCTTTCGCGCAGATGCTCGAGAACGTCTACAACACCTACAAGGTGGGCGCCTCGCTCGGGATCAAGCCCCCGATCGCCGATCCCGCCATCCCCGGCAATGACATCTTGGCTAAGGTCACGGTCGCGCAATGGCAGGCCTTCATTGAGAAAGCACGCGTGCACGCTGGCTATGCGCGCCGTGCGCAGGATGAAGACGATATGGAAGAGGCGACACGTCTGTGGCGCAAAGTGTTCGGCGCTCGCTTCAAGGCGACCGCGAATGTCGCCAAGGCGGCGGCCGCCAGCGTTTTCGCCACCGCGCCCGCCGCGAGCGGCTACCAATTTCCCAACACGCCGGCGGCGCCCAATAAGCCGCGCGGCTTTGCGTGAAATTTTGGTGGCTCACCGATTTTCGCCGTTTAGCGGAAGAGCGCAGCGCGATTGATGCGCTGGCCGGTGAAGGCTGGTTTGCACTTGGCGATTGGACCCTCGATGGCTACCGGCTGGCCTTGGATGGCGTCATCAGCGCGCGCGGCGCTGAGTATCCGGTACGCCTCATCTATCCAGATCAATTTCCGCTTGTGCCGGCTTGGGTCGAGCCGCGCGAAGAGGCGCGCTGGAGCGATCACCAATACGGCGAAGGCGTGCTGTGCCTTCAGCATCGGCCGGACAATTGGACCGCCGCCGTTCGCGGCGCGGACATGCTGCGCAGCGCCTATGATCTCTTGAGCATCGAGAGCCCGCTGGGCCAAGATGGCGAGAAGGTGCGCGCGCCATCAGAGCACAATGTTGGCGCGCTCCAAGCCTATGAGTGGGGCGCAAACCCCGTGCTCGTCAGCGCAGGCTGTAGCGCACGCTTGCTCGCCGCGTCGGCAGAGGATGTGCGCGCTGTGCGCTTTCTCACCGTCGATGACGTGTGGCCGATCGTGCTGCACGACGCCGAGGACCGCGTCTCCGTGCGCCGCCCACCCGGCACGGACTTCACGGTGTGGCGCACAGAGATCCCGGTCTTCATCGCGCCGGTGAAGGTCGCCAAGATCGAGGACCGCGCAGCACTCGTCGCGGCTGCGCCCTGGAGTGACGATGAGATTGCGGCGATCAACGCCTGCGAAGCGGGCGCCGCAATCTTCACCGGTGGCGACAGCTTGCGTGTCTATCACCTATTCAACGACGGCGGTATGGCGCTGCGGCGCGTCTATGTGCTGCCGGATGACAGCGCCGCGCGCTCCGGCCGGGCGAGCGTCGCTAAGCGCGTCGCCGTGGTCGGCGCGGGCTCGGTTGGGTCCAAGATCGCGGCGAGCCTAGTTCGCAGCGGGGTCGCCGCGCTCACCATCATCGACGGCGACGTCATGCTGCCCGGAAATATTGAACGCCACGAACTCGATTGGCGTGATGTCGGCTTCCGCAAGGCTTCGGGCCTGAAGCGCCGCCTGCTGAACATTGCGCCTGGCGCCGACATCAAGGTGGTTGAGCAAAATCTGAACTGGCAGCGTTCGGCCAAGACGCACGCCTGGCAGGTCGATGAACTCGCCGCCTGCGATGTGATCGTTGATGCGACCGGCGACGCCGCGACCGCACTTTTTCTCGGCGCCATCGCCGCCGCCAACGCGCGTGCGTTCGTATCCGTCGAAGTGTTTGAAGGCGGCATCGGCGCGCTGGTGGCGCGCTCCGTGCCCGCGCAAAGCCCGCCCTTTGAAAAAGGGCGCGCCGCATTTCTGGCGTGGTGCGCCGAGCAACCGGCGGCAAGGCCGACATCGGGCGTCAAACGCTATGAGGCGCTGGCCGAAGACGGCACGCCTATGACTGCCGACGATGCGGCGGTCAGCGTGGCGGCCGCGCACGCCGCGCGCGCCATTCTCGACATCGTCGACGGCGCGGAGGTGTCGACCGACTGGCTGTTGATCGGCCTGAAGAAGGCTTGGGTGTTCGACGGTCACGGCGCCACCATCCGGCTTAATGTCGGCGCGGCACCCGCGGCAGAGGATGGCGGCGATGACGAGGATGATGACGCCGCCGTTGCCGAAGAGGGGCAGGCGCTCGGATTGAAGCTTCTGCGGACATATGTCGATGCGCTTAAGAATAGCGCCTGATCAAGCCGCGAAGATCGCCACGGCGCTGGCGCGTGCCGGCACGCGTGAGATTGGCGGCCAGATGTTCGGCGAACAGCTTGCGCCGTCTGATTTTCGCGTGAGCGAACTTACGGTGCAAAAGCGTGGCGGCGCGTTCGCGCGTTTTGTGGTGGACGTGGTCCAGGCGATGAAGGACGCGAGGCGCTTCTTCGACCGGACCAAGCACGACTACCGGCGTTTCAACTATATTGGCGAATGGCATTCGCACCCGAGCTTCGCGGTTGAGCCGAGCGTCACCGACGCGACGACCATGCGCAAACTCGTCGCCGACGCGGAGTTTCGCGGTGCGTTCGCGGTGCTGATGATCGTGCGATTGGATGGGGACAAGATCACGCGTGGCGCCTGGTTGTTTGACCCTCGCGGCGGCGAGCGCCTGGTGACTTTGGAGTTCGAGCATGACGACCGAAAAACCGACAATGACCGACGCGAGGGGGATGGGCGGGGTCAACGCATCCGGTGGATTTGACTACCAGCTCTGGGAGGGCCTTGCGCGCCTGCCCGCGTGGCTCGCCAATCCTGCGTTCGAAGGGATGATCTTCGAAGGGCTGGAGGACATTGAGGCGCGGTTCTTCGCGCCGCACGCCGCGAATGGGCGCGTGCTCGAACGTCTGCAGGCCAAGTCTGGCGCGCTTTTGCCTGCGGACGTGCGCGCCGTCATGAAGGACTTGCAGACCTTCGAGAAATCCTATCCGCAGGTCGCGCGCGTGCAGGCGCTGGTGACGCCGCACGTGCCGCCGACTTTGACCTGGCTGGCGCGTGATGCGGCGCGTGTTCGCAAAGCCCGGCCGTTCTACATGCCGTTCGCTGATGTCGCCGCAGCAAGCGATGAAAAACTCCTGCAGGATATGAGTAAGGAATTCGGCGCTGAACTCGGCGCGTTCGTGGCCGGCCATGTCGATGTCATTGAACGGCCGCTGCTCGATCGCGACGGGGCAGTGGCGGCCTTCGCCACGGCGCTCGCGCGCGCGTTTCCGCAACTACAAGCGTGGGCGCAGAACGCCGAACGCGCCTTCACTGCGCTGGAGACGTTGGGCCGCGCCAAACTCGGATCGCTTCTGCCGCGCGCGGCGCTCGTTGAGATCATGACGAAGGAGTTGGGTGCCTTTGTACCCGACGCACCGGTCGTGGTGCATGTACGCTCGGACCGCAACGGCAGCGATGAAACCGCCATTGAGATCGACGCCAGCGCGTTCTCGGGCGGTGATGCAGGATTTCCGGAAACGAGCGTATGGGCGGAGTTTTTGCTCGCGCCGCTCGATCGCACAGCGCGGTGGCTGCGCGCGCACGATATCTCGCGCGTTAAGCTCGGTGGCTCGTATCGGATCAGCACGGCGCTGGCGTTGGGGTGGGCGCTCCGGTCAGCGACTGGATTTGAACTGGAAATTCCGACGCGCGATGGCGGATGGACGACAGACGATCGGGGCGCGCCCGATCTGGCTGCTGGTTGGCGGATGAATGACGTTGGCGCGCTCGCCGGTCAGCGTCTGGTGGTGACGATCGGGGTGTTGCGCGATCCGGCGGCCGACGTGGCGAACCAGATCGGGACTGCCTCTATGTTGAGCGCCTATCTCGATGCGCCGATCACGACTGCGGCCATGGCGCAAGCGAGCGTGGGGGCGCTCCGTCTTAAGATCGCTGAAGCGGCTGCGCGTTTGCGGCCGGAAGGGATCGACCTCTACTTCGCAGGCCCGGCGGCGCTGGCGGTTGCGCTCGGCCATCGCTGGAATGCGCTTCCGTCGACGCGCTTGCACGAATTCGTGGCCGCCGACCGCAAGTATGTTGAAACTGCGGTGCTGGGCTGACTTGGTGCATGGAGCGGGGAATAGGCGATGGCCAGGCCCGGTGAGCAATTTCAAAACTTCGTCGCCATGCTCGAGCGGACACTCAATCCGATCGATGGTGTCGAGGTGCATTCACCGTACCACCTGCGCGACCGCGACACCGGTGAGCTGCGTGAGCACGACGTGGTCATCATCCGCACAACCCATCATGATCGTCATCTGACGGCGGTCGAGTGCAGGGACCGGAGCCGCAAAGTCACGGTCAACGAAGTCGAAGGCTTCGCCAACAAATGTCAGCACACCGGCGTTCATCACGGCGTGATCGTGGCGGCGAAGGGGTTCACCAAGTCTGCGCGCGCGAAGGCGGCGGCGCAGAACATTAGCTGCGTCGAGCTTGCAGCAGCCGAGCGCTTTTCATGGATGGGCCAAAATATCCTGACGGTGCGCAGCTTCAACTTCTTGGAGATACGCTGCGACCTTGTGCTGGACGACCCGGCCAAAGCATCAAAGCCGCCCTACCAATTGATCGACGCGGCGGGCGCAACGCTTCCCGATGATACATTGATGGCGTTGATCGACGAGGCGATGCCCGATGACGAGCGCGAGGCGCCGGCGAACACGCCGCGTCACGGCAGCCTCGATGCCGAGGTGCGCGGCTACCGCGTGCGCGACGGTGAAGGGCAATTCTACGAGGTACAGAGAATAAGGCTGCGCTACACGCTCCAGATTGCGGAAACGAGCGCGCCGTTCAGCCTGCACACCTACACGAGCGGATCGTCAAACCTCGACATCGCCCACGGCGATGGCGGCACGGGGCAGGAGGCTGCTTCGATCACGATGATTGGCTCCGAAAGCGGCGTGACAGGCTTCGTCAGGCATCCGACCGCCATCAAGCCGTGGATCAAGGTCGGTGATCTGCCCGCCAAGAAGCTCGACTAGCGCGCCGCCCCCGCGATGCCGGAAGACTTGAAACGCCCACGCCGCGCCGAGCGCGAGAGGTCTACGGGACTCAAGGTGCCGTTCGCGCGCTGCGGCGATGGTGTTGCGCGCCACGTGGCGGCTGTCGAGAACCGCGCAATGGGTCCGTTCCATTGCCTCGATTGTGGGGAAGCGCTCGCTTTGCGCAGGCCGAGCAAGCGGCGCCCGCACTTCACCCATCGTCCGGATTCCAACTGCGCCGGCGAAACCGCGCTCCATCGCTACGCCAAGGAGCTTCTGGCGCGCGAGAAGAAACTCACAGTGCCCGAGCTTCGCTTGAGCGAGGATGGTGTTGTTGAGATCGTCTGCCCGGCCGGCGAACATGTGTTTGAGAGCGTGTCCATCGAGCAGGCGATTGATGCGTTTCAGCCCGATGCGATTGCACATCTCAAGACAGCAAGATTGGCCGTGGAGTTCTGCGTCACGCACGCGGTCGATGCGATAAAGACAGCAAAAGTGATCAACGGCGATATTTCGATGCTTGAGATCGATCTCTCAAAAATCCGCGCTGGGCGCTTGGACGATGCGGCGTTGGATCACGCGGTCCTGCACACCGCGCCGCGGAAATGGATTCATCACCGGCGACAAGGAGAAGCCGCGGAAAGCCTTCGCACTCAGGTCGAGGCAAAGCGCAGGGTACGCGGTAAACGCCTTGCGGCGCACATCGGGCGCAAAGGCGCCGCTGTGGCGCCGCCTAATTGGCGCGACGACGCCATGGACGCCGTACGAGAGGCAGTACTCGATGCGCATGTCGGGGTTGATGTGGCGGGCTCACACTGGTTTGGCGTGACGCCGCGAATTTGGCAGGCCGCGGCCCTGGACGTGTTTGTCATTCAGCCAAGCCAGACCTTTTCGCCAGGCGCCGAGTTGAGCGTGAAGGGGAAGTGGCCGAACGAGCGGGATCTTTCGAGCGCCTTGCCTGCATGGATGATCCGATCGGATCTCAGTCAGTACGGGTTGGATCGTCTCCAAGAGGCAGGGTTCGACAAGGCGCGCTTTGCGACGCCCCATGCCGCGATCTGGAATTATTTGGAGGAGTTGGCGAAGTGCGGCTTACTTCAGCGCAAACCGGGTGCGTTCTTTGTCATCGCGCCAGGCTTGCACGGCATGCTGCATCGCCGCGCCCGCATGCGTCGGAGCGTGATCGCGTTGTTGCAGGCGGCAGAGCACCCTGATCCAGAACGCGCATTCTCGACCTGGGCGTCGTCGCCCGGTTTCGAAGGCCAGACGCCTGCGAAACTCATCGACACGGGCGGTGAGCGGCACGATGCTTTGGCAAGCCGTATTCGCGCCATTGAGAAGATGTCCCGCGGGAATGGACGAGACATTACGGGGGACCTTTGCGGACTCCCGTTGGATCGCATTCGTGACCACCATATCGCGCGCATTGCCGCCGAAGACGAAGCGCGCACGCGCAAGGAAGAGGAGACGGGGCGACAGCGGCGCAGACGTCTGCAATCACTGGCGGAGCAGGCGCTTGGCGATGCGAGCGCCAATTGGCTGGCGGGCACGGTCGGTGACGCGGGAATAGCGATGCTGGATTGGGCAGAGCAGAGTGACGCCAATTTCGCGCACAGCGAGCGGCGGCTTTGGAAAGAGGTGGACGATCGCGAGAAGCGTCTCGCCGCGGAGCAGCAGGTTGCGGGCTTGCGGGCGAAACTCACGGCCGCCGCCGAGCACGCGTTTCGCGATCCTGAGAAGGCAAGAGTCTTCTTGAATGCTGCCCATCCCGGGCTTCGTGGAGACCGCCCACTCGCGTTTTGCAACAGTGAGCCCGCCCTCGCTCTGCTTCTTCGCTTGTTGCCGAAACGCTGAGACCAATTATTGTGGGGAGACGCCAATGAGTGGACCAACAGATTGGATCACCGGCACCGAAATTCGCGAGCGAACTGGCTGGAATGCGCAGCAATTGCGACGCCGGATCGCCGCGGGAGAATTCCCCACCAAAGTCGACTTTGATCGATGGAATCGAGCGGAGGTGGAAGCGCGCCTGGCGGGCAAGTGGCCTCTCGACGCCGCGCCAAAGGCGGACGAGGGCAGCTGGACCGTCGATCCAGAGGCGATCCGAAAGGCTCACGCGGAGATCACGCGGCGAGCGAAGGAGGCAGCAGCGGCGGAGAGGCGCCGTCGCCGGAAGGGCGTCAGTTGACCGCACGAAGGGAAACGACGTTGCCGCCGCCGCTTGGCGTCAGATCCAGCAATCCGCGCACAAACCGATCCCACACATCCATGGCGTTGCGCTTCTCAGGCATGTAGCTCCAGCGGTCGTAGCTCTTCGAACTCACGTCCTGCAGTGTGTGGTTCTGAAGGCGATCGCGCAGCTCTTTGGAAATGCCGGCCTGTCCAGCGAGCGTTTTCCACGTGCGGCGTAGGTCGCGATTGGTGACGTAGGGAATGACGCCCGTCTCGCGCGTCCGCCACATGAAGGCATACAGCGTGCCGTGCGTGACGGGCCTGGATGGGTCCATCGCTGAGGGGAAGAACCAGCCATGCTCGTTCGGTTCGATCTCCTCCAGCAGTTCAATGGCCAAGCTGGGCAGAGGAATGGTGTGCGGCTTGCGATTCTTCGTAGTCGACCAGTCCAGCAGCTTCTCGGCGCGGTCGTACTGATCCTTGTGCAGCGACGCGATCTCCTCCACGCGCTGACCGGTGAGCATCAGGATGCGCACGGCGCGCGCATAAGGCGGATGTATCGGGCTGCTTGGATTTTCGAGCCAACGGTAGAGCTGGACGAACTCCTCGTCTCGTAGCCATCGGGTGCCGACCACCTTCGGCTCTGTTGGAATGCCCGCGGCCGGATTTCTTGCGATCCCGAAACGGCGAGGCGAGGTGCTCCGATAATCGTGCTCGGATTTCATCGCCCACGAATAGGCGGAGCGGACATAGCTCCGGACGTGGTCGGCCATAGACCGTTTCCCGCGCAAATATATCGGCCGCAGAATGTCCGTGATCTCGTCCGGTTCGATATCCCGGGCCAACCGGTCGCGCCCGAGCGTTTCGGCGATCTTGTCCAGGCCCTTCTTGGCCTCTTTCCAGGAGCTTTTGTTCGAGATGCGGAGATACTCCGCGTAGCCGTCGAAAAGGTCGCCCACGGTCCCCGTACGCGTATCGCGGGCCACCCGGATGTGCCGGCCCTTCTGGATGAGGTTGGCGTAGTCTCGCTGGAACGTCTCTCGGGCCTCCGCCAGGCCCATCGACGGGTAGTCGCCGATCTTGATCTGGACCTTCCGCCCCTCGCGGTACTGGGCCGCAGACCAGTACGTCGTGACGCGTTTCGTGCGGGGCCGAAGCACCAATAAGAGCCGCCCTACGCCTCGTCCTTGCCCATCCCTCAGGATTTCCGAGCGGCCCGTGAACTGCACCCGCTTGATCGCCGAACGGATCGTCCCATCGCTCAAAGTCGCCATCTTTCCGGTCTCCGTACTGGGGATCGGTAGGGGCGTTTTCGACCCGAAATTCGGAATCTAACGGCGCCCATTACGGATACCCGGTCCCGCTTTCGTCGTCGGGCGTCGGAGCATCAAGACCGAAAAAATTCTCGGTGTTTCAGTGGGAAAGAGCGTGATCAACCGGGACTGAATTTTGGTCAGTCGGATGATTGTGGAAGAGGATCACGGCGGCGGCTGACAGTTCGAGCGCGCGGCGCGCGATCTCGCGCGGATAGACCGGCGCGTGATCGACGGTGCCTTCGTTCATCACTTCGTCGGCGATGAGCTGGTTCTTCACGTCGAGGAACAGCACGCGGAATTGCTCGCGCGGTTCGTGCGCCATCGCCGTGCGGCAATAATTGATGAGCGCCGACCAGGATGAAACGACGGGTCGCTGCGTGGCTTCGGCACGGGCGGTGCGCTCGATGAGGGCGTGGATGAGTTTCAAATCCTGCGCGACCGCCGGGCCGCACCCTTCCACTTCCGCCAATCTCTGCACCGGTGCGCCAAGCACGCCGGCAAGGTCGCCGAAGCGTTGGATGAGCGCTTTCGCGAGCGGCTTGGTGTCTCGGCGCGGGATGGTGCGGAAGAGCATCATCTCCAAGAGTTCGTAGTCGGCGAGCGCGACGGGGCCCGCTTCGTCGAACTTCTTGCGCAGGCGGGCGCGGTGATCGTGATAATGGGGCTTCAGCGGATCGGGCGGCGCTTGCTTTGCGCGGCCAGCGGGGATCGGCGTCGCGTCGATCTGGAACAGAAAACTCGCGGCGTCCTTCACGGCGGCGTCGAGCGCTTTGCGCTCCTTGGCTTCGCCGTCGCGGACGCCGCGGCGGCCCACTACGCGGCTTTCGTGTGCGGCGTATCGAGGCCGGCGGGCGATTGCGTGAAAATTTTCACGCCGTCTTCCGTCACGCCAACCGAGTGCTCGTATTGCGATGAGAGCGATTTGTCCTTCGTCACCGCCGTCCAGCCGTCGCCCAGAACTTTTACGCTTGGCGCGCCGAGGTTCAGCATCGGCTCGACCGTGAACATCATGCCGGGCTTCAGCACCGGGCCTTGGCCGGCTTTGCCGTAGTGCAGGATGTTGGGCGCGTCGTGGAAAATTTGGCCGAGGCCGTGGCCGCAAAATTCACGCACGACGGCTGTGCGCTCGGCTTCAGCATAAGCTTGGATGGCGTGGCCCAGATCGCCGAGCGTGGCGCCCGGCTTGATCGCGGCGATGCCGCGCATCATCGCTTCGTAGGTTACGTCCATCAAACGCTGCGCCTTACGCGGCACGTCGCCGACGCCGTACATGCGGCTGGTGTCGCCGTGCCAGCCATCGACGATCACGGTGACGTCGATGTTGAGGATGTCGCCGTCCTTCAGCGCGCGATCTCCGGGGATGCCGTGGCAGACGACGTGGTTGAGCGAGGTGCAAATTGTGTGGCGGTAGCCGCGATAGAACACGCACGCCGGCAGCGCGCCATGGTCGAGCACGAACTGGCGTGCGAGGTCGTCGAGACGCGCGGTGGTCACGCCTTCGCGGGCTTCGGGAACGAGCATATCGAGGCAAGCTGCGGCCAGCCGCCCCGCGGCCTCCATGCCGGGGAAGGCGACCGACGGGTCGTGAATCTTGATATGCCGCTCAGGCGCGTAGGCTTCGACGTGGTTCATGGGGCGGGTTTTAACATAGGCATTCCGATCCCGCCAAACAGGGCCGTGCAGCGGTTGCGGGCCTCGCTAGGCGGCGCTTTTTGCCGTCTTCCCGACCACGCGGTTGCGCCCGGCGCGTTTGGCTTCGTAGAGCGCTTCATCGGCGCGCTTGAGCAGGGTTTCGGCGGTGTCGTCGGGGCCTTCGGCGGAGGCGACGCCGATTGAGGCGGTGATGGAGAGGGGTTCGCCGCCGCTTGGCAGGCGGAACGGTGCGCCGCTGATGTGGCGGCGCAGGCGCTCGGCGGCCAGGCAGCCGACATCGCCGCTGGTTCCCGGCATGATGACTACGAATTCTTCGCCGCCCATCCGGCAGGCGTAATCCGAGGGGCGCACATTCGTGCCCATGCGCGCAGCGAGTTCGCGGAGCACGTGGTCGCCGGCGTCGTGGCCGAAATTGTCGTTGATCTGTTTAAAGTGATCGATGTCGATCACCATCACCGAGACGGTGTCGCCGCCGCATTGCGCGCGTTGCACCATCGGGCCGAGCTGCGCGAACAGGAAGCGGCGATTGTAGAGGCCGGTGAGTTGGTCTGTGACGGCGAGTTCGAGGCCTTGATCCAGGCGATTGCGCAGCGCGTCCATGTAACGTTTGCGGCGCATCAAGGTGCGCGCGCGCGCGACGATCTCGTCCTCGTCCACCGGGCGCACGATGATGTCGTGAGCCCCAAGTTCGAGGGCACGCAGAGCCCGCGGGCGATCATCCGGATCGACGACGGCAAGGATCGGCAAATGCCGCGTTGGCTCACCAGAGCGCATGCGCGCGATGACGCGGAAGCCGTCGAAGCTCTTGGCTGTCACGGAGACGACGACCAAATCAGGTGAGGCGGTGTCTTTCTGTTCCTGGCCGAGCAAAGTGACGCGATGTTCGACGCCAAGTGCTGCGTGGATGCGTTTGATCTGGGTGGAATTGTCATCCACCAGCAGCACGTTGCCGGCGACCAGGCGGTGCGCGTCGAGCGGGTCTGGGCGGAGGTCTTCGCCGATGATGCCGAGTTTCTTGCCGCTGGCTTCGCGCGCGCGCAGCTCATCGATCACGACCTTCAGCGCAACCAAGCTTTTCACGCGCGCCATCAATTGCACTTCGTCGATGGGCTTGGTCAGGAAATCCTCGGCGCCGGCCTGCAAGCCGCGCAGGCGATTGTCGCGATCGTCGAGCGTTGTGAGGATGATGACGGGGATGTGCCGGGTTTCGGGCGTCGCCTTGATGCGGCGGCAGGCTTCGTAGCCATCAATGCCGCCGGGCATCATGACGTCCATCAAGATGATGTCAGGCAATTCGCGCTTGGCGCGCTGCACCGCTTCCTCGCCGCGTTGTGCGGTCGTCACGTCGTAATACTCAGCCGTCAGCTTGGCTTGCAGAAGCCGCCGGTTGGCTTCGAGATCGTCGACGACGAGGACGCGCGCGCTCAAGCGGGCTCCCTATCCGATGAAGCGGCGAATGGTTTCGAGGAAGGTCGTCACCGAGATCGGCTTGGAGAGATAAGCGTCGCAGCCAGCGGCGAGGATCTTCTGTTCGTCACCGCGCATCGCGAAAGCCGTAACGGCGACGACTGGGATCGCCTTTAGCTCCGGGTCCTTCTTCAAGCGCTCGGTGATGTCGATACCGGAAATCTCCGGCAGCTGAATGTCCATCACGATGAGGTCGGGCTTGTGCTCGCGTGCAAGGGGCAGGGCTTGGCGGCCATCCTTGGTTTTGATCGTGCGGTAGCCGAACGCCTCTAGGAGGTCGTTGAACAGCCTCATATTGAGTTCGCTGTCTTCAACGATGAGGACCGTCTTCGCCATGGTTCTCGCGTTCTCTCGGCCTTCTGGCGCCTGACGCAAAGCCGATGGCTGACGTCTTAACGCCAAGGGCTTAACAACCCCTGCCAACACCAGCAATCTGGCCGGCAGCGTTAATAGATCGTTTAGGGATTGAGAATGCGCCTCGGCGTGGATTTCGGCGGCACCAAGATTGAGGCCGCCATGCTTGATTCCAAAGGCGGAATCCTTGCCCGTCAGCGCGTGCCCAATCCTGGGAGTTACGCGGCCGCCTTGGCTGCGATTGCTGATCTGACGGCGCGAATCGAACAGGAAACGGGCGCCCGCGCCGAAACGATCGGCGTCGCCGTGCCGGGGTCGCTGTCGCCGGTGACAGGGCGGATGCGCAACGCCAATTCGGTGTGGCTGAACGGGGAGCCATTCCTAGAGGGCCTAAAGGCCGCGATGGGGCGGCCTGTGCGGGTGGAGAACGACGCCAATTGTTTTGCGTTGTCGGAAGCCGTTGACGGCGCCGCAGCCGGTGCGCGCGTCGTGTTTGGGGTGATCCTCGGCACCGGATGCGGAGGTGGTGTCGTCGTCGATGGCAAGACGGTCGAGGGCGTCAACGGCATCGGCGGCGAGTGGGGCCACACGCCTCTGCCTTGGCCGCATCCGTTCGAGAAGCCGCTGCGCGATTGGTGCGGGCGCATGAATTGTTTAGAGCAATGGTTGAGCGGCACGGGCTTTAAGCGTGCGTTCGGCATGAGCGCGAGCGATGCAGACAAGCTTGCGCAGGCCGGCGATGCGAGCGCGATCGCGGCGCTTGATCTCTATGCGGACCGTGTCGCCCGTTCACTCAGCGTGGTCATCGATATTCTCGACCCGGACGTGATTGTGCTGGGCGGAGGCGTTTCCAATGTAGCGTCGCTTTATCCAAGCGTTCGCGGCAAGCTGATCGCACACGTGTTCTCAGACGTCGTGAAAACCCGCGTGGTGAAGAACATGCACGGCGACAGCTCCGGCGTTCGTGGCGCCGCATGGTTGTTCGCTCCCGGAGAGGCAGCGTGAACCCCCTCCCCTTGAGGGGAGGGGGCAGGGGGCGGGGTGAAACGTTGCGCCCTGCCATACTGGCTTCGTCTTGAGACGCGCGCCCTGCAGCGCCGAGGGTCACCCCACCCCCTTACCCCCTCCCCTCAAGGAGAGGGGGAGATGATCCTCTGTCGCGCCTGCGGAAACGAATCTGCGCGTTCAGATCTATGCGCATCCTGCGGCGAGCAGCGCTTGATCGCGCACACGGAGATGGCGCAACTCTCCATCGCGCATCTCGATTGCGACGCGTTTTACGCATCGATCGAAAAGCGCGACGATCCGAGTTTGCAGCCTTATCCGGTGATCGTGGGCGGCGGAAAGCGTGGCGTGGTGTCCACGTGTTGCTACGTGGCGCGCGCCTATGGGGTGCGCTCGGCCATGCCGATGTTCAAAGCGCTGAAGCTGTGCCCGCAAGCCAAGGTCGTCCACGGCGACATGAAGAAATATGTCGAAGAGGGCCGCATCATACGCCGCATGATGGAGCAGCTTACGCCGCAGGTGGAGCCGCTCTCGATCGACGAGGCCTTTATGGATTTGTCTGGCACCGAAGCGTTGCACGGCGGCGCGCCTGCGCAATCCCTTATCAAGCTGCAGAACCAGATCGAGCGCGAACGCAATCTCACGGTTTCGATCGGGCTCAGCTTCAATAAATTCCTGGCCAAGACCGCCAGCGACCTCGACAAGCCGCGCGGGTTTTCGGTGATCGGCAAAGCCGAGGCGCTGGACTTCCTTGCAGGCCGTTCGGTTTCAACGCTGCCGGGGGTGGGGCCGGCGGGGGCGGCGTCGCTCGAGAAACACAATCTGCGCAGGATCGGCGACATCCGCATCGTAGGCGAAAAGCGCATGCGGGCTTTGATGGGCGATTGGGGCGGGCACCTGTTCGCGCTTTCAATGGCGCACGATACGCGCCGGGTTGATCCCCATGGCGAACGCAAGAGCATCTCAGCTGAAACGACTTTTTTTGAGGACGTCTCGCAAGTTGCCGAGCTTGAAGACATCCTTTGGCCGCTCTGCGAAAAGGTCGCCGCCCGTTGCCGCGCGAGCGAAAGCGCTGGGCGAACGCTGACGCTGAAGCTCAAGGATGCGAAGTTCAAGATCATCACGCGCCGGCGCCAATTGCCGGAGCCGACTTTGTTGGCGCATCGCATCTTTGACACCGCGCGTGAGTTGTTGGCCGCGGACGCCGACGGACGCACCAGATTCCGCCTGATCGGTATTGGCCTCGCCGATTTCTCGGACGCGGCGCTGGCCGACAAAGGCGATATGCTTGACACAGAGACGCCCAAACGCGCGGCCGCCGAGGCCGCCATCGCTAAGGCGCGCGATAAATTCGGCAAGGGTGCGGTGGTGACCGGGCGCGCGTTCAAATCACAGTACGAGGACGACGAGTAGCGCGTGACGGCGCGTTCGCCGGACGCTACAACGCGGCAACATTGAGGGAGCGGGGCATGGGCCGGATTGATACGCGCTTGCAGGAATTGAACATCACCTTGCCGACGCCGCCGGCGCCGGTGGCGTCTTACGTGCCGTTCGTGATCGTCGGCAATCTTGTGCATGTGTCGGGGCAGGTTTCTGTCGATGCGTCGGGCGGTATCAAGGGCAAGCTCGGCGACGCGATCGAAGTGGAGCAAGGCCAGGCCGCGGCGCGGCTGTGCGGGCTCAACCTGTTGGCGCAAGTGCGTGCCGCATGCGGCGGCGATCTTGATCGCGTCAAGCGCGTGGTGAAGCTGAACGGGTTTGTGAACGTGACGGCCGATTTCGACCCGATCCCTCAGGTGATGAACGGATGCTCCGATCTCATGGTGTCGGTGTTCGGGGATGCAGGGCGGCACGCCCGCTCAGCTGTCGGCATGGCCAATCTGCCGCTCAATTATGCGGTGGAAGTCGATGGGCTGTTCGAACTGGACTAGCCCGCTGGCGGCGCCCCGATGGCGCGCCTAGATTGGACGCATGGACGGCTCCGACGCGCTCAGTTTTCAGGTCCTCGACGGCCTGACCGACATTGCGCGCGAGACATGGGATAGCCTCGCCAATCCGGCGGACGCACCCTTTGATCCGTTTCTCTCCTGGGATTTTCTTCAAGCGATTGAAGAGAGCGGCTGCGTCAGCGCGGCAAAAGGGTGGGCGCCGGCGCATCTGATTGCGCGCGACGCGCGCGGCGCGGCCGTGGGGGCGATGCCGATGTACGCCAAGGGGCATTCCTACGGCGAGTACGTGTTCGATCATGCCTGGGCGGATGCTTATGAACGCGCGGGCGGTCGCTATTACCCAAAGCTCCAATGCGCCGTCCCGTTCACGCCTGTGCCCGGGCGGCGCTTGCTGGCGCGCGACGCCGATGTACGCGAGGCGTTGGGGCGCGCGGCGGTCAGTGTGGCGCAGCGTATGGACGCGTCCTCCGTCCACGTGACCTTCGCGCCGGCTGAAACAGCCGCCGCGCTGCGCGGGCAGCGCTACCTTCGGCGCGTCGGGCTGCAATATCATTGGCACAATCGTGGCTACGCGACGTTTGCAGACTTTCTCGCGGACCTCTCCTCGCAGAAGCGCAAGACCATTCGCCGCGAACGCCAGCGCGCGTGCGACGGCTTGACGATCAAACGTTTACGCGGCGCGGAGATCACGTCGCAGGATTGGGATTTTTTCTTCCGTTGCTACATGGACACCGGCTCGCGGAAATGGGGCTCGCCCTATCTCAACCGCGATTTCTTCGCGCTGCTGGGCGAACGCATGAGCGACACGTGCGTGCTATTCGTCGCTGAGGCTGACGGCCGCCCGCTGGCGAGCGCGCTAAACCTGATCGGCGGCGAGGCGCTTTATGGGCGCTATTGGGGCCGCGTGGCTGATGCGCCGTTCCTGCATTTTGAGCTCTGCTATTATCAGGCAATCGAGCTTGCGATTGAGCTTGGCCTCCCACGCGTAGAGGCGGGCGCTCAGGGCGAACACAAGCTTGCGCGCGGCTACGTGCCCGCGCCTACTTACAGCGCGCATTGGATTTCGCACGGCGGCTTGCGCGACGCCGTCGCGCGCTATCTGCAAGCCGAAACGCCAGCAGTGGTCGAAGAGGCGGAAATCCTCGCGGACCACACGCCATTCAAGAAGAGTTGAGTGCTAAGACGCACTGGTCGTACCGTTCAGCTCCGCAATGGTCAGCCGCTGATACTCAGGCGGGTTCGGTTGGCAGAACTGCACCTCCACCTCAAGGCGATGCGTGGGGCGAACATCAGCTGGCGTGGGCTCCTTGTCGGGAACGCGCGAGACGTACCACTCGGCGTATTTTTGACACCAATCGTTGCGCTGCTCGAAGCTCGCATTGACGGCTGGTGGCGCCGCGATTGGGCGCTCCGGCGCCGTTTGTGCGGAAGCCGTTGAGGCGGAAGCGAGAAGAATTGCAGCTATGATGTGCGTGCGCATGACATTGGTCCTTCACCGGGCCAACGTGCGCGTAAGCGCGCCGTTCCTATTCTTTACGCAGTCGTCATGTGGCGATTCAGCGGCGACGTTTGCCGCGTTTCGTATCGCTCTCGCGCGGTCCGCCGCGCGTCTGCTTGCTCAGCCGCGATTTCCGCCAGCCTGGCGCGGGCGGTTGAGGGTCGGTCAGCACGCTGAACAGGAGCCCGCCGCTAATGGGCGTTGCTTCTTCCAGGCGCACCTCCACCCGCATGCCGAGCGGGAAGCGGGCGCCGGTTTGGTCGCCAACGAGGGCGTGGGCTGTCTCATCGTGGTTCCAGTGCTCGTCGCCGAGCGAGCGGATCGGTGCGAGGCCATCAGCCTGGGTTTCATCCAACCGAATGAACAAGCCAAAGCGTGTGACGCCGGTGACGCGGCCTTCGAAGGTAGAGCCGACACGGTCAGCCAGGAACGACGCGATGTAGCGCGAGGTCGCGTCGCGCTCGGCCGCCATGCTCTTGCGCTCGGTTTCGCTGATGTGCTGAGCCGTTTCGTCGTAGCGCGCTTCGTCCTTGTCGCTGACGCCATCATCGCCAAGCTTGAGCGCCCGGATCAAGGCGCGGTGCACCGTGAGATCGGCGTAGCGGCGGATGGGCGAAGTGAAGTGAGCGTAGTGCGCGAGGTTTAGGCCAAAGTGGCCGATATTGTGCGGCGAGTAGACGGCTTGCGATTGCGTGCGCAGCACGACCTCGTTGATGATATCCTTGTTTGGTGATGTTTCCGCGAGGTGCAGGATGCGATTGAAGCGCCCTGCAGTGACGTTTTGGCCCTTGGCCCAACTCATATCGACCGTGGGCAGAAAATCCGTGAGGGCGGCGATCTTCTCGTCGCTTGGTTTGTCGTGGATGCGGTAGATCAGCGGGCGCTTGTGTTTTTCTAAAGTTTCCGCCGCGCACACATTGGCCTGGATCATGAATTCTTCGATCAGCTTATGCGCATCGAAACGCTCGCGCCGTTTCACGCCGGCCACTTTGCCGTCCTTGAAGATGATCTTGTGTTCCGGTGCGTCGATGTCGAGCGGCTGGCGATGTTCGCGCGCGCTCCACACGCAGGCGTACGCGGCCCAAAGCGGTTTGAGGATCGTCTCGAGCAGCGGCGCTGTCTTCTCATTTGGTTTGCCGTCGATCGCCGCCTGCGCTTGCTCGTAGGAGAGCTTTGCGGCCGATCGCATCAACGCCCGCGTGAAGCGGTGCGAGCGTTTGCGGCCTTCGCTGTCGAACACCATTTCCGCCACCAGGCAGGCGCGATCCTCGTTCTCGCGCAGTGAGCACAGATCAGCGGAGAGCGATTCCGGCAGCATCGGCGCGACGCGATCGGGGAAGTAAGTGGAATTGCCGCGCTTGAAAGCGCCGCGGTCGAGCGCGGAGCCGGGCGTCACGTAGTGGGAGACATCGGCGATCGCCACCCACACGCGCCAGCCGCCTTTGTTGTTGGCGTCATCGTCAGCTTGCGCGAACACCGCGTCGTCGTGGTCGCGCGCGTCTTCAGGATCGATGGTGATCAGCGGCAGCTTGCGCAGGTCGGTGCGCCCTTTGAGCGACGCGGGCTCTGCGCTATCGGCCTGGCCTTGTTCGTCGGCGCTGAAGCCTTCGTGGATGCCATGCGTGTGCATCGCGAGAATTGACGCGGCGCGTGGATCGGACTCGCGGCCGACGACTTCTTTGATGATGCCGCGTTTGGGCCCATGCGCGCGATCGCGCTGGCCGCTCGCGAGTTCGACAAGCACGAGGTCACCGTCTTTCGCCGCGCCCACGTGCTCGGGATGGATCAGCAGCTCGTTGCGCGCTTTGCGATCCGCCGGCACGACGCGGCCGCCACTGAAATCGCGGCCGTGGCGATCCTTGATGGTGCGATAGACGCCGAGGATGCGATGCGCGCTTTGGCCAAGGCGCTTAATCACACGCGCTTGTGCGCCGTCCGGTGTTTGCTCAATCCGCGCAAGAACGCGGTCGCCGATGCCGATCGCCGCTTCACCCGCGCGCCCGGCGCCATCGCCGGGAGCAAGGCGCACGTGCGGGCCGAAGAGGCCGTCCTCGCCGCGCATGCGGGCGAGCATTTCGCCGTCCGCGTCACGGTCGATCACTTCCATCACGCCGCGTTCAGGCAAGGCTTGCGCGTCAGCGTAGCGCCGCCGCCCAGTGCGGCCGAGCGTGCCGTCTTCCTCGAGCGCGCGCAGGATTTCTCGCAGCGCCTTTTTGTCTTCCGGCCCGACGCCAAGGACACGCGCAAGATCGTTCTTCTGCGCCGTGCCGCCGGAGGCGCGGATGGCTTCGAGCACACGCTCGCGGGTCAGAGGTTCGAAGGGGCGGGGTGGTTTTTTTGGCATCAGGAGCTGAATAACTCAGGCGGTGGACAGGGCGCCACCCTGAGCTTGTCGAAGGGCGGCGCCTAGCTCTTGCGCTTCAACCGCGCCAATCGCTGCACTTCAGCCCAGTCGCTGCGCATGAGCGCTTCCTTCTTC
Source organism: alpha proteobacterium U9-1i (assembly GCA_000974665.1). Taxonomy (NCBI): domain Bacteria; kingdom Pseudomonadati; phylum Pseudomonadota; class Alphaproteobacteria; species alpha proteobacterium U9-1i. The sequence goes on along the minus strand of BBSY01000003.1, from coordinate 988,642 downwards.
GCGCGCCTTTGACCTGTCTCTCAAACGCATATGCGTCATCAAGGTGCGCGAATTCAGCTGACCACAAGAACTCGATCGGCTTTCGCTTCGCGGTGTAACCGACCTTGCCGTGATGGTGCTGATCGAGGCGCTGCTCCAAGTTGGTGCTGACGCCGGTGTAGCACGAGTCATCGCCGCAACGGAGGATGTAGACCCAAGAGGGCATGTCTCAGATAGGCGCAAGCGCCGCCCTTCGACAAGCTCAGGGAGGCGCCGGATGGGGCGCCGCCAAAAGCCCTAAGAAGCCTTCTTCGCCGCTGCCTTCTTCGCAACAGCTTTTTTCGCCGGCGCCTTCTTCGCTGGCGCTTTCTTGGCCTTCGGTTTGGCCGCTTCCTTTTTCGTCGGCGCTTCTTTCTTCGCCGCGGCCTTCTTCGCCGGGCGTTTTTTCTTGCCGCCGCCGGCTTCGGCGCGGGCGGCGAGGAGCGGCAGCGCGATGTCTAGCGTGACGTCTTCCGGTTTTTGCTCCTTCGGCAACGTGGCGTTCGTCTCACCGTCGGTGACATAGGCGCCGTAGCGGCCGTTCATCACTTTGATCGGCTTGCCTGTCACGGGGCTTTCACCGAGTTCCTTCAGTGCCGCGGGCGCTGCGCGGCCGAAGCGGCCTTTGCCAGGATTGTTCTTTTTTTCCTCGAACAGCGCCACCGCGCGGTTCATCTGGATTTCGAATACGTCCTCCACGCTCGGCAGATTGACGTAGGTTTTCTCCATCTGAATGTAGGGCCCGTAGCGCCCGATATTGGCGCTTACCATTTTGCCTTCGCTCGGGTGCATGCCGACTTCGCGGGGCAGCTGCAAAAATTTGAGCGCGTCGGCGAGATCGAGTTCATCGAGGGCTTTGCCTTTCGGCACGCTGGCGCGCTTGGGCTTATCGCCGCCGTTCGCCATCTCGAAATACGGGCCGAAGCGGCCGTTCTTCAGGAAGACGTCCACACCTTCATCGTTCTGGCCGAGCAGCTTGCCGTCGGCGGTGATGCCGGATTCGTCGTTTTCGCCCGGCGTCAGCGCGCGCGTGAACTTGCACTCAGGATAGTTCGAGCAGCCGAGGAAGGCGCCGGCTTTGCCCAGACGCAGCGAGATCGTGCCGGTTTTGCACGTCGGGCAGGAGCGCGGATCGGAGCCGTCCTCGCGCGGCGCGAAGATGTGCGGCGCCAGCGCTTCGTTGAGCGCGTCGAGCACGTCGCGGATGCGCAACTCGCCGATGCCTTGGATGGCTTGGTCGAAATCCGTCCAGAATTCGCGCATCAGTTTCTTCCACGGCATGTCGCCGGAGGAGACCAGATCGAGCTTCTCTTCCAGGTCGGCGGTGAAATCGTATTCGACATAACGGCCGAAGAAGTTTTCCAGAAACGCCGTCAGTACGCGTCCGCGGTCTTCGGGGATGAAGCGATTCTTGTCGGTGCGGACGTAATTCCGCTCGCGCAGCTTTTCGAGGATCGCCGCGTAGGTGGACGGCCGGCCGATGCCGAGTTCTTCGAGGCGCTTCACAAGGCTTGCTTCGGAGAAGCGTGGCGGCGGCTCGGTGAAATGCTGGCTCGACTTGGCGTCGGCCACTTTCATCGCATCGCCCACACGCATCTGCGGCAGGCGGCGGTTTTCTTCGTCTTCCTCGTCGTCGCGGCCTTCTTGGTAAAGCGCGAGGAAGCCGTCGAACAGGACAACTTGGCCAGTGGCGCGCAGTTCAACTTGGCCCTTCGGCTCGGTGAAATCGACGGTCGTGCGTTCGATCGAGGCTGCTTCCATCTGCGAGGCCATCGCCCGCTTCCAGATCAGTTCGTAAAGCCGCGCCTGATCGCCATCGAGCCGGATCTTGCCGGGGCGCTTGGTCGGGTCGGTTGGGCGGATGGCTTCGTGCGCTTCCTGCGCGTTCTTGGCCTTCGACGAATAGCGGCGCACCTGCTCGGGCACGTACTTGTCGCCGAAATCCTTGCCGATGACGCCGCGCAGATCGCGATAGGCGCTCTCGTCCATCTGGACGCCGTCGGTCCGCATATAGGTGATGAGGCCGACGGTCTCGCCGCCGATGTCGACGCCTTCATACAGGCGCTGCGCGACTTGCATGGTGCGCGAGGCGTTGAAGCCGAGTTTGCGCGCGGCTTCTTGCTGCAGAGTCGAGGTGGTGAACGGCGGCGGCGGATTGCGACGCGTTGGCTTGGCTTCAAGTTCGGACACGGCGAACTGGCCGGCCTTCACGGCGGCGAGCGCGCGATCGGCCATGTCTTTGTCGGTGATGTCGAGGCGCTTCAGCTTCTTGCCGTCAAACGCGGAAATGCGCGCCTGCACGGCTTCGCCGCGCGGCGTCAGCAGGTCAGCGAAGATCTGCCAATATTCTTGCGGTTTGAATTTTTCGATCTCGAGTTCGCGGTCAGAGATGATGCGCAGCGCCACAGACTGCACGCGGCCCGCGGAGCGTGCGCCGGGAAGCTTGCGCCACAGCACCGGCGAAAGCGTGAAGCCGACGAGATAATCAAGCGCGCGACGGGCGAGGTAGGCGTCCACCAGCTGCATGTCGATATCGCGCGGGTTCGCCATCGCCGTGCGCACGGCGTCCTTGGTGATGGCGTTGAAGGTGACGCGCTGAACATCCTTGCCCTTGAGGGCGCGGCGATTGTTGAGCGCTTCGAGCACGTGCCAGGAAATGGCTTCGCCTTCACGATCAGGGTCGGTTGCGAGGATGAGGCGATCGGCGCCCTTCAGGGCGTCGGCGATATCCTTCACGCGCTTGGCGCTCTTCGTGTCGATTTCCCATTCGAGCGCGAAATCCTCGTCCGGGCGCACCGAGCCGTCCTTGGGCGGCAGATCGCGGATGTGGCCATAGCTGGCCAACACCGTGTAATCGGCGCCCAGGTATTTGTTGATCGTCTTGGCTTTCGCCGGGGATTCAACGACGACGACATTGCTCACGAGGCGGGGCTCTCTTTATTCTCTGGCCTGTGTGGGGGCTTGAAGGGCCGGGAAACTGGGGGCGGCGCCCGGCCATGTCAACGCGCCCAGGCGCACGTCGGACGATCGAAGGGCTGCAGACCAGCGTAAAAGACAAAGGCAAACAAATGTTTAGACTATTCGCGGCCAGGGCTTCCGAATACAATTAGAGGATGCGAAAAACACCTTATGATTGAATCCGATGCCGCATCCGAGTCTGCCGAGTCCGATTGGGCAGAACCGCTCACCCCTTTTGACGCCGCCAATTACATCCACGAGATGAGCCGGGAAATGGCCGCGATGGCCGGTGGCGCGAGCCTGCCGCGGGTGGCCGCGGCGTTGGAACTGGCGCGCGATCTGGCGGCCGAAGCTATGGCGCAAACCAGCCGCAAGCGGCCTTAACGAAATGCTGCCCCGGCGGTGGCTGCAAAGCCGCCTGGCAAGGACGCGGCGCGGCCGTCCATCTCCAGTTCCATCAAAGATGCCGCCACGACGCCCGCCGGCTGCTCCAGCATGCGCGCGAGATCGTTGATGTGGACGGGGGTTGGGGAAAGTAGCGCCGCGATCTTGCCCGCCAGACCAGGCGCGGGCGGCGTCGCCGCCGCGAACAGAGGCGCGGCGCTGGCCAACCTGCGTGGCGCCTGGCCGAGTGTTTCGAGCGCGGCGATCACGTCTTCCGCGCTTTCCACCAATGTTGCGCCCTGTTTGATCAGCGCGTTGGAGCCGCGCGCCCGTGGATCGAGCGGTGAGCCGGGCGCAGCCATCACATCGCGGCCCTGATCGGCGGCGGCACGGGCCGTGATCAGCGAGCCCGAACGCAAAGCCGCTTCGATGACGACCACGGCGCGCGACAAGCCTGAGATGATGTTGTTGCGACGCGGGAAGTCACGCGCGCGCGCCACCGTGCCGAAGGGCGCTTCGCTGATGACAGCGCCACGTTCGCAGATGGCCTCGTGCAGCTTGTAGTTCTGTGGCGGGTACGGTTTGTCCAACCCGCCGGCGAGGACGGCGGCTGTGCCGGTGGCGAGCGCGCCTTTATGGGCGGCGGCGTCGATGCCGCGTGCAAGGCCCGAGACGACGACGTAGCCCGCTTCTCCAAGATCGGCGGCGATGCGCTCAGCCAGCATCAGGCCAGCGGCTGATCCCTCGCGCGCGCCCACGAGTGCAACGGTGGGGCGTGCAAGTAGTTTTGCGTCGCCGCGTATGGCGATGATCGGGGGTGGTGCGTCGAGTTCGGCCAACAACGGTGGATAGTCGGGCTCACACGAGGCGATCAGGCGTGCACCGAGTTGCTCGACGGCTGACATTTCAGCTTCGACCAGGTCGGCGCTCGGCGGCGCCAAGGCCGCGAGGCCTGGCAGGTTCTGCAGCGCCGCGTTCGGTGAGCGAAACCGCGAGATGAGTTGGTGAAACGTGACGGGGCCGATGCGCGGCGTACGCGCCAAGCGGGCCCAGGCGATTTTTTCCGGGCGCGCTAAAGTTCGTTTCATGGGCCCGCCGACGGTGGCGGTTCGGGCGCAGGCGCGCTTGGCGCGACCACTGGCGCCTCCGGCGGCGCCGGCGAATTGGGCGCAGGGGCGCTTGGCGCGACGTCTGAAGCTTCCGCGGGCTTATCCTTGCTGGCGCCGATCTTTGGCTCTGTGCCGTTGCGGATGCGGGTGATGTTGGCGCTGTGGCGCCAGAAGATGAGCGCCGCCAACACCAGCGTGAAAATAACTTCCGACCAGCTGAAGCCAGCGATCAGCGCCAGCACGGGAGCGATGGCCGCGGCGCATAAAGCGGCCAGCGAAGACATCCGGAACATGGTCGCGACAGCGAGCCAAACGACACCCGCCGCGAGGCCCAGCGGCCATGCGCCCGCGAACAGTACGCCGAAGTACGTCGCGACGCCCTTGCCGCCCTTAAAGCCTAGCCAAACCGGGAAGCAATGACCAATGAACGCGGCGCCGCCGGCAACAAGGCCCAGTTCAGTCCAATATGCGCCGTCACCGACGATCGCGCGCGTGATCAAGAGGGCGATCGCTGCTTTGCCGGCGTCGAGCAGCAATGTTGCAAGCGCGATGTCGCGGCGTCCCGTCCGCAGCACGTTGGTTGCGCCGATGTTTCCGGAGCCGATCCCGCGGATGTCGCCGAGGCCCGCTGCGCGCGTCAGCACCAAGCCGAACGGGATCGAGCCAAGCAGATAGCCGCCCACCGCCGCCAAGATGAAATAAAGTACAACCATCGCCCGTCTGTAACAGGGCTTCGCGCGGCTGGGGAGATGCTTTCGTCGCGCTGTCGCGAAGCGTTCTTCGGCGATGGCGCCGTTTGTGATAGGAAGGTTGCGTGAACCTCGATCAAGCGAAAACGCTTTGGACTGAAATTCTCACCGGTGGGAGCGAAATTCGTCCCACTGAAGCCATCGTTCGCGAACTGATGGAGTTTTCAGGATTGCCGGAGGCGGAGGTGCGTAAGCTCGCCACCTCTTCGCAGGAGATTTCCGCCCAGAAATGGGACGAGGCGGACCGCTCCACGCCGGAAGGTCTGCGCGAATTCTATCGAAGCGTATCAAGTTGGGTGTTCGGTACGCTGAACTACCATGCCAAACAGGCCGAGGCGAAAGATTACCCGCTCCCGGTTCAGGTGCTCGCCAGATTGAGTGAGCGCCCGCCAGGAGACCATTTGGATTTTGGCGCCGGGGTCGCCACGGCGAGCCTGCTGTTCGCACGGCAGGGATGGCGGCCCATCATTTCGGACGTGTCGCCATCGCTGCTTGAGTTTGCGCGTTGGCGCTGCGCGCGTGCAGGCGTGACGGCGCGCTTCATTGATCTCAACGACGAAGGTGTTGGTGAAAACCAGTACGATCTCATCACCGCCTTCAACACGTTTGCGCATATCCCTGACTTGGCGCCGACGCTGATCGACCTGCGCCGGGCGCTGCGTCCGGGCGGTTTGTTGATCTTCGACATCGATACACGCAAGCGTACGCGCGGAAATGAGTGGTTCTTCCACGGCTCTGCATTTCCCGTGCTTCGCGCGCTCCGCGGCATGGGCTTCGAGCGGCGCGACAAGATAGGCGAGATGTTTGTGTTCGAACGCGCCGAGCTTTCCGGCGCCAAGCGCGCTTTTTACGAGGCGGTCGATCGCCTGCGTTACACGACGGCCGGCGAGGGCGCGGTGAACCTCATGTGGCGGGTGCGCTCAAAGGCGCGCGCGCTCCTGCGGCGCAACTAACCGCCCTGGCACTGCACCGGCGCTGCGCGGCCGACTTCCCATTGCGCGTTGCGGCCACCGCCGCGGAAGCCGTAGCGACCATTCGAGTAGAACGCGTCGCCCGCGTTTGGCAGCACCATGCTCGGGCCGCCGATAATGGCGACGCGCGCTTGGTTGTCCTGAAGATCGACCATCAATTGCGTGCCGTCGCTGCAGCGATAGGCGATGGGGCCGTCGGCGGGAAGCGGGCCTGGCGCGGGCGGAAGCGGATTGAGGATTGAACCGCCATTGCACGCGGCGAGAGCGAACACGAGAGCGACGATGGCGATGCGCATGTTTGGTCTCCTCAACGGCGCGGACGGGCGACGACGGAAAAGGTGGTCGAGAACGCAAAGGCGATGATCGCAGGGACCCAGATTGGCAGCGTGCCGAGGCCCGGCATTTCCATCGCCGCCGCGAGGTGGTCGTCGATGCACCACCAGAGCAGGAACATCCACATGCGTTTGCTCCTTAGGTGAAGCCGGACTCTTTCGCGACGGTTGCGTCCGTGAACATCACGAACTGCGTCAGATCTTTTGTTGTCATGTTGTGGATGGCCTCAGCGTCGTGCTGCACTTTGCGATTGGCTTTGTCGCCGACGATGAAGGTGTCGATATCCGTCTCACAATAGTGGCAGCGGAGCACGGATTTGCTGCTGGTCGGGGCGGGCACCAACGCGAACAGGTTGCGCGTGGTTGATCCTTCGAGCGGATCGTGGGTGATGCAGTTCGGGTTGCGGCAGCGCAGGCCGATGCGCGCGCTGTCCTCGTAGTGCGCACCCTTTGTGGTCGCGAACCCGCCGGGGAAGCGGGCGAGCGATTTGTCTTTGACGAGGCCAAGGCTCATGGCGATCAACGCCATGCGGATCGGCACGCCATAGGAGGCTTGCTCGAAATAGGATGCGCGGGCGTCGGTATCGAGCGCGTGCGCCAATTCTCCCACGCGCGGGAGCGGGTGCATCACGCTCGCCTTGGCGTATTTCGCGTCCTTGAGGAACTCAGCGTCGACGGTGGGGTAGGCGCCGTAATTGCGGCCGGGCTCACGTTCCTTTTGGAAGCGCGTGACATAGACGGCGTCGATGCGGCTGGTGAGCTTGACGTGAATGTCGAGCGCTTCGGGGATCAGCGAGAGTTGATGCGGCTCTTTCGCGGTGACGTAGAGCGCATCGACATTGGTTTCGCCAGCTTCCGCGGGCGGTTTGGCCATGGTGCAGCGGAATTCCTCGCGCAGGCGACGATCCACGTGCGCAGGCAATTCGAGACCCTTAGCAGGCATCAGCACCAGGTTCGCGCCAAAGCGTGCGAGCGCGTAGACGAACGAATGGATGGTGCGGCTGCCCCGCAGATCGCCGGCGATGGCGATGTTGAGGCCACGCAGTGAGGTGTTCTTCTTTTTCAGCGTGAAGAGATCGCAAAGCGTTTGCGTCGGATGCTCGTGCGCGCCGTCGCCGCCATTGATGACGGGGATGTGCGCGTACTCCGCCGCGAGCCGCGCTGCGCCGTCGCGCGGGTGACGGATGACGATGAGGTCGGCGTAGTTGGAGACGACGCGCACGCTGTCGGCGAGGCTCTCGCCTTTGGCGGTGGAGGATGTGGCGGGATCGGCGCTGGTGATGACGCGCCCGCCAAGGCGATTCATCGCGCTTTCAAAGGAAAGGCGCGTGCGCGTCGAGGGCTCGTGAAAGAGTGTCGCCAGCATCATGCCGTTGGCGAGCTCCGCGCCGCGCGCGATGCGATGGGGAATGTGCGGATCGCCCAAAGTGTCGAGGAACGATTGTGCTGTATCGAACACAGCAGCGATCTCTTCGTTGGTGAGATCATTGATCGAGGCGATGTGGCGAAGCGGGGTCATCTGCATTCCGGCTCAACATCTAGCCTATCGCCGCGCCGAGCGCCCCATAGACAGTGATTCTCCCCCGGAACGACCAGCCTGGGCTTAAGCCATGTGGCGAAAGCGCCCTAATCGCAGCGTATTGCGGCCTTGGACTCCGTATTGTACTGGTTTTGTTCCGTCGGACTGTTCTGGCGGAACGGCCGATTGAGCAAAGGCTAAGCACGAGGCGCCTGAGATGAAAAACGCCCACCCCAAACGAGACGATTTCGCGCCGCTGCGGCCCGTGGGCTTGGCGTTTGCGGCGGTGGTGGCGGGCATCGGCCCGGCGAAGGCTGACGCGGCGCCTGTGGCGCATGCCGGCGCGCCGCTTGAACCTGCGGCGCAATCCAACACGTACGTGTGGGATCCGACGAACCATCCGAGTTTCGAGGAAGATGCGAGCTTTGTGGTGGAAGCCAGCGAGCCGGTCGCGCCGTTCTCGACGCCGAAGAAGAAGCAGGGCGACCTGTTCGAATGATCAGCCGCGCGCTTTCGAGGCGCGCTTCGTGCGGCTGAGGAATGCAAGCAATGACGCTTCGTGCGCCGAAAGGCCGGCGTGGCGCGCGACGTGGAGACTGAGTGCGCCCGCTTCGTAGCTTTCGAGAAGGACCGGATGCACGTAGCTCTTCCGGCAGACGGCGGGCGTGTTGCCCAAGGTGTGCGACACCTCTTCGATCGCCTGCTTGATGTTCGCGCGTGCTAAAGTTTGCGTATCGGCGCGGCCGAGCCGTTTCAGCGACGCCGCCGCGATCACCGTGCCTGCCCAGGTGCGAAAGTGCTTGGCCGTGAGATCGGCGCCGCTGACTTCGCGCAGATACGCGTTCACGTCGGTTGAGGTGATCTGGCCGATTTCGCCGTTGTCCTTGCGATATTGGAAAAGGCGTTGGCCTGGCAAATCCTGCGCGGCCTTCACGATCTTGGCGACGCGCCGATCCTTCAGCGTAAGCCGCCAGCTTTTGCCCGACTTGCCGGTGAAGATGAAGCGCAGTGTTTCGCCCTTCACTTCCGCATGACGATCCTTCAGCGTCGTCAGGCCGTAGGAATTGTTGCTCTTGGCGTAATCGTCATTGCCAACGCGGATGAGCGAGGTGTCGAGCAGGTGGGTCACCGCCGCGAGCACTTTCTCGCGCGGCACGCCTTTGCGGCGCATGTCGCGCGCGACGTGAGCGCGGAGCTTTGGCAGCGCTTTGGCGAACTGAACCAGCCCATCGTACTTGGCTTCGTCGCGCACCTCGCGGAAGCGTGGATGATAGCGATGCTGCTTGCGTCCGCGGGCGTCGCGGCCAGTGGCTTGGAGGTGCCCGCGCGCGTTTGGACAGATCCACACGTCCTCCCAGGCCGGCGGCACGGCGAGGCTTTTGATGCGCATGAGTGTCGCTTTGTCGCGCACGGCTGCGCCGCGCGCGTTGCGGTAGGAAAAGCCGGAGCGCGTGCGCTGCCGGCGAATGCCGGCCGCCTGGTCGGTGACGTAGGTCAAGCCAGCCTGCCTGGCGGCGCGCTCTGGCGGGATGGCCTTGGCTTTCATGCCTCACGAAAAGGCGCAGGCCCGCGGGCCGGTTCCCAAATCAGGGCAGCGCCAAGCCGATCACGAGCGGCATGGTAATGAAGGAAATCAGCGTGGTTGCGGTGATTAAAGCGGCCATGAGGCGCACGTCGCCGCCCATCTCGCGCGCGAGTGTGTAGCCGGCGGCCGCGACCGGCGTCGCGCCAATGCCGGCGGCGACGGCGGCCGCCATCGGGCTTGCGCCGCACAAGGTCGCCGATCCCCACAAGACGATGGGCGCGATGAGCAGCTTGAAGAAACTCGCCACGCCGACCTTAACGCTGTCAGCCCGCAGAGATTTGAAATCGAGCCCGGCGCCGACCGTCATCAGCGCGACGGGCATCGCCGCTTGCCCCACGAGGCGCAGCGCTTCGCTGACAGGGCCCAGATGCGTGAGGCCAAGCGCTTGCGCGAGCAGGCCCGCCGCGCATGAGAGGATGAGCGGGTTGGCGATGATCTGATCAAGCACAGCGCGCCAGCTGGTCGCTCTCGCCGCGCCCCAGCGTGCGAGCACCATCACCGACACAACGTTGACGAGAAACACGAGCGGCCCAAACGCGAGGCCGATGAGTTGCAAACCTTGCGGGCCATAGAGTGCGGTGGCGGCTGCGAGCAACGGAAAGCCGTTCCAACGCACCGTGCCCTGGAAAACGCTGGTGTAAGACGGCCCGTCGCCGCGAAACACCAAGCGCAATGCGAGGCCGATGGCGATCATCACGGAAAAGCCGGCGAGCACGCCCAGCACGAACGGCAAAGCGTCGCCGCTTGAGAAATCCGCGCTGGTTACGGTTGTGAAGAGAAACGCCGGATAGAGAACGAAATAGCCGAATCGGTTCACCGCGCCGAACGATTCAGGCGTGGCGATCCGGCTGGCGCGCGCGGCCCAGCCAAGCGCGATAATCAAGAACACCGGCGCGAGCGCGGAGACGACCTCACCCACCGGCCAGCCGCTCCTTCATGGCGTCGAGCGCACCTTGCAGCATGTAGCCGGCGGCGACTTTGTCGACGACTTCGCCGCGACGACGGCGGCTCATGTCGCCCGCAATCAAGGTGCGGGTGACGGCGGCGGTTGAGAGGCGCTCGTCCCAGAGCAGCAGCGGCACATCGCGTAGCGCCAGCAAATTGCGCGCGAAGGCGCGTGCGGCCTGAGCGGAAGGGCCGGTGCTGCCATCCATGTTGAGCGGATGGCCGACAACCATGCCGACGCAAGCGCGATGATCGTAGGCGGCGAGGATGGCTTGCGCGTCGATGGAGAATTTCTTGCGCGCGATGGTGTCGATCGATGACGCGATCATGCGCGTGGTGTCGCTCACGCCGATGCCGATGCGTTTCTCGCCGGGATCAAGCCCGAGAACGGCGCCCGTCGGCGGGAGGGCCGCGGCGAATTGGGCAAGGTCAAGTTGGGGCAATCCGCGCCTCTATGCACCAGCGGCGCCCCGCCGGCCAGCTTTGGCGTAGGCCGGCGGGGCGCCGGAGGTCCAGAGGGGTTGAAGCGGGGTCCGCCGGCTGGTAGCTCGCAGCGTCATGTCGATCGATGAAAAAACCGTCCGCAAAGTGGCCAAACTGGCGCGTTTGGCGCTGCCCGAGGAGCGCGTGGCGCCGATGGCGGCTGAACTCAACGGCATCATGGCTTGGATCGAACAGTTGAACGAGGTGGACGTCGACGGCGTGACGCCGATGACCAGCGCCGTCGAGGGCATGCGCCTGCCGATGCGCGAGGACGTCGTGAACGATGGCGCCGACCCCGACCGGGTGTTGAAGAATGCGCCGAAGAGCGAAGACGGGTTCTTCGTCGTGCCGAAGGTTGTGGAGTGAGCTTCGCCATCGCCACCGAAACGCCGTTGCAGGACGACGTGCGTGCGCTCGTGCAAGCGCTGAACGAGTTCACCTACGGGCTGACGCCGGCTGAATTTCGCCATCATATGACGGTCGAGCAGATGGCGGGGGACGATACGACGGTGTTTGTCGCGCGCGACGCTGACGGCGCGGCGCTTGGCATGGGCGCGCTGCGCCGGCACGTGGGCGGGATTGGCGAAGTGAAGCGCATGTTCGTAACGCCGCAAGCGCGTGGGCTTGGCGTAGGCGGGGCGATCCTTTCGCGCATTGAAGCGCTGGCGCGACAGGAAGGCCTGACACGCGTCGTGCTCGAAACCGGCGCCAATTTCGACGCCGCCAAGCGCGTATACGAACGCGGCGCGTTCGTTCCGTGCGAGCCGGTGCTGGATTATCCGCCGAGCGCTTGGACGGCGTTCTACGCGAAATCGTTGAGCGCATGAGTTCACAAAACATCATCGTCATTCCGGGGCGGCCGCAGGCCGAACCCGGAACCCAGGGGCCGCCAGCTGCGTGTTTGCCCCTGGGTTCCGGATCGCGCTCCGCGCGTCCGGAATGACGAAGTTCAAATTGAAGCGAAACACATGACCGACCTGACCTCCCTCACTCTCGCCAACGCGCTCGATGGCATGGAGAAGAAGCAATTCTCCTCCGTTGAGCTTACGGACGCGTTCATCGCCGCGATCGATAAGGCGAACCCGCATTTGAATGCGTTTGTTGTGACGACACCCGAAAAGGCGCGCGCCGCCGCGAAGGCGTCTGACGCCAAGCGCGCCGCCGGCAAAGCTGGGCCGCTTGAGGGCGCGCCGCTCGGCATCAAGGATTTGTTCTGCACCGAAGGCGTGCGCACGACGGCGTGTTCAGGCGTGCTCGGCGAGTTCACACCCACTTACGAAAGCACAGTCACCGCGAATTTGTTCGGCGACGGGGCGCTGATGTTGGGCAAACTCAACATGGACGAGTTCGCGATGGGCTCGTCAAACGAGACGTCGAAGTTCGGCCCGGTTGTGTCGCCCTGGCGGCGCGGCAACGAGGACGCAAAACTCACGCCGGGTGGTTCGTCTGGCGGTTCCGCTGCGGCTGTGAGCGCGGATTTGTGCCTGGGCGCGACGGCCACCGATACTGGCGGCTCAATCCGCCAGCCGGCGGCGTTTACCGGCACAGTGGGGATGAAGCCAACTTACGGGCGCTGTTCGCGCTGGGGCGTGGTGGCGTTCGCGTCGTCGCTCGATCAAGCGGGGCCGATTGCCAAGACCGTCGAAGACAGCGCGATGCTGCTGCAATCGATGGCCGGGCATGATCCGAAGGATTCAACGTCGTTGCCCGACAAGCTTCCGGATTTCCGCGCGGCGTGCGGCAAGTCGATCAAAGGTATGACGATCGGCGTTCCGGAAGAATATCGCGTCGATGGCATGCCGCCCGAGATCGAGGCGCTTTGGCAGCAAGGCATCGCATGGGCGAAGGACGCTGGCGCGAAGATCAAGCCGATCTCGCTTAAGCACACAAAATATGCGCTGCCGACCTATTACATCGTAGCGCCCGCCGAGGCGTCGTCCAACCTCGCGCGTTATGATGGCATGCGATACGGCGCGCGCGTCGACGGCAAGGATTTGAACGCGACGTATGAAAACACGCGCGCGTCCGGATTTGGTAAGGAAGTGCAGCGCCGTATCCTCATTGGCACCTACGTGCTGAGCGCGGGTTACTACGACGCCTATTATCTGCGCGCGCAAAAGGTGCGTCAGCGCATCGCCCAAGATTTCCGCGATGCGTTTGAGAGTGTCGACGCTATTCTAACGCCGGCGACGCCGTCGGCCGCTTTCGCGCTCGGCGAGAAGAGCGCCGATCCGGTGGCGATGTATTTGAACGACATCTTCACGGTGACCGCGAACCTCGCGGGCCTTCCGGGGCTTGCGCTGCCGGCGGCGACCGATGCGAACGGCTTGCCGCTTGGCTTGCAGGTGATCGGCAAAGCGCTCGACGAAGAGAGCGTGTTCGCCGTCAGCGCTGCCTTGGAAAAAGCCGCGAACTTCCGCGCCAAGCCCGCGAAATGGTGGTGACACTCGGTTGAGGGGGGCGGCGCTGTTTGGTCTTGCTTGCGCTGGACTTCATCGGCCAGGATTGCCCGGCAAAAAGGGGAGTGCGATGCGGATCGCGAAAGCACTGATGATCGCGGGTGCGTTGGCGTTTGCGCCGGGTGCGTCGGCGCAGCAGGCCATTGATCTTAGCGGCGTGTGGCAGGGTGCGTTCTGGGGCGCCGATGGCGCCGGGACAGGTTTCCAAGTCACGTTTGACGATGGCCAGCCCGGCGGTGATTTCGTCGGGTCGTCGGCGGAGCCCAACACCTTCGGCGACAACAGCACGCGCTTCTTGCAAGCGACATTGCAGGGCAATGTGCGCAACGGGCAGTTCGCGATGCTGAAAACCTATGACGGCGCCGGGGGCGTGTCGCATGCGGTGACGTACGCGGGCCAAGTCGTTTCGGATCGCCGCATTGTTGGCACGTGGACGTTGCCGGGCGCGACAGGCCAGTTCGAGATCGTTCGCTAGGCGGAACGGCGAAGCCGGCGCGCGAATCCGGCTAAGTTGGCGCGCATGGCCAAACGCAAACGCGCTCCGCAGAAAGCTCAACGCCGCCCCCGCGGCGAGATCGACCGCAATTATTATTTTGGCGATGTGCTGATCAAGACGGGCACGGCGGTCGGCGTGGCCTTGGTGCTGATCGCGCTGATTACGCCGTTTTCGCTGATGGGCGCGATCTACGACGGCATGTGGGATTACCTGGCGGTCGTTGGTACGTTCGGCGTGTTGGGGCTGGCGGCGTTTATGGTTGGCCGACATCTGCGGCGGCAGGCGACCCATTGGGATTTCGACTAGGCCTAGCCATAATCGCGGGCTAGTTTGCGGGTCTATCCAGAAGGACCGCACACCGTGAACGCCAACGAAACCGCGCGCCTCGGCGCCTATCTCTCGAAGCTGCTCGGCTCGCCCACCGTGTCGGTGGTGTCGAAAAGCGCTGACCTTGCCGATGTGCTGGTGGACGGGAAATCGGTCGCTGAACTCCTGCGCGACGAGGATGAGGGCGAATTGAGTTATTCGATTAGCTTGGCCGTGCCGCGCGCGCCCGGCGCCAAGAAAAACGCGCCCATAGACGAGCCGGAACGCGTTCGTTTGCAGGGCGCGCTGCGCCAGGTGCTGCATGCAGCCGATCTCGACGTGCGCGCGCGTCCGCGCAAGACGGATTCAGCGGAAGTGTATGTGCATGGCGAGTTCGTCGGCACGGTGTCGGTGGATGAGGACGAGGGCCAAGTGTTGACGATGAGCATTCTCGATATCGATCTCGACGGGGAGTGAGCCCACTCGTCATCCCGGAGCCGCGAAGCGGCATCCGGGACCCAGAGGCAAACGAAGAGCCCTACGACCCCCCAGGTCCCGGCTCTCGCTCTACTCGGCCGGGATGACGACGAGTTTCGCTCTGTTGCCCATTGCCCATTTCCCAACAAAAGAAAAACGCCCCGGCTTCAAACCGGGGCGTGAGTCATTTCGTTGAATTAAACCCAATTCCAACACGCCGCCCGCGCGGCGAAGATGCGGCTACAACACTCCCAACATGCTGGCGACAAGAGGATGGCGGACGATGTCGACGTCACCCAAGCGGACGACGGCGATGTTTTCGACGCTTTCGAGTTTATCGGCGACAGCGTGAAGGCCAGATAAATCCGGCAACAAATCGGTTTGCGCGGGGTCGCCGGTGACGACCATGGTCGAATGCCAGCCCAAACGCGTCAGCAGCATCTTGATCTGGCCGTAAGTGCAGTTCTGGGCTTCGTCGATGACCACGAAGGCGTTGTTGAGCGTACGGCCGCGCATGAAGCCGACCGGCGCGATCTCAATCAGACCTTCAGCCATGAGCGCTTTGAGGCGCTTGGCGGAAAGGCGATCGGTGAGCGCGTCGTAAAGCGGGCGCAGATAGGGGGCGAGCTTGTCTTCCATCGCGCCGGGCAGATAGCCAAGCGATTCGCCGGCTTCGACAGCAGGCCTCGAGAGAACGATGCGGCCGACCTTGCCGCTCTCAAGCGCTTCGACGGCTTTGGCGATCGCGAGATAGGTTTTGCCGGTGCCGGCGGGGCCGAGCGCCAGCACGAGTGAATGCGCGTCGATCGCTTCCATGAGCGCGGTCTGGCCCTTTGATTTCGGGCGGACGTTTTTGACGAAGGCCTGGTCGCGGCCGCCGTCATTTGCCGGCTGCCAGCCACCATCCAGAACCTGCAGGTTGCGTGTCCGGCGGTCCTCACGTTGGAATTCCTGCACGTTCAGTACGCCTTCGCGGACGTTCTGCCTGCGCTTGGCGGTGCGTTTCGCCATTGCGATCTCCTTCTTGGACCGGACAGGGGAGGATGCCGCGCCGCTGCCGGAAGCGGGCGGGTCGAAAAACTGATTTGGATGATGCGTGAGAGTCGATTCGGTGGCCGCTTCGGAGCGGCTCGGTGAGCCAGGGCGTTGTGCGCGCTTGCGCAATTGGGCCACGCTCTCCCCCACTTAGAGGCTGAGCCTCATGGAGACGGGTCGGACCGGTTGATCCGATGGTTCACATGACAACGGAAGCCGGTTAACGACGCGTTAGAGACGCCGTCAGTCACAGAAATTTCGCGAAGGACCGCCCCGATGCCGATTTACGCGCTCGCCGACGCCGACCTCGAAGTCGAGGATCCCGAAGCCTATTGGGTAGCGCCAAACGCGGTTCTGGTGGGGCGTGTGGTGCTGAAGCGCAATGCCTCGGTTTGGTTTGGCGCTGTGCTGCGCGGCGATAATGAGCCGATCATCGTGGGTGAGAATTCAAACGTTCAAGATTGCAGCGTGCTGCACACCGATATGGGCGCGCCGCTGACAATCGGCGCCAACGTGACAATCGGCCATCACGTCATGCTGCATGGCTGCACGATCGAAGATGAGGCGCTGATCGGCATCAAGTCGACGGTGCTCAATCATGCGCGCATCGGCACGCAATGCCTCGTTGGTGCGCATGCTTTGGTGACGGAGCGCAAGGTGTTCGAGCCAGGGCATCTGGTGACCGGCGTGCCCGCTCGCGCGGCGCGGGCGTTAGAGGATCAGCAAAAGCAGCTGATCAAATTCTCAGCGTTGCACTACGTGGAAAATTGGCGGCGCTACAAACGCGACATGCGCGCAAGCAAGGCAGAATAAGGTGCGCGCGCCGGCGAGGGGTGCGGGTCCCCGCCGGCGCGCTTCTCGCCCTTAAGCTTCTCTGAAGAGAAGGCTTAGCGTTTCCGGGGTGAGGGTCCCGGTGGGCTCGAGATTGTTGCGGCTTTGGAAGCGGTCGAGCGCACGTTCCGTCGCGCGGTTCATGCGTCCGGTGATTTCGCCGCTATAGAGGCCGAGTTCTGTAAGCTTTGTTTGCGCGCGCGCGACAGCGTTAAGCTGGCTCGTTGCGCCCGAAGTTGTTTGCGCGACTGCGATGCTCGGCGCGGTGAAGGAAAGCGCCGCAAGAATCGCCGCGGCTGCTGTGAGGTAACGCGCTTTCATAATGGTATCTTGCTCCAGTGGTGACGTCACACCTGGGAGCGAAGACGCCTTTCAAATCAGGCGGTACGGTGGCGTATGGTGAATGATGCGGCGAGACGCGCGAACGGCGCGACAAACGCGGCACGCGGGCGCGACGAAGCGCTGGTTGTGCGCGACATACGGGAACGTGAAATGTTTGTACGATTTGTGTCGCAGTATCGCGCGCACCGCGCGCTACTTGTTCCACACCTGATTGATTTTCACATCGACCTCAGGGCCGAGGTTAAACCAAGCGAGACGGTCGCGGGTTGCGTCGATGACAACGAAGCGGTCGCCGCGATCGAGCGTTTGGCTCAACGTGTTGCGGATCACGCCCGCTGAAAAGCGCGTGCGCACTAGCCACAGACCAGGGGAGAGATCGCAGACTGAGCCCATGCCTTTCATCGCCGCCATGAAACGCGGCCAGGCGCCGGAGAGCAACTCGGCCGACACAAACACGTTGGCGAGTTCGTCGGCCGCGTCGGCCTTTGTGTCTTTCGGCATCATCAAGGGTGCAAGCAGGCCGGGGACGCGGCGGGCTTCGACCCAGCCGGCTTCGGGTTTGTCTGAAACCGGCGTCGCGGGGCGGATGCGGCCCTCTTCAACAAAGCGATGCAATTGATCGAGCGCGTACGGGCCGTAGGCCTGTCCGCGCACCTGCACCCACCAGTGCGACGCTGGCGTATTGGTGTTGGCGGGAACGGCGACGTCACTCACGATCGGCTCCAATTCGACACGAAGCGCAGTTCGCGCGCTTCACGAATGAAGCCAGCTGCAATCGCCATGCCGGCGAAGAGGTAAACGGATTTAGGGTTAAGTTTACGCGGCTAGGATTTGGGGTAGAGGTTAAGCTGCCGTCGGTCCGCGCGCCTCGAAATCGACTGCGAAACCGCCATCGATGACGCGCGCGACGCGGCCGAATATGCCGCCGACGCGAACCCAGGAGCCGATCAAAGGCGGCGTACGCGGGCTCTTCAAGGTCATGCCAGTCAAGGAAAAATCGAGCACTTCGCCTTCAAACGCCGGCAGGCCTTCAACTTCAATGCGCGCCCGCTGCACGCCTTCGCCGATGATGCGCGGGGCATCGGACAATCCGAGCTGATCTTTGTTAACGGCGAAGGTGAGTTGCTCGGCCAGTTTTTCACGTTTGTGGGCGCTGAAGTCGAAAATCACAGCGACTTCGCCCTCGCCGCACCTGCGTGCGACCGCGCCCGACATACGGCCGAGGCCTTCCAGGTAAATGACGATGCGGTCGCCGACGCCAGGAAGGATCGGCGCCGCAAGGCGCACATCGCCAGGCGAGATGTCTGTGGTGCGGCAATCATGTTCGCGCCCAAGCGGATCGAGCATGCGCCCGCCAATGACCAGCGGCATCCGCCGAAACCGGCGGCGCTCTGGCCCAGCCAGCGCCGCGTTGGCGCGGAGGCGTTCGACGGCATTTGCGAGGTCAAGCTTGCGGACAGAGGCGCTCATGGCTTCCTTAATGGACGCTCACCGTAAACACTTCCTTAGCTTTGACTTTAGGGCAGGGGTTGAAGGCCGCGGGTGTCGGGTGTCAGGTGCGGGCAATGATCAAGGGAGGCGCGCTTGGCGGTCAGTGAGAGCGGCGAGCGGTTTGACTATGTGATTGTCGGCGCGGGCAGCGCTGGCTGCGTGCTGGCGAACCGGCTGAGCGAGGATCCGACCGTAAAGGTGGCGATCCTCGAAGCGGGCGGCGCGAATGCCGGCTTGTTGGTGAAGATGCCCGCGGGTGTCGGCAATCTGATCGCCTCTAAGGGGGCGTCGAATTGGGGCTTTGAAACTGTTCCCCAGGCGCACATGGATGGGCGCCGGCTTTACCAACCGCGCGGGCGCGGCTGGGGTGGTTCGTCCTCCATTAACGGCATGATCTACATTCGTGGCCACGCACGAGACTATGATCAATGGCGCCAGATGGGCCTCACGGGTTGGGGCTACGCCGACGTGTTGCCGTACTTCAAACGATCGCAGCACCACGAAGATGGCGCCGATGCATGGAATGCAGAGGGTGGTCCGCTCTGGGTGTCGCGCGGGCCCCCGGGCGATCCCGTCTACAAGGCGTTCATTCAGGCCGCCGCAC
Organism: alpha proteobacterium U9-1i; assembly: GCA_000974665.1. Classification (NCBI taxonomy): domain Bacteria; kingdom Pseudomonadati; phylum Pseudomonadota; class Alphaproteobacteria; species alpha proteobacterium U9-1i. Next base: position 969,548 of record BBSY01000003.1, on the reverse strand, counting down.
AGGCAGGCTTTCCGGTAACGCGCGATTTTAATGGCCATCAGCAGGAAGGCGCTGGCCCCTACCATCTGACGATCAAGGATGGTGAACGATGGAGCGCGGCGGCGGCTTATCTGCGCCCCGTTGCGTCGATCCGGCCGAATTTGAAGATCATTTCCAACGCGCACGCGGGACGCTTGATTATCGAGCGCGGTGTGGCGGTGGGCGTTGAATATTCCGCCGGGCCCGGCAAGCCGGTGCAGAGCATTTTTGCGCAGCGTGAAGTGTTGCTCGCAGGCGGCGCGTTCCAATCGCCGCAATTGCTGTTGCTCTCCGGCATTGGGCCGGCCGATGAACTGAAGAAGCTCGGTATTCCAGTTGAGGCCGATCTACCCGAAGTCGGTCGCAATCTGCAGGACCATCTCGACGTTTCGATCATCCACGAGATGACCAAGCCCATCTCGATGTTTTCAAAAACCAAGGGCATCAAGCAGCCCATGATCGGGCTGCAATATCTGTTCACCAAACAAGGTCACGGCCGAACCAATCATTTGCACGCGGGCGCATTCTTGAAGTCGCGCGGTGAGCTCGATCGGCCTGACATTCAATTACATCTCGTGAACGCGGCGATGATCGACCATGCGCGCGTGAAGGCGGATCGCGATGGGTTTACTATTCACGCGTGCCAGTTGCGCCCCGAGAGCAAAGGCACGGTGACACTCACATCGCGCGATCCGTTTGCGCCGCCTGCGATCGATCCCCGCTACCTGGCCGAAGAGAATGACCGCCGCACGATGCGTGACAGCGTGCGCATGGTGCGCGACATTTGCGGGCGCCAAGCGCTGGACATTCTGCGGGGGCCGGAAATGCGGCCCGGCGAGAACGTCCGCACCGATGCGGAGATCGACGCTTGGATACGGCAAAACGCCGAGACCATTTATCACCCGGTCGGTACGGTGCGGATGGGCGTAGACGCCAGAGCGCCTGTTGACGAAGAGCTGCGCGTGCGCGGCATCGATAGCCTGCGCGTCATCGACGCGAGCGTGATGCCCACCCTGATCGGGGGCAACACCAATGCGCCGACGATTATGATCGCGGAAAAGCTCTCCGACCTGCTCCGCGGCCCCCCGCCGCTACCCCAGGATCATGCGCCGATCGCGGAAGACGAACGGGTCGCGGTATAGGCTGGCGGGTGGACCAGGGCCGCTTTCGCGGCTATGGACGCCGCCATGACGACAAAATCTCCCGTTCGGTTTGACGGCCTTTATAGCGCGGTCAGCATGGCCCACCGCGTAGATGGGGTCACAGCCTATCTGCGCTTTTACCCAGACGGCGTTGTGCTGCGCACCACGAGCACCGCGCCGGCCGACGATGTGGCTAAGTGGTTGGTGAAGGGCTTCCGCGCTGGCCCCTGGAATGCGGACGGCGCTTATTCGATCACCGACAAGCGCATCGAATTCACGTTTCATTTGAAGCAGGATAAGTCGGCGCCGCTGTACAACGACAAGGTCCCCGACGGCGAAATCAACTATCGCGGCCGTATCGAGGACGACCGTTTGATCCTCACATGTCGCGACGGAATCCTGAAGAGCCGCTCTGATTGGATTTTCAGTTTCAACGCTGTGCGCGGGATGAAGTAATCAAGCGTCGATATTGCGTTTGTGGGTTTCCGGCAGCAGCGCCAGGCCCAGCACCAATGTCACCACCGCGATGATGATGGGATACCAGAGTCCAGAATAGATGTTGCCGGTCGCGGCGACGATGGCGAACGCGGTTGTCGGCAAAAAGCCGCCGAACCAGCCATTGCCGATATGATACGGCAGCGACATCGACGTGTAGCGGATGCGCGGCGGAAAAAGTTCCACCAACAGCGCGGCGATCGGGCCGTAGACCATCGTCACGTAGAAGACGAGCAGCGCGAGAATACCGACCACGAGCGGCTTGTTGATCAACGCGTCGTCGGCCGCCGCCGGATAGCCGGCGGCGTCGAGCGCTGCGCGCGCGCGTGTTTGAAAGTCGGCAATCGCCGCAGTGCGCTCTTCCCCGGCCAGCGGGGCTACGTCCGGCGCTGGCACGATAGCGCCGCCGATCTGCATGTGCGCAATCGAGCCGGGTGGCAATGGGTTGTTGTTGTAACTCACCCCGGCGCGGCTGAGGAACGCGCGCGCGACGTCGCAGGATTGTGTGTCGAACCGATTGCGCCCGACCGGATCGAACTGGAACGAGCAGGTCGCGGGATCGGCGGACACCGTCACGGGCGCTACCCTTTGGGCGTGCGCGAGCATCGGGTTGGCGGCTGCGGTGAGCGCGTTAAAGAGCGGAAAATAAGTCAGCGCCGCCAGCGCACAGCCGGCGAGAATGATGGGCTTGCGGCCGATTTTGTCGGATAGCCAGCCGAAAAAGATGAAGAAGGGTGTTGCGATCAGCAGCGCGATGGCGACCATCGCATTGGCCGTGAGGCCGTCGACCTTCAGCATCCGTTCGAGGAAAAACAGCGCGTAGAATTGCCCCGTGTACCAAACGACGGCTTGACCAGCGACCGCGCCAAACAGCGCGATTAGCACGAGCCGGAGGTTGGGCCACCGCGTGAACGATTCCGCGAGCGGCGCATTTGAAGTCGAGCCCTCGTCCTTCATGCGCTGGAATACGGGGCTCTCGTTCAGCTGGAGGCGAATCCAAAGCGACACGACCAGCAAAATGATCGACGCCAGAAATGGAATGCGCCAACCCCACGCGGCGAAATCTTCCGCCGAGAGTTGCGTGCGGGTGAGCATGATCACCGCGAGCGACAGGAATAAGCCTAGCGTGGCGGTGGTTTGAATCCAGCTTGTATAGAGGCCGCGCTTGTTGTTGGGCGCGTGCTCAGCGACGTACGTCGCGGCGCCGCCATATTCGCCGCCGAGCGCAAGCCCTTGAAGCAAGCGCATTGCGACGAGGATGATTGGCGCGGCGACGCCGATCTGGTCGTATCCGGGCAGCAGGCCGACGACGAATGTCGAGAGCCCCATGATCGCCATTGTCACCAGGAACGTGTTTTTGCGGCCGACAATGTCGCCGATTCGTCCAAACAAGAGCGCGCCGAACGGGCGCACTGCAAAGCCGGCGGCGAACGCGGCGAGCGCGAAGATGAACGCGGTTGTTTCGTTGACGCCCGAAAAAAAGTGCGCCGAGATGTAGGTGGCCAGAGACCCGTAGAGGTAGAAATCGTACCACTCGAACACAGTGCCGAGCGATGACGCGCCGATGACGAGTTTCTCGTCAGACGTGGCCTTATGGTGCTTCGGCAGCGCGGCGGCGTCTTCACTCATCGTTTCCCCCTGGGCGAGTCGCATTCAACGCCAAGCATCCCCGGGCGTCCACCTTGCGGACACGGTCGCGGTGGCGTTTAGTTGACCGCATGGGTGGGATGAAGGCTGCGCGCTGGGTCGCGACGATTGGGGCAGGGGTGGTGGGCGCGGCGCTCGCGCTGCAACTTTACCTGATTGTCCGCAACATGACTGCTGAAGGTGCGACCGTCGCCGAAGCCGTGTGGCGCTATTTCGCTTACTTCACCATCTTAACAAATTCGCTGGTCTTCGCGGTGCTGGCACGCGGGGCGTTGAAGCCGGGAGACGAGCGCGGCCTGAACGCGCCGCGCATCGAGTTGATGATGGCGGTGTCGATCACGTTCGTGGGCGTTGTGTACAATTTGCTTCTGGCGTCGCGTTGGAATCCGCAGGGGCTGCAGAAGATCGCTGACCTTGGCGTTCACGACGCCGCGCCCATCCTTGGCGTTCTCTACTGGTTGCTGCGTCCGCACGGTCACCACACATGGCGCGACGCGTTGTTCTGTGCGCTCTGGCCTACATCTTACGCCGCTTACGCGCTGACGCGCGGCCAGTTCGACGGCTTCTACGCCTATTTCTTCATGGACCCCACGACGCTTACGTGGCCGGAGCTTTGGCTCAATGTCGCGGGCCTCAGTCTCGCTTTCGTGATCGGCGCGTTTGCGTTTCTAACGCTGGACGGCGCGATGGCCCGCAGGGCAGCCGCGAAATTGACATAAGCCGGGACCAGCTTTTGGCGCAGGGGAGATTCCGATGCGCCAGTTTATTGTCGCTGTCGTTGCAGTGTTTGCGCTTACGGGCGTGGCCGCCGCGCAGACGCCTCAGGAAATGGACCGCGCCGAGGCCGAGCTTCGTTCCGACATGGCGCCGGCAGGTGTCGCGGTGGAACGAGTTGCGCCAGACGAAATCCGCCTCGTCATGCCTTCGGACATCACTTTTGGCTTTGATCAAGCGTACGTACGGCGTGAGTTCTTGCCGCGTCTGACGTCCCTCGCGCGGACCCTCAATCAGCATCGGGGGATGAGCGTCGAGATCGTGGGCCACGCCGATGCAGTGGGTTCAGATGGCTACAATCAGGATTTGTCGGAACGGCGGGCGCGCGCCGTTGGGTCCATGCTCAGGGAATACGGTGTTGACTATTCACGCTTGGCCGCACGCGGCATGGGCGAGTGGCAGCCGATCGCCTCGAACGCCGACGAATGGGGCCGGGCGCAGAACCGCCGCGTCGAAATCAGCCTGAAAGCCGCGAAGAAGTGAACCGCGTTTCGTCGCGGTGGCATTGCTGACGGCGGGCGGCCGACGATAATTCGCGCCGTGGCGACGGGCGGGGCGGCTATGCGGCATTGGCTATTGGGTTTGGTGGCGTTGGCTGGATGCGCAACGGCGCCCGAAGCGCCAATCTTTGCGTCAGGCTTTGAGCCGGCGCCGTGTCTGGATCAGCGTTTTGAAGGCCAAGTGCGCTGCGGGCGCATTCTGACGCCGGAAGATCACACGCGCCCGGATGGACGCTTAATCTCGCTGCATGTGGTGATCATCCCAGCTGTGACGCCGCAGCCCCACGCGGCGCCTCTCTATTTCATTGATGGCGGGCCGGGTTCGCCGGCGACGCGCCGCATTGGCTTCTATCTTGGCGAGGGCGCTCTTTATCGCCAACGCCGCGACGTCGTGTTGTTCGATCAGCGCGGAGCGGGATCGTCGAACCCGCTGCATTGCCCAGAAATTTCGTTTGCGCCCAACCCGGCCGATCCCATGTACCCAGAGGGAAGCGTCGCGCGCTGCCGCGACGCGCTTTCAGTCGGCGCCGATCTTTCCCTCTACACGACGGCGGCGTCGGCGCGCGATATTGACGTGGTGCGCGCCACGCTCGGGCACGAACAGATCGATATTTACGCAGCATCCTACGGGACAACCCTGTCGCTCTATTACATGGGCATGTCGCCGGCACGCGTGCGCGCAGCGGTGCTTGTGGGCGCAGCACCTTGGTGGGCGATGCCGCCGAGACAACATGCGGTCGCGGCTGAACGGGCTCTGCGTCTCGTGTTCGCTGAATGCGCCGCGGATGCCGCTTGCCACGCGGCCTATCCCGACCTGCCAGGCGACCTTGACCGGGCGCTGGCGCGTTTGCCGTCAAGCGAACGTTCGCCGCGCCGCGAGATGTTCATGGAGCAAGTGCGCCGTGCGATGTACTCGCCGGCGGGCGCGCGCCAAACCCCGAAGGTGATCCACAACGCAGCGCGCGATGGTCTCGAACCGGATACTGCCCCATCGGCCGCGCCATTGCCGCAGCCCGACCCGCTGACGTTCTCCGAAGGTCTTTATCTGTCCATCACATGCGCGGAAAGCATTCTGCGGATGGAATACGAAAGCGCCGCGCGGCAGGCGCGATCGACTTCGTTCGGTGACTACCGCCTTCGTTTCCAACGTGCGGCGTGCAGCGATTGGAGCAGCCGCCGCGCTTCTGATCGCGCGCCGAGCTTACGGCGAGTGCGCGCGCCGGTGCTGTTACTGTCTGGCTACATCGACCCGGTGACGCCGCCACAATGGGCGGCGGAAGCGCAGCGTGCGCTGCCGAACGCGCGCCAGTTTCTCATCCCAGCGGCCGCGCACACCAACGGCGGACTGAGCAATGTGAGCACCTGTTTCGATCCGCTGGTGCAGGGCTTTTACGACAACCCCGACCTGCAACGCGTTAATCCGGCGTGTTTGGCGCAGATGCGCCCGCCGCCCTTCGCCGTCGACTAGGTGTTTGAAACCACCAGCCGCACGCCTTTCGGCGTCTTTGCTTGCGGTGGGTGGAGCGAACCGAGGCGCAGGCGCTGAATCGGGCGCGCGTCCAGGAAAGCTTCGCCGCCGAGCGTCTGGAAGAGGCCGAGATAACGTTCACCTAAAGCCTGCTCCACTTTGAGCGGCGTGATTAGGATTTCCGCACCCAGGATTTTGCCGCACGCGGTTTCGGCGGTGACACGGGCAATGCCAGGCTCGCCCGCGGCCGCGCAGGAATCAATCAGCGCCATGACGAGCGCAAGATCAGGTTCAAGCCAGAAGCGCGCGAAGTCGTGGTCCTTCATGTCGCGCCCAAACACCTTAACCAGGTCGGCGCCGAAGGTGCGGATGGGCCAGCGATTATCGCGCGCGCGTTCAATCACGAACAGGCGCTCGAGCACTTGATCGGCGCGGCCGTGCTTGCGCGGGTTGGGCGCGCCCGTTCCGGCGAGCGTGCGCCCGTACGCGAGCAGCGCGCGCGTATCGGGATGAAATGTCTCTTCGCCCATCATGATGGTTACTGACGCCGCGTCCTTCCGAGCGCTCCCCAGCGCGAAGCGTTGAGACGCAAGGGCTGGGCCTCGGCAAATGCGCCGCAGAGGTCGGTTTTCCCGTTGAGGGCGAAGCTTGGCCCGGTTGCTGCACCATGGCTGGGGAGTTTCAGGAGAGACGCTCCATGGCCGTTCCAACACGGTACATATTGGCGGCGATTGCGTTTGGGATTGCGGCGCTCGGCTTTTTCTTGTTGCCGACGGACGCCAACGCTTTCGATTGCAATGGCTGCCAGCGCCCGCCGCCGCCGGCATGTCATTCGGGCTGCAACCAGCCGCCCCCGCCGCAGCATTGCAACCGCTGCACGCCGCCGACGATCGTTGTGCCGCCGCCAAACGTGCCGCCGCCGAATATTGTCGTGGTGAACGCAGGCGCGCGCGCTTCGGCGCAGGCGAGCGCGACGGCCATCGCTATCGCGAACGCCCGCACCGGCGACACCATCATCCGCCAGAACATGATCGTTGACGGCGGCGGCGCCGCTGCCGCGGTCACGAGTTCGGCATTCGCGGTGACCGACTCCGCGATCGAAATGGAAACCATCGCCCGGGAGCGCTCATTACTGATCCGTGCGATCTGCGTGGACACGAGCGACAATCCGCACCCCGCATCGCAAACGTTTGGCGGGCGCGACGTGCCGACCGATTATCGTGGCGAAATTTATCGCTGCGTCGCCGGCACGCGGATGCGCTACACCGTTGACGGCCTCTCGACCGACTGCGCCCAAGGTGAAGCGCTTTGGTACGAAGGCGGGCGCGTCGCCTGCCGGCCGCAGATCGCGCGCCGTCCATGCAACGAACGTTCGCTGCTCCGGCGCTATGGTGCGGGCGATAAGCAAGCGCTCGTGCGCGACACCGAAACCCGCCAAGCGCGCCGCGAAACGACGTTCAACGGCGCCATGACAATGGATGGCGGCGTCGGCGCGACTGTTTGGTGATTTTCACGGTCTGGCCGCAAGGCCGCTGACCGAACACGTTCCCTAGGCCAATCCCCTCGGCCAGCCCCCGCTTCGGCGGGGGTTTTTGTTTTTGGGGAGTCTGAGATTGGCCCGAAGCAGGCTTTCGCCTTATTGATCCAGCATGCGCGCCGTAAGCACATTGCGTGACCTTGTTCAGTGTATTCGGGATCGATTTCCCGCGACCGAGTTTACTGAAATTGCCGTGCCTGAGGCGCGCTCATCGCTTCTCGTAACCAAGACTGATCAGTCAGAAGTTGGCTTTTGGTGTGTCGGCGCGCACGAGCCTGGGAAACGGCGAGTTTTTGTCGTCGAAACTGGTTGTCGTCTGCCAAGCGTAGAGGACTGTCTTGAACGATTCGAACTCATCGGATCGCAGAAGTTTTTTCCGCGCGGCCTGAAACGATTTCCGCAACTGACGTTTAGAATCGATGGAAGTAAGGGGTCAAATCGCGGCTTGGACCATGGCGACGAGCCCAGCGCTTTTCTCGAAAAGCTGGCCGCCGAATTTGGAGTTTGCTCCGCGACAACGAGCACCCAGATCGAGCAAAACATCGAATCCTTAAGCTCGCCGGAATGGGCATATCCATCGGTGTCGGCTACAGCGCTGCGGGCACTCGCACTGGTTTGGCTCCGTCAGCCACAGAATTTCGTGCAAAGGTCCGAGGCCATTCTGGAGCAGGTTCGCCAACGCGATCCTCACGACCTTTGGAAGCCAACGAAGTTCTCGGAATGGCTTGCGGCGCAACCTGTGTAGTGTCCGCTCTCGGCGAAAAACAGACACTCAGTCATTCCGGACGCGTGAAGCGCGATCCGGAACCCAGGGCAAACGACGCGCTTGTGGCCCTGGGTTCCGGGTCTCCGCTTCGCTTCGCCCGGAATGACTGAGGATAAAACTGCGGGGACCGCCGGCTTCCAGCTGGTACGCAGGTTCAGCTTGGCGCCGTCCGAGAAGGTTCCAACAGGTATGCCGGCTGGAAGCCGGCGGTTCTCGGAGACATGCTGGATAAGCGCGGTCTATCCAACAAATTCCGCGCGCAAATCGCTGAAACACAATCATTCCCGCGAAATCTATCCGACCGACTTGCGCCGCCCGTATCATTGCTCCGCCTCACACAAGGAGCCTTCGGAGACGTCCGAACCTTCGAAGGGTGTGAGGATCGGTCGGGATGGTTCTGCTTTCGGGGAGTGAAACCGAAAGGCCCAGCGTCACGGAAACGCTGCATCCAGCACCGGCAAAAAGGGCATGGAGCTAAGCCCCAAGGCGTAACACGTGTCGATGGCGCGTGAAGCCGGAAGGTCCATCGTTCAGGAGGCGAGCCGCGCAAGCGGCCTTGTACAACTCCTCGGTCCCAAGCCGGGAAAAACGATCGAAGAACGGGGCGCGCGAAGCGCGCGGCGTTGAACGGAGACGTTCAGCGCACCCTAACAGAGACCACTCAGCGCGGATCGCGCGCCCCGGACTCCCACGCGTGGAGTTCAAGTTTTCCGCCGCCAGGCCACAAGGATAACGCATGCCCAAACGGGGCGCGATTGGCCGCCGTTGCATGCCGTCGCCAAGCGCCTTAGATCGGGGCCATGGCTGAACTAGACATTCGCAACGCCCGCCCTGACCAGCTTGTGTCGGGGGCGAAGTCCGATTGGGAGATCATTGTCGGGCTCGAAGTCCACGCGCAGGTGACGTCGAACGCGAAGCTGTTTTCGGGCGCGAGCGCGGCCTATGGCGGCGAGCCGAACGCGCATGTCTCGCTCGTCGACGCGGCGATGCCGGGCATGTTGCCGGTGATCAACAAATTCTGCGTCGAGCAGGCGATCCGCACGGGGCTCGGCCTCAACGCCGAGATCCATCGCGAGAGCCGCTTCGATCGGAAGAACTATTTCTATCCCGACTTGCCGCAAGGCTACCAAATCTCGCAATTCCAAATGCCGATCGTCGGCGAAGGCGAGATCGAAGTGGAGCCGGACGGCGAGGAGCCACTCACGATCCGCATCGAGCGGCTGCATCTGGAGCAAGACGCCGGCAAGTCGATCCATGATCTGTCGCCGACGGAGACGTTTGTCGATCTGAACCGCTCCGGCGTCGCTTTGATGGAAATCGTCTCGCGGCCGGATATGCGCTCGGCGAAAGAGGCTGCGGCCTATTTCAACAAGCTGCGCGCCATCGTGCGCGCGCTCGGCACCTGCGACGGCAACATGGAGGAAGGCTCCATGCGCGCGGACGTGAATGTCTCGGTGCGCAAGGCAGGGACGCGCGACTGGGGCACGCGTTGCGAGATCAAGAACGTCAACTCGACGCGCTTCATGATGCAAGCGATCGAGTACGAGAGCCGCCGTCAAATCGGCATTCTCGAAGACGGTGGCAAAATCGATCAGGAAACGCGTCTATTCGATCCGAACGCCGGCGAAACGCGTACGATGCGCTCGAAGGAAGACGCGCACGATTATCGCTACTTCCCCGATCCGGATTTGCTGCCGCTGGTGCTGGATGAAAAGTGGATCGAGGACATCCGCAAATCGCTGCCGGAATTGCCGGACGCGAAGAAGAAGCGGTTCATGGCCGATTACGGGCTCACGCCTTACGACGCGCGCGTGCTCTCGGGTGACACGGAAGCCGCTGCGTACTTTGAAACCGTCGCCAAGGGCCGCGACGCGAAGGCCGCGGCGAATTGGGTGACGCAAGAACTCGCGGCGGCGTTGAACAAAGCGGGGCTGGAGCTGTCAGCGTCGCCGGTGAAGGCCGAGGCGCTGGGCGGGCTGCTTGATCTGATCACGGACGGCACCATCAACGGCAAGATCGCCAAGGACGTGTTCGCCAAGATGTTTGAAACCGGCGACGCGCCGGGCTCGATCGTCGAGCGCGAAGGCCTGAAGCAGGTCACCGACACCGGCGCGATCGAAAAGGCCATCGACGATCTGATGGCTGCCAACGCCGACAAGGTCGCGGACGTGCAGAAGAACCCGAAAGCGTTCGGCTGGTGGGTCGGTCAGACGATGAAGGCCACGGGCGGCAAGGCCAACCCGGCGGTCGTCAACGAGATTCTGAAGAAGAAGCTCGGCGTTTAAGCCGCGAGCGCTTTCAGCGGGCGCAATGGGCGCGCCACGTGGCTGGCGGCGCCAATGAGCGGCGGGTTGTCCAACTCGGCGCGCAGGCGCGCTTCGTACGCGGTCGCGTGTGCCTGCGCGATGGCGAGGCCGCCCGGCATGAACGCTTGCGTCATCACACACATCCAAATGAACACAAGCATGCGCGCACCTCCGAGAGAGCGAAGGTGCGCGCGTTTGGTTTCGTGATCGTAAACAAAGCGCCGCCCCGGAGCCGGGGGGAGGGAGCTCCGGGGCGGTCTGTGAGCGGCTCGCCTTAGTTGTTGGCGAGGATCACGCTCAAGATGATGCCGGTGGCGATGCCGGCGAGGATGATGTCGCCACGATCGTCACGGACGTAGTGGTAGCCACGCGGCGGGGCGCGCAGGTGTTCGCGGCGATAGTCGACGCGTTGCACGCGGCCACGGTGGTAGTTCGACAGACGGTCGCCACGGCGCCATTGGCGATACTCGTAGCGCGCGTCGCGAACATCGGCGCCCGGGCGGCCATAATACCAGCGGCCGTTCGACATGTAGCCGTTGTGGCGGCGATCGTCCCATCGGTCGGCGCGACGTTCGTCACGGCGGCCATCGCGATAGGCGTCACGTTCGTTACGGCGGTCGTCACGGCGGTCCCAATCGCGGTCACGGCGATCGTTGCGGTCGCCGCGGTATTCACCGCGGTCGTTGTCGCGGTCGCCGCGTTCGTGGCGCGGCGGATCGGCATAGGCCGGTGCGGCGAGGGCGATCGGCGCAGCGAACGTCGCTGCTGCAAGCGCGGCCATTGCGATGGGTTTCATGGGATGTTCCTTCCAGTCGTACCGCGAGAAGCTCTCGAGGTTTGTAGAGGGTTTCTGCGTTCCTCTTGCGTGGAAGGTAGGGTGCTGGCGCTGAGGGTCCGCTGAACGAAAAGCCCTCAAATCAAGGCGTCGGCGCCAAGCTGTGTCAGCGAGCCCGCCTGACACACATCGGCGCAACAATTTTCGTTTTCAGCAGCAGGGGCGGCAAAGCGGACAAAAATGTCTGTCAGCGCAGAAAAAAAAGCCGCCTGGAGGCGGCTTTTCGTTTGCTTGATAAAGCACCGCCCCGGAGGCGGGGGGAAACCTCCGGGGCGGCTTAAGCGAGGCGTGTATCCTTAGTTGTTGAGGATCACGCTCGCGATGATGCCCGTCGCGATCGCGGCGAGGATGATGTCGCCACGGTCATCGCGGTAGTAGCGATAACCACGCGGCGGCGGGCGGAGGTGGCGATAGTCGCGATAATCTACGTCGTAGTAACGATCGCGATAATAGGCCGGCAGACGGTCGCCACGGCGCCAGCTACGATAATCGTAGCGGACATCGCGATAGTGGCGCGGCGGCGGGCCGTAGTGCCAGCGGCCTTGATAATGATAGCCGTTGTAGCGGCGATCATCCCAACGATCGGCACGACGTTCGTCACGGCGGCCTTCGCGATAGGCGCGTCGTTCGTCACGGCGGTCATCGCGGTTGTCATAGTCGCGGTCGTGACGATCCCAGCCACGCTCATGGCGGCCACGATGATCGTCAGCCATTGCTGGCGTGGAAATCGCGAGCGGGGCGGCGAAGGTCGCCGCAGCGATCGCAGCTAGAGCGATACGTTTCATCTTCGTCCTTCCTTCCTGCTTCCACCGAGCCAACTCCCTGGCGCGGCTTCTGCTCCCTCAGTGCGTGCAAGATGGGATGGCGTCGCTGAACTCTGGCTGAATGAATCCTCCGCCGAAACATCAGTTTGTGACAGTGTTTGTCAAACCAAGCGCAATGACTAACCTTGGCGCCACAAACTGGGGGAACGGCTCAACTTCACCAGTTTGTGAAAAACATTATCCAGGCTGAAACGCAGCGCAGAAGAGCTAAAGGGGCCGCTGGTTGCCTGCACGACGTGAATTGCCCACCTTGGGCGAAAGCAAGGACGCCCCATGACGCAACCGATTGAGCTTTATTTCTGGCCGACCCCGAACGGCTGGAAAATTTCGGTCGCGTTGGAAGAGCTTGAACTTCCCTATGTGATGAAGCCGGTCGCGATTGGTAAAGGCGAACAATTCAAGCCTGCGTTTCTGGCCATCTCACCGAACAACCGCATGCCCGCGATCGTCGATCCGGATGGTCCGGACGGCAAACCGATTTCCGTTTTCGAGTCCGGCGCCATCCTTCAGTACCTTGGGCGCAAGACCGGCAAGCTTTATCCAAAAGATGAACGCGCGCGGGTTGCGGTGGATGAGTGGCTTTTTTGGCAGATGAGCGGCGTTGGTCCGATGTTTGGCCAGGCCAGCCATTTCAAGAACTACGCGCCGGGGCTCGTCGATGATCCGAGCAAGATTGAATATAGCGTCACGCGTTACAACAACGAGGTGAACCGTCTTTGCGGCGTGCTCGATCGACGGCTCGACGGGCGTGACTATCTCGCCGGCGATTATTCGATCGCCGACATCGCTACTTACCCATGGGTCAAACTGGCCGGATTATTCGGACAAGCCCTCGAGGATTTCCCGCGCTTGCAGGCTTGGCTTGACCGCATCGCGGCGCGGCCGGCAGTGCAACGCGGCTTCGCCGTTGGCGCAGAGCTGCGCCGGTCTCCGCCCGCGCCCGGCTCCGCTGAGCTGAAAGAAGCGGCGAAGGCGCTCTTCGGTCAGACCGCCGCCAGCACGGTCGCGAAGCCTTAGCGCTCAAATCACTGCATCCATCGCCCCTTCCTGCGGCTACCTATTGGCAAAGCCAGGAGCGCGTTCGATGGACCAATTTGGAATCGCCTTCTTCATCTTCGCCGCCGTAGTGGTTGGAATGGTGGGGCAAGGTTGGGTGTCGTTGCTCGAGCATCATCAGCGCAAGCAGGCGATGGATGTGATAAAGACCGCCATTGAAGCGGGCCGCGAGCCACCGGCGGAAATCTACGAGATCCTGCGTAAGAGCTCGAGCGACCTGAACAACAAGCCGCCATGGACCGAGGTGGTTGTGTTCACCGCGCTCGGCATTGGCTTCTTGCTTGCCTACGGCGTGATGCCCAGCGCCGAGACGGGCGAGCCGCGTATGCCGTTCCTCGTCATCGGCGTAACGATGGTGGCGTCGGCGATCGGCTGCTTGTTGCTGGCGCTGTTCCGTCCGGGCCGCAATCGGGACAAGCCTTCCAATGAGGGGCGATGAGGAAGAGCGCCTCATCGCGGCCGCACGACGCGGCGAAAGCCGCGCTTTCGCGGCGCTGGTCGACCAAGCGCAGCAAAAGGTGCGCGGCTTCCTGAGGCGCTACACCGGGGATTGGAGCGACGCTGACGACCTTTCACAAGAGGCGTTCGTGGTCGCTTGGTCGCGACTTTCGCGCTTTGAGGGCCGCTCGAGCTTTGCGTCGTGGGTGTGCGGTATCGGCTATCGCTTAGCGCGCGATGCGCGCCGCGCGCGCGGACGCGCCGCCACGCGAGACGCGCAATGGCTTGAGCAGTCTGCGTGCGCAGCGGTGGCGCCCATCGAGGATCGGTTGGCGCTTGCCGCGGCGATGGCGGCGCTGCCGGAGGATCAACGCGCGGCGGTGGCGCTGTGTTTGGGCGAAGGCTTTTCGCACGGCGAGGCGGCTGCGATCCTGGATCTGCCGCTTGGGACGGTGAAGTCGCATGTGACGCGAGGACGTGAGAAAGTGCTTCGCGCGCTGGAGGCCGGCGATGAGTAATGACGACAGATTGATGCGCGCCTTCGAGGCGGACCGTGCGCCCTCACGTGATCCCCGCTTTACCCTGGCCGTGCTGGAGCGCGCGGAGGCGGAGCGCTGGCGGGCGGCGCGGCACGCGGCCCTGCTTCGCGGCGCGGGCATCTCGGCGATGGCGGCTTCGGCGGCGTTGGGGTTAGGGTTCTGGGTCAATGCCGCGCCGGAGGCTGGGATGTTGGCGCTTTTGACCGCGGCGGGGTTGGTGGTGGTATTCGGAGGCGCGCGCAGGTTCCGGGGGCGGCTGCAAAGGACCTAAGGGCCTGCATCCAGACCGCCGACTCCGCGCATCTATGTCTGCAATGGGGCAGGCCCTCGACATGGGCCTATGGAGTTAAGTGATGGACGCCGAAGTATTTGTTCCGTTTACATTTTTTGTTTTCTTGGCAGCTGTCATCCTGGTGCCGATCTGGCTCAAGGAAAAGACCAAGCAATCGGCGCACGCGCTGATCTCGCAGGCCCTGGAAAAGGGTCAGCAGCTTGATCCGGCGCTGCTGCATCAGCTTACCGAGACGCAAAAGCATCAGCCAGACCGGCCGCGCCGCACGCTTGGCAGTGGCGTGGTTCTGTTGGCGCTGGCCATAGGTTTCGTGGTGGCGAGCCTGATGAGCAACGGCTTTGACCCCTCCGGCTTTTCAGGCGACGGCATGATGACGGCCGCGGCCATTCTGGGCGCCCTGGGGATCGCCTTCATCCTGCTGGCTGTCGTTGATTATTCAGCGAAAAAGAAAGGCTGAGATTGGTGACGCGTGGCGGCGCGGGGGTTCTCAGATCTGGCTTCGGCGACGGAGGCTGCGTTGATCGTGGCCTCCCAGGCGAGGAACCAGGCAGCGTTCGGAGAACTGGTGCGCCGGCGGCAAGGCTGGGCCAGGGCTCTCCTCAGGCGAATGTGCCAGAGCGCGGCGGAAGCGGATGATTTGGCTCAGGACGCGTTTATGAAGGCCTGGGACCGGATGCGAGATTTGGAGACGCCGGCGGCGTTTCCTGGATGGTTCAGAAGGATCGCGGTGACGACCTTCTTGATGGCGAGACGGAAGCAGAAGGCAATATTCGAGGAAATTGACGATGCGTCACCAATTGCCTCCGAGGATTCATCCCCGGAACACCAAGCGGGCGCTAAGATTGACCTGGAACGTGCAATGGCGAAGCTTTCTGACGCGGAAAGGCTGTGTGTGACCTTGAATCACGGTGAGGGACTGAGTCATTCTGAGATCGTCGATATGACGGGGCTTCCCCTTGGCACCGTTAAGTCCCACGTTCTAAGGGGAACGGAAAAGCTTCGCCGCATGTTGGAGGCGGCATAATGAGTGAATTCGACGCCCTCCTGAAACGCTCCTTCGCGGAAGCGCACGAACCGGCCGATGATGGCTTTACGGTTGCGGTGACGCATCGCGTCGCGAAGCGGGAGAAAGCTGCGCAGGCCCGATTTGGGATGCAGATGGCTGGCCTCGGCGTCGGCTTGGCGGCGGTGTCTTACGGTCTCTATGCGCTAGCGTCAGTGCTTGGCCCTGAGGTCGCGGCGACGGCTGGCCTTGAGCTTGCGCGGGTGCACGGCGCGATGAGCGGTGGCCCCTCGGTGTCATTTACCGACGTCGTTCAATCGCTGGGCGCAGGCCTCAGCCAAGTGCTGCTGGTGACGGCCGCAGTGGCTGCCGGTGCGGTGGCTTTCCGCAACGCACAAGACTAAGCTCCCGACAGGAGATCAAGCTGGATCGGGCTCATCCGAGCGCCTAAACGGCTGACCTCCGAACGCTTTTTGGCGCTCCCGGGAGGCTGACCATGTCCCAGCACAACATCACCCGCCGCGTGACAGCGCCCGACATTCGCAGCCGCAAAGGCGGTGAGCCGGTCGTGTGTTTGACCGCCTACACCGCGCCGATGGCCGAAATCCTCGATCCCCACTGCGACCTGCTTCTCGTGGGCGACAGCGTTGGCATGGTGGTCCACGGGCTGCCGAACACCGTCGGCGTGACCATGGAAATGATGATCATGCACGGCCAAGCCGTGATGCGGGCCTCCAAGCATGCCCTGGTGGTCGTCGACATGCCGTTTGGCTCTTATGAGGCCAGCGCCGAGCTCGCCTTCGCCAACGCCACGCGCATCCTCAAGGAAACCGGCGCTCAGGCGGTGAAGGTCGAGGCGGGCACCTATGTAGGCGACACGATCGCTTATCTGGTTGAGCGCGGGATCCCCGTCATGGGGCACGTGGGGCTTCGGCCGCAGGCGGTGAACGTGGACGGGAAATTCCGCGCCAAGGGCCGAACAAAGGAAGAGCGCACGCGGGTTCTGGCGGAGGCCAAAGCTGCCGACGCAGCGGGTGCGTTCGCCATCGTGGTCGAAGGCGTTGACGAGACCCTGGCGCCGGAGATCACGGCCGCGGTGAAGGCCCCCACCATCGGCATTGGCGCTTCGGCCCAGTGCGACGGCCAGATCCTGGTTACCGACGACATGCTCGGCCTTTTCGAGTGGACGCCCAAGTTTGTCCGCCGTTACGGGGACCTAAAGGGTGTCATTTCGGCATCGGTAGCGGCTTATGCGTCGGATGTCCGCGCCCGCCGTTTTCCTGCCGCAGCCGAGACGTATGCGCTGGGCGGGAAGCCGCAGCGTCCGCGCGTTGCCGGCAGCGACAAGCGCGGATAGGTTGCCGCCGATTTTCGGGGGATGCGCGGCTCGGCTGGAGGCGCGAGGCCCGTGGTTTGGGCCCCGTTTTTGGGCGCGTAGGGTGGTCGCGTGAGCAACGAAACCGACAGTTTTATTCAGGAAGTTGACGAGCGCGTCCGTGAGGACCGCGTGATGACCTTCTTCAAGCGCTGGGGGCTTTGGCTCGGCGGCGCTTTGGTGGTCGTGCTGGTTGGCATAGGCGGTTGGCAATTGTGGCGGGCCCAACAAACCGAGTCCGCGCGTTCGCAGGCCGAGGCCTATGTGGCCGCACAGGAATTGGCGCGCGCCGGAAATCTCGACGACGCCAAGGCCGCGTTCGAGAACCTTACCAATGAGGGCCCGCGCACCTATCGCGTGATGGCGCAGTTGGAGCATGCCGCGGTGCTTGAAGCGCAAGGCGATCTGCAAGGCGCGCTCGCCGAGTTCGACGCTGCCGCGGAAGCGGCGACCGATCCGCTGATGAAGCGCACGGCGCAAATGCGCGCTGCTTACCTTGTGGCCGAGACACAGGATTTCGCCGCTGTTCAGGCGCGGTTGACGCCGATCATCGAAGGCGGCGGCCAGCTGGCGACGCTCGCGCAAGAATTGCTGGCGGTGGAGGCCTGGGAGGCTGGCGAGGTCGATCTCGCGCGCCAGACACTGGACGCGATCGCGCTTGCCTTCGAGGCGCCAGAATCCGTCCGTCAACGTGCGCAGGTGGCGTTGGCCGTGATTGGTCCAGCTCCCGCGACGGCTGAACAAGAAACCACCGCGCCGGCGCCTGCCGCGCCCGCGCAGTAGGGAGAGAGAAACGCATGAATCGTTTGGGTCCAATCGCCGCTGTGCTCGCCGCAGCTGCAGCTCTCTCGGCGTGTTCGACAGTGTCGCGCATCAGCGACGCGGTTAACCCGTTCAATGACGACAACACGCCCTCGCAAACCGCGCCGCAAGACGGGCGCGTTTCGATCCTGACGTTCGAGCAGCAATTGACGCCCGACCCCGCCTTGGCCTCGCGGCGCCCGCAATCGACGCCAGCGAGCACGGTCGTGGATTGGCCCCAGCCCGGTGGCGCCGCCGACAATTCGCCGCCGAACGCCACTGGCACAACGAATTTCGAACGCGCGTGGCGTGCGGATTTGGGCGCAGGCTCCACCAATCAATCGCGCATCGCCGCGCCGCCGGTTATTTCCGAAGGCAAGCTCTTCTTTCTCGATGCCGAGCACCGTGTGCATGCGATAGACGCGCAGACCGGCGCCCGGATGTGGAGCGAGCGGCTACGTCCCGAGAGCGGCGGCGACCGTGGTGGGCGCGGCGGCGGTGTCGCCGCAGTCGGTGGACGCGTCTACGTGACGACCGGCTTCGGCTTTGCGGTTGCGCTCGACGCCAATACAGGCACCGAAGTTTGGCGCACCAGCGCGGGTGCGCCCTTCCACTCCGCTCCGACCGTCTCGGGTGGGCGTGTGTTTGCAACCACCAACGACAGTGAATTGGTGGCGATGGACGCCAACACAGGCGAAGTTGCGTGGACGCACCAAGCCATCGCCGAGCCGGCGCGCATTTTGTCAGCATCCAGCGTTGCGATTGATGGCGATACAGTTGTTGCGCCGTTCGCCTCTGGCGAACTGGTCGCGCTGCTTGCGCCGAACGGCCGCCGCCTCTGGACGGACTCGCTTTCGCGCACGGGCCGCCTGACGTCGCTCTCGGCGATCAACGATATCGCCGGGCGTCCGGTCGTCGACGGCGGCGTTGCCTATGCGGTCAGCCATTCCGGCGTGCTTGCTGCGCTCGACATGCGCTCGGGACAGCGCGTCTGGGCGCGTGGGTTTGCATCGACGCAGACGCCTTGGGTTTCAGGCGACGCGCTGTTTGCAGTGAGCGTGGATGGCGAGCTTGCCGCGTTCGATCGCGAAACCGGCGGCGTGTTCTGGGTGATCCAATTGCGCCGCTATGAGGATGAAGCCGATCGCGAGGATCGCCTCTCCTGGTCGGGACCGATCATGGTCGGCGGCAATCTGGTGCTGGTGAATTCGCTCGGCGAGATGGTGGCGGTGGCGCCGGAAAACGGCACCATCGTGAGCCGCGCCGACGTGGACGCGTCGGTCTTTATCCCGCCGATCACGGCCAACGGCACGATTTACATTGTCACTGACGACGCGAGGCTCGTCGCTTATCGTTAATGCCGCCTAAGTGTCAGGTTGAGGTGTCAAAGCTTGCGCGCTGACGCCGATCCTGCGCCAAAGGGCGCTGAAACCTGATACCTGACACTTGAAATGCTGAAGCTCGCCATTGTCGGCCGGCCCAATGTGGGCAAGTCCACGCTGTTCAATCGGCTGGCGGGTAAGAAACTCGCCATCGTCGATGACGCGCCGGGCGTGACCCGCGATCGCCGCGAGGCCGAGGGCCGGCTGGGCGATATCGACATGACATTGATCGACACCGCCGGTTTCGAGGACGTGCATGACGCGTCCCTCGAAGCGCGCATGCGTGCGCAAACCGAAGCGGCGATCGCTGACGCGGATGTTGTGCTGTTCCTCGTGGACGCGCGCGCTGGGCTGACGCCGCTCGATGAAACGTTTGCTGCTTTGCTACGCCGCGCAGACAAGCCGGTGATCCTCGCGGCCAACAAGGCCGAGGGCAAAGCCGGCGAAGCGGGCGTCAACGAGGCTTACGAATTGGGCCTGGGCGAGCCGATCGCGCTTTCCGCCGAGCATGGCGAAGGGATGGCTGAGCTTTATCAGGCCATCCGGCTCGCAGAGCCAGCGGCCAATGACGAAGAAATCGATCCCGCCAAGAAGCCTATCCGCATCGCCATCATCGGCCGGCCGAACGCCGGTAAGTCCACCTTGGTGAACGCTCTGATCGGCGAGGATCGTTTGCTGGTAGGCCCGGAGGCGGGCATCACGCGCGATGCAATCTCGGTGGACTGGACTTGGAACGACCGCTCGTTCCGTCTCGTCGATACCGCGGGCATGCGCAAGAAGGCGAAGGTGCAAGCGAAGCTCGAGCGCTTGTCGGTTGGCGAAACGCTGCATGCGATCCGCTTTGCGGATGTGTGCGTGCTGGTGATGGACGCGAACGAAGCGTTCGAGAAACAGGATCTCACCATTGCCGATCTCGTTGTGCGCGAAGGACGCGCGATCGTGTTTGCCTTAGCGAAGTGGGACAAAATTGAGGATACGCGCGCGCATTTCGAGGAAATGAAACTCGTCGCCAAGGAAAGCTTGCCGCAAGCGCGCGGCGCGCCGCTGGTGACGATCTCGGCGATGGCGGGCGTCGGTCTCGACCGCTTGATGAGGGCCGTCCTCGAAGCGCATGGCGATTGGACCGCGCGCGTGAAGACGAGCGATCTGAACGCCTGGCTGCACGCGACCATGGGCAAGCATCCCCCGCCCGCCGTGCACGGCAAGCGCATCAAGCCGCGCTACATTACCCAGATCAAAGCCCGCCCGCCGACCTTCGTGATGCTGTGCTCACGCGCGGACGATTTGCCGGAGAGCTACAAACGCTATCTGGTGAACGGCATTCGCGAGGCGTTCAATTTGCACGCCGCACCTGTGCGATTGATTGTGAAGCAGGGCAAGAACCCGTTCGACGAAGGCGGCTGACGCCTCGTCTACGTGGCGCAAGAATCCCCTGGCCGCGTAGTGCGTTGAGGCCTAACGCGCGTCCAGAAGTGGGGATCATATGCGCATTGTTTTGGCCATTCTGATCGGCGGCGTGTTGGCGGGCGCGTTGGATATTGCGTACGCGTGCATTCACTACGGGCTCGTCTATGGCGTGCCGCCAGAGCGCATCTTTCAATCGGTGGCGGCAGGACTGATAGGCCGTGAAGCGGCGACGGGCGGCGGCTGGAACACGGCGATGCTTGGTCTCGGCGCGCACTTCGTGCTCACGACGATCATGGCGGCGTTCTTCGTCGCGTGGACGCGGATGGTTCCCGATCTGAACAAATGGCCGCTGCTCTCAGGCACGACGTACGGCTTGGCGATTTTCGCGATCATGCAGGTTGTGGTGCTGCCAATGTCGGCGACAGAGGGCGCTGGCGGTGGTCCTGAGGGTCAATTCTTGTTCGCTGGTTTGCTGATCCACGCCTTCGGCGTCGGTTTGCCGATTGCGCTCGCGGCGAAACGGTTTGCTTAGATCGCTTGTCCCGCGGCCCAGCCGCTCGACCACGCCCACTGAAAGTTATAGCCGCCCAGCCAGCCTGTGACGTCGACGGCTTCACCTACAAAAAAGAGGCCGGGTACGGCGCGTACTTCCATGGTTTGCTGTGACAATGCGCTTGTGTCGATGCCGCCAACCGTAACTTCAGCCTTGGCGTAGCCTTCGCTGCCCGACGGCGCGAGCGTGAACGTTTTGAGCGCGCGTAGGGCCTCGGTGAGCGCCGCATCCTTGAGATCGCCGAGCGGCGCTTGCGGCAGATTTTCGCTGAGTACGGCGGCGAGGCGTTCCGACAGCATCTCCGCCAACGCAGCTTTGATGTGCGCCTTGGGGCGCGCGCGCTTGCGTTCGATCAGGGTTTGGTCGGTGGCGTCGGGCAGCCAATCGACGACGATCTCCTCCCCCTCGCGCCAATAGGATGACGCCTGCAAGATTGCTGGGCCGGAGAGGCCGCGATGGGTGAAGAGAGCTGCTTCGCGAAAGGCTGGCCCGCTGGCTGCGCGCGCGACGATGTCGGCGGACACGCCGGAGAGCGGGCGCATCCAGGTGAGATCGGCGTCGTTGAAGGTAAGCGGGACGAGGCCGGGGCGTGTCGTCGTGACCGGCACGTGGAATTGTTTGGCGATGTCGTAGGCGAACGACGTCGCACCTAGTTTCGGGATCGAAAGCGCGCCGGTGGCGATGAGCAGCGTGTCGCTTTCGAATGCGCCTGTGCTGGTCTCCACGC
This sequence comes from alpha proteobacterium U9-1i, assembly GCA_000974665.1. Lineage (NCBI taxonomy): Bacteria > Pseudomonadati > Pseudomonadota > Alphaproteobacteria > alpha proteobacterium U9-1i. The sequence goes on along the minus strand of BBSY01000003.1, from coordinate 947,663 downwards.
GGAAGCGCTCAGTGCGGCTGACGTTCGAGACGCGCGTGTTTGTTCGCAGCGTAACGCCAGCGGCGTCGCATTCGTCCAGCAGCATTCGCACGACCTTGTGCGAAGCGCGCGCGCCTTCGCAGAAGAGCTGGCCAAGCGTCTTTTCGTAATAGGCGATGCCGTGCTTCTCGATGAGCGCGATGAAGTCACGTTGGGTGTGGCGCGCAAGCGCCGAGCGGGCGAAATGCGGATTGGCGCTTAGGAAGCGATCCGGCGCTGCGTGGAGGTTGGTGAAATTACAGCGGCCGCCGCCGGAAATGATGATCTTCGCGCCGGGCTCTGTGTTGTGCTCCAGCACCAACACACGCCGCCCGCGCCGGCCGGCTTGAAACGCGGCGTAAAGCCCTGCGGCGCCGGCGCCGATGATGATGCTGTCGAAGGTCACACGCGCACTCTAGCGCTTGAATTGCACCCACGCGCCATTTTCGGCGTAGCTGGGCGCAAGCATCGCGGTGATGGCCGGCGCGATCTCTTCGGGTGGCGGCAACGTCATCTCGTCTTCGCCGGGGAACGCCTTGGCGCGCATCGCGGTGCGGGTGGGGCCGGGATTGAACAAATTGGCCTTGATGGTGGTGACGTTGAGTTCAGCGGCGTAGCTCGTCACCAGCGCGTCGAGCGCGGCCTTGCTGGCCGAATAGCCGCCCCAATACGCTTTGATGTTGCGCGACGCGCCGGAGGTGACAAACACGGCGCGGCCGGCGTCCGAAAGCTTCAACAGCGGGTGCATCGAGCGGATGAGGCGCCAGTTGGCGGTGAAGTTCACGGCCATTACTTCATCGATCATTTGCGGCGTCGCTTGGTGGGCGGGCGTAAGCGTCCCGAGCACGCCAGCGCACGCGGCCAAGCCATCGATCCTGCCGAAGCGTTCGTGCAGCGCCCCGCCGAGGCGATCGATGCTGTCGCCATCGCGCAGATCACCGGGCACCAGCGTAATTTCGCCGCCGGCTTTGGTGATTTCGTCGTCTAGCTTCTCCAGCGCTTTGACGCTTCGCGCCATGGCGACAATGCGCCAGCCTTCCTGCGCGAGCTGCACAGCGACCGCGCGGCCGATGCCGCGCGAAGCGCCTGTCACGAGGGCAACGCGCCCCGTTGCGGTGGTCATTTGCCGACGCCTTCAACAAGCAGCGAAAGTTGAAAGTCCTTGGCCGCGCGATCGGAAGAATGATCAAGCAAGGGCGTTGGATACTCGCCGGTGAAGCAATGATCGGTGAATTGCGGCAAAGCGGCGTTGCGTTCTTGGCCCATCGCCCAATAGAGCCCATCGACCGAAAGGAAACCGAGGCTGTCGACGCCGAGGCTCATGGTCATTTCCTCAAGGCTCATATTGGCGGCCATGAGCTGATCCTGGGTGGGCATGTCGATGCCGTAGAAGTCCGGAAAGCGGATCGGCGGCGAGGCGCTGCGGAGGTGAACCTCCTTGGCCCCGGCGTCGCGCACCAGCTGCACGATTTTACGCGATGTGGTGCCGCGCACGATCGAGTCGTCCACCAGCACGACGCGCTTGCCGGCGATCACCGCACGGTTGGCGGCGTGTTTCATACGAACGCCAGTGTTGCGGGTTTCCTGCTTCGGCTGGATGAAGGTGCGGCCGACATAATGGTTGCGGATGATGCCCAGTTCGTACGGCAAGCCACTCGCCTGTGCGAAGCCGAGTGCGGCGGGCACGCCTGAATCCGGCACCGGCACGACGACGTCGACGTCAGCGGCGGCTTCCTGCGCCAGGCGTAGACCCATCCGTTTGCGCACATCATAGACGGAGCGGCCGTCGATGACGCTGTCGGGCCGTGAGAAGTAGACGAACTCGAACACGCACGGACGCGCGGCCTGGCGCGGCAGCGGGAAATGGGTTTCGATTTTGGCCGAGCCGTCGCGCGCTCGGGTGATGACGACCACTTCGCCGGGTTCGATCGATCTCACGAACGTGGCGCCGATAATGTCGAGTGCGCAGGTTTCCGACGCAAGGATTGGAGCGCCGTTGCGATCGCCCAGGACGAGCGGGCGAATGCCGAGCGGATCGCGCGCGCCGATGAGCATGTTGTTCGTGAGACAAACGAGCGCGTAGGCGCCTTGCAGTTGCTTCAGCGCTTCGACCAGGCGATCGACGACCTTCGCGCGGCGCGAGCGGGCGAGCAATTGCAGCACGCACTCAGTGTCGGACGTGGACTGGAAGATCGCGCCATCTTCGACCAATTGCTCACGCAAGGCGCGTGAGTTGGTGAGGTTGCCGTTGTGGGCGACGGCAAAGCCGCCGACGGCGATGTCGGCGAACAAGGGTTGTACGTTGCGCAGGATGGCGCCGCCTTGGGTGGCGTAACGCGTGTGGCCGATCGCGGCCCAGCCGGGCAGACGCTTTGGCAGATCGTTGCCGGAGAAGTTTTCACCGACGAGGCCTAGGTGGCGTTCGGTGTGAAATCGTTCGCCGTCGAACGTGACGATGCCGCAGCCTTCCTGGCCGCGATGCTGAAGACCGTGAAGGCCGAGCGCGGTGAGCACTGAGGCTTCGTCGCTTCCAAGCACGCCAAAGACGCCGCATTCCTCCCGCGGCTTGTCGATCTCTTCAAAATCGGCGGATTGATCCGGCGCCAAATCGAATTTGAGGATAGGGCGCTGTTGGATCATCTGGTCCTCAGTTGGAGGGCGCTTCGGCCGGCGCGTCCGCCGCTGGTTCGGCGGGCGGGATCGGCGCCGACTCGCCCTTCTGTCGATCGAGAATATCACGAGCCCGCTGGCCCGCGCGCGGCAGCACTGCTTCCAGTCCCTTCGCTACGCTCTCATAGATAGGGTAAGTGCGGGCATTGCGAATGCCGTCCTGTGCAGGATCTCCTGGAGAGGAGACATCCTGAAATGACCGGACCAACATCACTAGGAACGCAACGACCAGAACGCCGCGCAGAACGCCGAAGGCTAGGCCGGCGGAGCGATCAAAGCTGCCGATCTCGGTCGATTGATGAACGTTCTTCGCCACCGCCGATGTCAGCAGGGTAATGGCGATGAAAATCGCCAGGAAGATACCGAGGCCCGCCGCCAGTCCGGCGAGGCCGCCATTGAGCCCCGTGAGGCTGGCGACCGTCGGTGCAACCGCGCCCGCCAAATAATAACCGCCGATGCCCGCGCCGATGAAGGCGATGACGGAAAACACTTCTCGGATGAGGCCGCGAAACAGGCCCATGACGCCCGACAAGCCCAGCACCGCGAGCGCTGCTACGTCGAACCAGGTGAAATGCAGATCCATTCTGACCGCTCCCCGCTCGTGCGGCCCCAGCCCTGGCAGCCGCGTCACGCACCGCCAATCAGCCGGTGCGACAGGTCCACGTGGTAGCCGGGCGACAGCCGGATTGAAAGCCTAGCCTGCTGTCGCGGCGCAGAACATCGGACAGAGGCGGCGGCTAGTCGAACGTTACCCGCGAAGCGGCTTCAGAGGTGGCAGCAAGGCGCTGGAAATACACGTTCTTGGGGAGCCGAAATGATCTCAGCTTTGATCTTGTCTGCTGCGTTGCAGGCGGCCGTCGTGGAGGCGTCGCCTCCGCCGGTCGAACTCGCGCGGGGCGTGCACATGATTTATGGCGGGATACTTCCCAATCGTGGGCCAGACGGCAACACAGTGATCTTCGACGCCCCCGATGGGCTGATTGTTGTCGATACCGGGCGTCACGTTTGGCACAGCGACGCCATTCTTGCGTTCGCGCAGGCGCACGATCGCCCGATCGCAGCCATGTTCAACACGCATTGGCATTTGGACCATTCGAGCGGCAATCGGCGCATCAAAGCGGTGTTCCCGAACGCGCGCGTCTACACCACGAACGCTATCGATCGTGCGCTTTCGCCGGAAGGGTTTCTCCGCATCAATCGCAACGAAGCGCAATTGCAAGCGATGCTTGAGGATCCAAACGTACCGGAAATCCGCAAGGACGAAATCCGCAACGGCTTGGCGACGATGGACGCGTCCGATCAATTGCGCCCCGATGTGCAAATCACGCGCTCGGAGCGTATGCGCGTGGCGGGGCGCCGGCTCGATGTGCGCGTCACGGATGGCGCCGTAACGGATGCCGATGTGTGGCTCTATGATCGGCGCACGCGCATCGTGGTGATGGGCGATCTGGTGACGTTCCCCGCGCCATTCTTTGAAAGCGCGTGCCCGAACCGGTGGCGCGCGGCGCTTGACGCTGTTTGGGAGACGCCGTTCCGGATCGCCGTGCCGGGTCACGGCGCGCCGATGAATCGTGATCAGTTCAACGCGTATCGCGGCGCCTTCAATGGCTTTGTCGATTGCGTGGCCACCGAAGCGGAGCCCGCGCAATGCTCTACAATATGGGTTGATGGCGTCGCCCAGTTTCTGCCGGATGACGCTGCGCGTGACGAAGCGCGCCAATACGCTGACTATTACGTAGGCTTCCTGCGGCGCAATGGCGGCAAAGGCCAAACCTGCTTGGCGGACTAACGCGGCGCGATCGCGGCGACGAGATCGGCGATGTTGGCGATAGGGCGTACTTTGACACCGTCGTGCTTCACGCCCTTCTTGGGCGTGGGCGCGAACGCTGAGGAGAAACCAAGCTTGGCCGCTTCCTTGAGGCGCAAATCGCTTCGCCCAGCCGGGCGGATTTCACCGGAAAGCGCCACTTCGCCGAAGGCGACGCAATCCTTCGGCAGCGGGATGTCGGCCAGCGACGAGATAAGCGCCGCAGCGACGGCGAGGTCGGCGGCTGGCTCGGTGATGCGCAATCCGCCAGCGACGGACAAATAAACGTCTCGGCCGGCGAAGCTGAGCCCGCAGCGCGTTTCCAACACGGCCAGGATCATGGCGAGGCGCGGGCTATCCCAGCCGACCACGGTGCGCCGTGGCGTGCCGAGCGCGCTGGGCGCGGCGAGCGCTTGGATCTCCACCAGCACCGGGCGCGAACCTTCCACGCCCGCGAACACGGCTGCGCCGCTCGCGCGCTCGCCGCTGGCGCCCAGGAAAAGCGCCGAGGGGTTAGGCGTTTCCACCAGCCCCGCTTCCACCATTTCGAACACGCCGATTTCGTCTGTGGGGCCGAAGCGGTTTTTTACGGCGCGCAAGATGCGGAACGGCATGCCGCGCTCGCCTTCGAAATAGATCACGGCGTCGACAAGGTGTTCCACCACGCGCGGGCCGGCGATTTGGCCGTCCTTGGTGACGTGGCCCACGAGGATCAAAACTGCGCCGGTCTTCTTGGCGAAGCGCACCAGTTCGTGCGCGCAAGCGCGCACCTGCGCGACTGTGCCGGGTGCTGCCTCAACGCCGTCGGCCCACACGGTTTGGATTGAATCGACGACGACCACATCGGGCTTCAACGCCTTCAAGCCCTCGAGGATTTTGCGCAGATCCGTTTCCGCCGCGAGCTTCACGGGCGCGTCGCCCGCGCCGAGGCGGCGGGCGCGTTCCTGCACTTGAGCTTCAGCTTCTTCGCCGGTGACGTAAGCCGTCACCGCGCCTTTGCGCGCGAGCGCGGCCGCCGCTTGCAGCAACAACGTGGATTTGCCCACCCCTGGATCGCCGCCAATCAGGATCGCGGACGCCGGCACGAGCCCGCCGCCGCAGACACGGTCAAACTCGGAGATGCCGGTGGCGATGCGTTGAGGGGGCTCGCTTTCGCCGGTGAGTTCAACGAACTCGACAGCGCGAGATTTTTTGCCGGTGGGCGCGGCGAGCGCTCCGGGCACGACGGGACGCGCCGCAATCTCTTCCACGAGCGTGTTCCACTCGCCGCATGAATCGCATTTGCCGGCCCATTTCGGCCAAATCGCGCCGCAGGCCTGGCAGGTATAGACGTGGTCGGACTTGGCCATGACGGGCGGGTCTCGCGCTCGAATCTGTTTCCGCGAGATTAGCTGCGGCTGCGTGTTGTGGCGGTGGAACAAATATAGAACACATGCGTTTGGGTGACAAGCTCCGGCTTTTTCCGCCGATGCGAGGAGTGATGCGCGACTTGCCGGCGGCCCAGTCGGCGCGCTTAGCTTGCGCATCAGCCTGGGAGGCCGCCTTGCGTCACGCCATCATCGCTTTTGCCCTGTTGGCCGCCGCGTGCGGACAAACCGGCGCCGCGCCGCCAGTGGATGCGAGCGCAGGCTCAACCGGCGTCGGCAATGTGGCGATGCCCGCGTTCACCTTGGAATCGGAAGCGTTGGTTGGCCTGTGGTCGTTCGATCGGACGTGCGGCCTGTTCGATCTCGTGTTCGAAGCGGATGGCGATGGCGTCTATTACGACAATTCAGCCGACGTCGTCGTCTCGCATGTCGGCACGTGGACGCTTGATGGTGAACGCGTGGTGCTCACGACGCGGGTTCTGGGCGCCGATGGCGCGATGGGTGCGGAGACAAGCGTTTACAATCTCAGCGTCACAGCGGCGGTGACCGATGACCTGATCGGCCATTTCGCCCGCGCCGATGGCGCCGAAGCCCGCGAGATCGGCGCGAAGCGTTGCGACGACGTGGAGGATCGCGAGTGACGAGCGTCTACGATTTCACCGCGCGCGACATCGATGGCCGCGAGCGCAGCTTGAGCGAGTTTCGTGGCAAGGTGCTGTTGATCGTCAACACGGCGAGCCAGTGCGGCTTCACTTATCAGTACGAGGGGCTTGAAGCGCTGCATCGAAAGTACGCCGACAAAGGCGTCGAGGTGCTGGGCTTTCCATGCAACCAGTTCAAGCATCAAGAGCCGGGCGATGCCGAGGAGATCAAGAGTTTCTGCTCGCTGACCTATGACGTGACATTTCCAATGTTCGCAAAGATCGATGTAAAGGGCGCCGGCGCCCATCCGCTCTACAGACATCTCACGAGCGCAAGGAAAAATTTTCTGGGACGGCGCAGCATCGAATGGAACTTCACGAAGTTCCTGATCGACCGCGAGGGCAAGGTACGCGCGCGCTTTTCGCCGCTTGCGAAGCCCGAGGCGCTGCAGTCGCGGATTGAGCGGCTGATCTAGAGTTGCAACACTGAATATCGAACGACGGTTGCCCGGCCGCGACGCTGTGCGCTAGCGTGCGTGCGCAACGGTGTGGGGTTAAGCGCATGCAATTGGCGAAGATGGCGATCGCTTTGGCGATGACGGCGGGATTCGCCGCGTTAGCGCAGGCGCAGGAATTTTCGGAGCCGCCAGCCGATGCGCGTGTTTGGGTGCTGCGCTCGACCACGAGCGAGCACGGCCGCGAGTGGCGTTGGCGCGACGCGGACGGCGCTTATCGTACGCGCATCGCTTCGTCTCTGCGCGGGATGAACACGAACACGGAGCAGCGTCTGGTGCTGGATGCGCAAGGCCTGCCGGTTGAGTTGCAGCTTGAAGGTATGACGCCGCGTGGGCCGGCCTCCGAGAGCCTTACGCGCGCCAATGGCCGCGCAAGCTGGCGCAGCGTGGCCGATGCTGGCGAGAGCACGAACCTTGGCGGTTATTATCTGTCGCTTGGCGGTTCGCTCGATGCGTACGCGGCGCTGACGCGCGCATTGATGGCCGATGACGATCACACTTTGGACATTCTGCCGAGCGGGCGCGCGCGCCTGGAGCGCTTGGCGGAACGCCGCGTGAGCGCGGGCGGACGTTCACAAACGGTGACGGCCTGGGCGATCGTGGGCTTGTCCTGGACGCCCCGCGTCGTGTGGTTTGACGAGGCGAACGAGATTTTCGCGACCGGCGACTGGCTGACGACCGTGCAGGAAGGTTGGGAAAGCGTCGTGCCGGAATTGAACGCAACGCAGAACGAGGCGCTGGCGGCGCGCGCGGCGACGTTGGCGGCGCAAACCGGCACGCGCCCGAGCGCGGTGCTGTTCCAGAACGTGCGCATCTTCGATTCCGAACGCGGCCGGTTCCAAAATGGACGCAGCGTTTTGGTGGAGGACGGCCGCATCAGCGCCGTTGGCTCAGCGCGCAGCGTGCGCGCTCCGGCGGGCGCGCAAGTGATCTCCGGCGCTGGGCGTACGTTGCTGCCGGGCCTGTGGGACGCGCACATGCACATTTCCGAGGACGCGTATGGTCCCTTGCTGTTGGCGAACGGCGTGACGTCCGTGCGCGACATCGGCAATGACGCGGCGCAATTGGAAGAACGCCGCCGCCGCATCGAGGCTGGCACGTTGCTTGGTCCGAACATCTACGCGTCGCTATTGATCGACGGCCCTGGCCCGCGCGCCGCGCAATCGGCGCCGCTCGTTACAACGCCCGAAGAAGCGGTGGCGCTGGTGCGTAGCGCGCATGAGCGCGGCTACATCGGCATCAAGCTTTATGGGTCGCTCAATCCGGCTTTGGTGGCGCCAATTGGCGCCGAAACAGAGCGGCTTGGCATGCGCTTGAGCGGTCACGTGCCGGCGGGCATGCGTCCAAGTCAGGCGATTGCAGACGGCTATGACGAGCTGACGCACTTCTACTTCACGCTCATGGAGGGCATGCCCGACCATGTGGTGGCCGAGAGCAACGGCTCGATGCGATTCCTCGGCCCGGCGGAGTTCGGCGCGGGTCTCGATTATCGCGACGGAGTGCTGGCCGATCTGCTTGATACGATGGCCGAGCGCGGCATTGCTTCGGACCCAACCTTCCAAATCATGGATCGCATGTTGCTCGGCGTACCGGGCGAGCTTCCCGCGCCGTACCGCGATTACGAGGGCGCGTTGCCGGCGCAAATGGAACGCGGCCTTCGCGGCGGCGGCTTCCGCTTGCCGGAAGGCGTTACGCGTGAGCATGCGGAGCGCAGCGCGACCAATATGCTGCGGATGATCCCGGAAATGCATCGCCGCGGCATCGTTATCCTGGCGGGCACGGATGGCACCGGCGGGATCGAACTCGTGGGAGAGCTTGAAGCCTATGTGCGCGCGGGCCTCACGCCGGCGCAGGCGCTGCAAACCGCCACCATCGCGCCGGCGCGAGTTGTTGGGCGCGAGAGCGAGACGGGCTCGATCGCGGTCGGCAAGGCGGCGGATCTGTTCCTGGTCGAAGGCGATCCGTCACGCGATCTGGCGCATCTGCGGCAAGTCGAGTGGGTGATGAAGGGCGATCGCTTGATTGAAGCGCAGCCGCTACGCGAAGCGCTGGGGCTCGGGCGCGCGCGACGGCATTAGTCGGCTAGGTCTTCGACGCTCCACCACGCGCCTTCCCCTGCGGGCACGCTGGGAAAGTGAGCGCGCTGGAGCTGTAGCCAGCGACCGCGCTTGGAGATGCGGCCAGGCGGATCGCCGTTCTCGGGGACGATGCCGTCAGCGCCGTCGGGCCAGAAATCCTTTTCCTCGTAGGGCTCATCGAGCCAGACGCGGAGTTTGAGCTCGTCGACGATGAACAGCTCGGCTTTTATCCAGCCGCTTTCGTGCGGATCGAGCTCGATGCGACCGTCGCCTTTGTCCGACGTGAAGAGCAATGTGGCACGGCCCGCGAAATACTCGCCGAAATGCCAGATACGGCCGTGGGCGTCGCCTTTGAACTCGCGCGGCGTACGCACGAAGCCGGCAAGCGTTTCGATCAGATTGCGCGCGCAATCCTTGATCGTCCATCCGTAGGTCTCGTTGTCGAAGTAATAGGGTTCGCGGAGGGGTGGCTGGGCGGTCATCGCGGCAGGCTAGCCCGCCGCCTCTTGTTCAAACAACAGCTTGGATCGGCCCATCCGCCCGGCCCGCGACGAATTGATCGACCATCGCGTTGCCGCTGTCGTCGATGGCGCTCGCAGGGCCGCGCCAGACGATCTTCCCGGCATAGAGCATGGCGATTTCGTCGGCGATCTTGCGGGCCGACGCCATGTCGTGGGTGATCGAGACGGCGGCGCAGCCGAGGTCTTTCACTTGCTCGACGATCAGATCGTTGATGGCGTCTGCGGTGATCGGGTCGAGGCCGGTGGTGGGCTCGTCGAAGAAGATGATGTCCGGCTTGGCGATGATCGCGCGGGCGAGGCCGGCGCGTTTCTGCATGCCGCCCGACAACTCGATCGGACGCACGTCGGCGAATTCGGGCGCGAGGCGCACTTTGCGCATGACGCCCAGCGCGCGCGAGCGGGCCTCTTCACGAGGGATTTTGTCGGAATAGATCAAGCGAAAGGCGATGTTTTCCCAAACGCTCAAGCTGTCGAACAGCGCTCCGCCTTGGAACAGCATCCCGAACTTGGCCATCTCCGGCTCACGCGCGCGTCCGCTGAATTTGGTGACGTCAACGCCATCGACACGGACTTCGCCGGAATCGGGCTTCATCAGCCCGAGCGCGCATTTGAGCGTCACCGATTTTCCGACCCCAGAACCGCCGATGATGACGAGTGACTTGCCCGGCGCGACATCGAGATCGACGCCGTCGAGCACTTGGCGGCCGCGAAGTTTTTTCCGAAGGTTCACAAGCTGGAGTTTGGGAGTCATCTGCGTTGCTCCCAAAGCTGCGTCATCCCGGACACGCGGAGCGTGATCCGGGATCCAGAGGATCGAAGGGCCCGTCGTTGGCCCCTGGGTTCCGGGTTCTCGCTGCGCGAGCCCCGGAATGACGAGAGTAGCGTCGTGCTCATTCGACGAAGAACGCTGTGATGAGATAATTGACGGCGAGGATCAGCACGATAGCGCCGACGACGGCGTTGGTGGCCGCGCGGCCGACGCCAAGGGCGCCGCCTGAAGAGCGATAGCCTTGGTAAGCGCCCATGACGGCGATGATGAAGCCGAACACAGCGGCTTTCGTCAGGCCGAGTGCGACGTCTTGCGGTTCGAGGAAATCGAACGTGTTGCGCAGATAGGTGGCGCCGTTGAAATCGAGGCTGTTCACGGCGACGAGGTATCCGCCCATGACGCCGATAATGTCAGCGACGGCGACGAGGATCGGCAGCGTCAGCACCGCGGCGATCACGCGCGGCGCGATCAGGAATTTGAACGGGTCGGTCGAGAGTGTGCTCATCGCGTCGATCTGTTCGGTGACGCGCATGGTGCCGATTTCGGCGGCGATGCCGGCGCTGACGCGCCCCGCAAGCATGAGGCCGGCGAGCACCGGGCCAAGCTCGCGTGTGATGCCGAGTACGACGATGTTCGGTACGAATTGCTCGGCGTTAAAGCGCGCGCCGCCGACATAGATATTCAGCGCGAGCGCAGCGCCGATGAACACAGCGGTGAGGCCAATCACAGGCAGCGAGTAATAACCGATCTGCATCGCTTGGCGTGCGAACTGCCCCGGAAAGAAGGGTGGCGTGAAGCACGCCGCAATTGCGCGCCCGGCGAACGTCGAGAATTGCCCGATTTCGGCGAGCAGCGCGAGAAACGAGCGGCCAATGACAGCAAGCGGGTTGTTCATGCGACGATTCCGCGCCGGCGCACTGTGCCGGCGAGCGTTGTCAGCAATTCATAGGACGCCGTGCCCGCGCGATCGGCGACGTCGTCGATCATCGCGTTCGGCCCGAGAAATTCGACCATCGCGCCGGGCTTGGCTTCGGCGCAATGGGTCACGTCGATGATCACAAGATCCATGCTCACGCGCCCCAGGATCGGGCGCTTGGCCCCCGCGAGCACGCCATAGCCGCGCCCGCTGAGGGAACGCAAGTAACCGTCCGCGTAGCCAATCGCCACGGTGGCGGTGCGCATGGGTTTGTCGGCGGTAAACGTCGCGCCGTAGCCAAACGTTTCGCCAGCGGGAACGTCGCGGACCTGCAGGATGGGAGCTTCAACCATCGCGGCGGTCGTGAGCGCGATGCCCGTGGTGTCGAGGCCGGCGGAGCCATAGAGGCCGATGCCCGGGCGAATGAGATCGAAGTGATAATCGGGGCCGACTTGCGCACCGGCCGTCGCGGCGAGGCTGAGCGGGGCTTTCGGAAAAAGTGTTGCGGCGTCCACGAAACGCCGGCGCTGCCGCGCGTTCAACTCGTGCTTCAAGTCGGACGCGCAGGCGAGGTGGCTCATCACCAGAACCAGCGGCGCGCCTTTGAGCGCCACGGCGGCGTGCGCCAGTTCGTTGGGGGCAAGGCCCAAGCGGTTCATGCCGGTGTCGATGTGAAGTGCTGCCGGTGCGCGACCATTCCAGATATTGATCTGCGGCAGTGAATTGAGCACTGGAATGAGCTTCGCGCCGGCATAGTGCGTGACGTCGGCCTCGCTTGGGCCGTTCAGCACAAAGATCTGCGGTCCATCGCCGAGAGCGGCGCGGACCTCCAGCGCTTCGCTAGAGGTCGCGGTGAAAAAAACGCGCGCGCCGGCTTGCGCGAAAGCGCGCGCGGCCATCGCCGCACCGAGGCCATAGCCATCGGCTTTGACCACGGCGGAGGTTTCCGCGCCGCGCGCTAATTTTTGAAACGTCTTCCAATTGGCCCCCAGCGCGCTGGCGTCGACGCGCAGGCGCGCGAGGCGCGGCGCGTCAGGTCCGCGAGGAGAGGTTTCCGAATCTTGTGTAGCGGCTGTCAAAGAAGAGCTTCACCTTGCCGATGGGTCCATGCCGCTGTTTGCCGATGATCACTTCGGCCTGATTGCGCAGCTCATCCATCTGGCGCATCCAGGCGAAGTGCTCTTCCGTGCCTTCGCGCGGTTCGGTCCGCTCTAGATAGTAGCTTTCGCGGTAAACGAACATCACCACGTCCGCGTCTTGTTCGATCGAGCCGGATTCTCGGAGGTCGGACAGTTGCGGGCGTTTGTCGTCGCGATTTTCGACCTGACGCGAGAGCTGGGAGAGGGCGATGATCGGGACCTTGAGATCCTTGGCCAAAGCCTTGAGGCCTTGAGTAATTTCCGAAACTTCCTGCACCCGGCCCTCACTTTTGCGGGACGAGGACGTCACCAGCTGCAGGTAGTCGACGATGATGCAATCGAGGCCGACCGTGCGCTGCAGCCGGCGTGAGCGCGCCTGGAGCTGAGCGATCGAGATGCCGCCGGTTTCATCGATGTGCAGGGGTAACTGGAACAGCTCGGCGGCTTTGTCCGCGAGCGTCTCGTATTCGTGCTTCTGGATTTTGCCCTTCCGGATGCGGTCGGACTCGATGTTGGCGGCGTCCGAGAGCAAACGAGTGGCGAGCTGTTCGGCCGACATTTCGAGCGAAAAGAAAGCGACTACCGCGCCCTTGTTGGGGTGGTTTTCAAAGTCGCCCGAGTTCATCGCGTCGAGGCGCGATTTGGCCATGTTGTAAGCAATGTTGACCGCGAGTGACGTCTTACCCATCGAAGGACGGGCCGCGAGGATCAGCAGGTCTGACGAGTGCAGGCCGCCAAGCATACGGTCGAGGTCTTCCAGGCCGGTGGCGATCCCAGAGATGTCCGTCGTGCTTTCGTAAGCCGCCGCCGCGCTTTCAATCGAGTTCGCCAGCGCTTTGGAGAAGGGCGAAAAGCCCGACGAGCCAGTGCCGCTTTCCGCGAGCGAGAAGAGGGAGCGCTCTGCTTCTTCGATGATGTCGCGCGCATCGGCGCCGTCGGGCGGGTTCTCCGCGAGGTCGGTGATGGCGCCGCCGACCTGGATCAGTTCACGGCGCAGCGCGAGGTCGTAGATGAGCTCGGCGTAGCTTTGAGCCTGCGTCGAGAGTGGCGCCGCGTGCTCCAGCAGTTTCATCAAATAGAGTGCGCCGCCGATTTCCTTCACGCCGCCGTCGCGCGCGAAGCGCTCCTTCAGCGTGACGCCGTCGGCGAGGTTACCGGCGGCGATCATTTCCGACGCCGCCAGGAAGATGCGGCCATGCACCGGATCGTAGAAGTGCTTGTCCTGCAACAGCGGCGTGATGCGATTGTAGGTTTCGTTGTCGAACAGGATGGCGCCAAGCAGCGCTTGTTCGGCCTCCAGTGAATGCGGCGCGGCACGCGGTTGAGGCGTGGCCGGAACGGGGGTGAGACCAGGGTTCGACATGGCCCGAACATGGCGCGATTCGGGTTACTGACCCGGCGCTCCTCACAGCCCCGAAACGATTATCCCGATGCGGCTTGCGCCGGTTGGTGCTTGTCCGAAACGAAGAATCAGTGCGCGCGGCGGAGTTCGGCAAGCGCGAAGCTTTGCCATTGCCCGCCTTGGCCTTGGACAAAATCCTCAACGCGCAAATCGCCGTCGGCTTCGAGCCGATATTCGCTGCGGCCATGGAAGGTGGCCGTGCCCCAATCGACGATGAGGGCGTTGTCCTCAAACCGCGGCGAGATCGCGTAACCGTTGCCGAAATTGTCGATCCAGGAGCCGCCTACGGGCGCGCCGTTGCGCAGCGCATAGCCGCCTTTGCCCTGGAAGCGCGTCGGCTGTCCGTTGGCGGGGGTGAAACGCACGTCGATGTCGAGCGTATAGGCGGCGCCTTCAAACATCGGCGCAAACGTCGCTGTGACTTCAGAAGGCGCGCCACGGAATGTGCCTTGACCCCGCCATTGACCTTCGAGCGCCGAAAAAGAAAGCGGCTGCGCCATTGCCGTGGCGCAGCCGATTGTCAGTGCGATTGAAGCGAGGGCGGCGAACAGGCGCATGAGAGTCTCCTTACGGTTTCTCTTATGACGCCTGCGCGCCCTCTATTTCGACAGGCAAATTACGACGGAGATGGCTCCGCCGGCGTTTCGCCCTTCAGGTACTGGTTCAGGAACGCGAGATAGGCTTCCGAGGCCGTGACGCGGTTGTCGCGCCGTTGAAAGCCGTGGCCCTCATCCGGGAACACGATGTACTCGACCGGCACGTTGTTGGCGCGAACAGCGGCGACGAGGTCGTCGCTTTCGGCTTGCAACACGCGCGGATCGTTCGCGCCCTGCACGACCAACAACGGCTTGGTGATGTTGGCGGCGTGGAAGAGCGGCGAGATGCGGTTCAGGCGTTCGCTGTCGGTCGCCGGATCGCCCAGTTCGTCGAACATGGAAGCGCGCTGAGCGCCCCACCATGCCGGGATCGAGCTGAGCGTACGCGTCCAGTTGGTGACACCGAAAATGTTGATGCCAACATTGAATGCGTCCGGTTGGAACGCCAACGCCGCGGCGACCATGTAGCCGCCGTAAGAACCGCCCATGATCGCGACTTTGTCGCCATCGACCCAATCCTGCGAAGCGAGGAACGCGCGCGAGGCGACGACGTCTTGCAGGTCAACGTCGCCGTGGCGGCGGTCGTCGAGATGGTAGAACGTCTTGCCGTAGCCCGAAGAGCCGCGGTTGTTGATCGCGTAGACCGCGTAGCCGTGGTTCACGAGGTGTTGGATCTGGGCGCTGTAACCGCGGCGTGATTGGCCGCCCGGTCCGCCGTGCACGAGCACGATGGCCGGAACGCGGTTTTCGGCCGTCGCCGTACGTGGGCGATAGAGGATGCCGGGAATTTCCAGACCGTCATAGCTTGGGAAGCGCGCCACCGAAGCGGTGACGAGCATGTTCTCGTCGATGGCCGGATTGAGCGCGTTGGTCAAACGACGCGCGTCGCCGCCCGACAGATCAGCCACGAACACGTTCGCGGGCGAGGTGTCCGAAGCAACCAACACCGCGATTTGAGTTTCGTCGCGGTTGAAGCGCACTTGCGTGATATCGCCTTCCGGCAAGCCGGAAACCGCCACCGCCGCGTTCGATTGCGTGTCGGTGATGGTCATTTGCGTGGAGGCGTCGGCGTTCACCGACGAAACGCGATAGCGCCCCGACCGTGAGAACGAAACGTTTTGAACGTCCCAATCCGCTTGAACGAGCACGGCCTTCGCGCCGGACGTCAGATTGTACGTCCAGGCTTGGGTGAACTCGCCATGCTCATCGGTGCCGTACACAAGCGCCGAATTGTCCGGCGTGAACGTGTAGATGCCGTGCTCGATGTTGCCGGCATGCTCTGAGATCAAGCGCGGACGGCGCGCGGCGCCGGTCGCGTTGAGATCCACGAGATGGATGTTGTTGTTGGCGCTGCTGATGTCTTGCACCAAGGCGACCCAACGGCCGTCGCTCGAAATGTCTTCGAGGTGGTAGCCCTCGTTATTTTGGTAGACGAGCGTGCGCTGATAGCTGGTGGCGTCATACGCATAGAGATCGAACGCGCTTGGATTGCGCTCGTTGGTCGTCACGTAAAACACCGAACCGTCCGAACGCCAACCGGCGAAGGCGGCCTTAACCCGCGCGCCGGGCGTCAGATCGCGCGTCTGGCCATCTTCCGTGCGCAGGTAGATGTGCGTGAGCTCGTCGCCGCCGCCGTCGGTCGAGTAAAGAACACGACCATCGTTGGGGAAATACGTCACCGCGTAGGTCGCGGTGGTCGTCGAGTTGGTCAACGCCGTTGGATCGCCGCCAGCAGCTGGCAGTGAATAGGCGTTGTAAACGCCGGTGGCGTCTCCCGAGATCAGGATGTTCGCGCCGTCCGCCGAGTACGCATAGCCGTCGCCCGACGCGAGCGAGAAGCTGGTTGTCTCGTAGAATTGTTGCGCGGTGTAAGTTTGGTGCGGCGTTTCACGATTGCACGCGGCCAGGCCAAGCCCAACCGCCGCAATAATCGCGCTCGCCGCAAGTGTTCGCACATGTCGCATAAAATGCGCCCTCCCTTGATGAGCGGGCGCACGCTAGCGGCAAAGCCCCCGAAAGAAAACCGCCGCTACACCTCAATATTTTTGAGGTTTCGCGGCGGTTGACACAATTTGGCGCCTCGGGACTGGTGCGCGGCGGCCTAGTTGGCGGGCTGTTCGCCGCTCGCCGGCGCGGGCGCCGTGCCGTCGCCGACGAGATATCGGTCGAGGAAGCTCAGGTACGCCTCCGAGGCGGTGATGCGATTGGCGCGCCGCTGGAAGCCGTGGCCTTCGTCGGGGAAGGCTATGTATTCCACCGGAACGTTGTTCGCGCGGACCTTTGCAACGATTTCCTCGCTTTCAGGCGGCAGCACGCGGGGATCGTTCAGGCCCTGCAACACAAGCAATGGCCGACGAATGTTCTCCGCGTGGAAGTACGGCGAGATGCGCGTCATGCGCTCGACGTCGGTGTTGGGATCGCCAAGTTCGTCATAGAGACGCTGGCGTTGCGCGGCCCAGTAAGCAGGGACCGAAAGCAGCGTGCGCGGCCAGTTGGTCACGCCATAGAGATTGATGCCTACGTCGAAGGCTTCCGGTTGGAACGCGAGCGCGGCCGCGACCATGTAGCCGCCGTACGAGCCGCCCATGATGGCGACGTTGCTGCCGTCGATCCAATCGAGCGAGGAAAGATACGCGCGTGACTCCACGACATCGGCGAGGTCGACTTCGCCGTGGCGGCGATCGTCCATGTGGTAGAAGGTTTTGCCGTAGCCCGACGAGCCGCGGTTGTTGATCAGGTACACCGCGTAGCCGTGGTTCACGAGGTGCTGGACCGTCGGGTTGTAGCCGCGGCGGCTTTGGTCGCCGGGGCCGCCGTGGACGAACACGACCGCTGGCGCCTTGTTCTCCGCTGTTGCGGTGCGCGGGCGATAAAGGATGCCGGGGACTTGCACGCCGTCACGGGCGGCAAAGCGTGTCACCTCCGCATTCACCAACATGTCTTCGCTGATGTCGGGGTTAAGGGCGGTGGTGAGGCGGCGCGTTTGGCCGTTCGCGAGATCGGCCATGTAGATGTCCGGCGGCGACGTGTCGGAGACGACGAGCAGTGCGGCCTGGGTTTCATCGCGATTGAAGCGGACGGCCGTGACGTCGGCATTCGGCAAGCCTGACAGCGCAACAGCGTTATTGCTCTGCGTGTCCAGGATTGTGGTTTGCGTTGATCCATCGGCGTTTATTGAGGTGACGCGATAGCGGCCGCTGTTGGAGAAGGTGAGGCTTTGGACGTCCCACTCGGCTTCGATCACCGGCGCTTTGGCTTGCGTGGAAAGATTGTAGCTCCAGGCTTGGCGGAATTCGCCGTGCTCATCGGTGCCGTAGATCAGCGCGGTGCTGTCCGGCGTGAATGTGAACACCGCGAAGGCAGCGTTGCCGGTGTGCTGAGTAATGAGACGCGGCGCGCGCGCGGCGCCTGTGGCGTTCAAGTCGACGACGTACACATCGCCGTTCGAGCTGGAGGTTTCGCGGCGTAGTGCTGCCCAGCGGCCGTCGCGCGAGACGGCGTCGACGAAATGGCCAGTGTTTTGAAAGAGCAGGCGACGGCTGAAATCCGTGGCGTTGTACGCGTAGAGATCGAACCAGGACGGGTCGCGCTCGTTGGTCGTGACGTAGAACGTCGCGCCATCGGCGCTCCAGCCGAGGAAGTTGGCGCGCAGGCGCTCGCCCGGGGTGATGTCGCGGACTTGCCCGTCTTCACCACGCACATAGAGGTGGTCGAGTTCGTTGCCGCCGACGTCCGCCGCGTAGAGAACGCGGCCGTCATTGGGGAAATAACCGAGCGGGCGCGCAGCACCCGCGGTGAGTTCAGTCAGCGCGGTGGCGTCGCCGCCAGCGGTGGGGAGCGCGTAGGTGTTGATGACGCCCGAGGCGTCGCTGGAGATCAACACGGTCGCGCCGTCTTGCGAGAACGCGTAGGGGCCGTTGGCCGAGATGCCGTGCTGCAAAGTCTCGTGGAACTGCGCGGCGGTGTATTCTTGGTGCGGGGCTGCCCGGTTACAGGCGCTCAAACCGAAAGCGGCGATCGCGATCGCTCCGGCCGCCCACATCAATGGTCGCATTGGTCGTTCCCCCTCAATTGCGGGGCGACGCTAGCGGCTAATTTCGAGGATGGAAACTGCCGCTACACCCCCAGTTTTGGGGGTGTAGCGCAGGTTGCGTTTACTCGGCGCGGGCCGAGGGGTCGTTGGCGATCGAGTTGGCCGCAATTTCCTTTGCGGCGGCCTCAGCGTCCGCACGATCGGCTTCGAGGGCCGCCGTGATGACGTTTTCGCCTTTGGCTTGACGTTCGGCTTCGTCAGCGGAGCGCGCCACGTTGACCGTGACATTCACCGAGACTTCGGCGTGTAGGCGGATCCGCACAGCGTGCAGACCGACGGTTTTGATCGGCTTATCGAGAACAACCGCAGCGCGGTCGATCTTGGCGCCGGACTTCAAGATTTCATCGGCGATATCGCGTGCTGAGACCGAGCCGTAGAGCTGGCCGGCTTCGCCCGCTTGGCGGATGAGCGCATAGGTTTGGCCGTCGATGCCCTTGGAGGATTTCTCGGCGCTCGCGCGCGCTTCGGCGTTCCGCGCTTCGATCTCGGCGCGGCGCGCTTCGAACACTTTGCGGTTGGCGTCGTTGGCGCGCAGCGCCTTCTTTTGCGGGAGCAGGAAGTTGCGGGCGAAACCGTCACGCACCTTCACTTCGTCGCCGATGCCGCCGAGGCTTTCGACGCGTTCAAGCAGGATGACTTGCATGGGGCTTGCCTCCTTACTGAACGGCGAACGGCAGCAGCGCGAGTTCGCGCGCGAGCTTGATGGCGCGGGCGAGTTCACGTTGCTTCTTGGCGGAAACCGCAGTGATGCGGGCGGGAACGATCTTGCCCTTTTCGCTGATGTAGCGCTGCAGGGTCTTCACGTCCTTATAGTCGATCTTCGGCGCGGCGTCGCCCGAGAACGGGCACACTTTGCGCCGGCGGCCGAATGGGCGGCGTGCCGGAATGTTCGAAATATTGAACTTCGGAGCTTGCTTGCTCATGGCTTATTCCTCCCCGCCATCAAAGCCGCCTTCATCGTCGCGGCCTTCACGGCGCGCACGACGACGCTCGTCGCGGTCGCGACGGGCCAGGATCGGCGAGGGCTCTTCATCGAGTTCTTCGACGCGGATGGTTTTGAAGCGCATCACGTCTTCGTTGATCTTCAACCGACGCTCGAGCTCATGCACGATCGGCGGCGCGCAATCGAGGTTCACCAGGCAATAGTGACCCTTGCGGTTCTTGCGGATGCGATAGGTGAGGTTGCGAAGGCC
Source organism: alpha proteobacterium U9-1i (assembly GCA_000974665.1). Lineage (NCBI taxonomy): Bacteria > Pseudomonadati > Pseudomonadota > Alphaproteobacteria > alpha proteobacterium U9-1i. Next base: position 927,938 of record BBSY01000003.1, on the reverse strand, counting down.
CCAATACTCGGTCTTGCCGGTGTGGCCGCCCAATTCCTTCACCGTCTTCGTGATGTCTTCGATGAGCGCATCGACTTGCTGCGGCGAGATATCTGGCCGCGCAATAAGCACGTGTTCGTAGAATGCCATATTGTCCTCTTCCTCTGGACCAGCGGCGCCTCGGCCGGGGGAAGAACCGGCAAGGACGATGGACCCCAAGGCGGTATGCCGTGGGGCCGCAGGTCGCGAAGGCGCGGAACATACGGATTTCGGGTCCGGAAGCAAGCCTTGCCGCAACGGCCTTGCAGGGGTACCGGAGCGGCCATGAGCACAGCCTTCATTTTTCCGGGCCAGGGCAGCCAGACGCCCGGCATGGGCAAGAGCCTTTTCGACGCCTTCGCCTCGGCTCGCGAGGTGTTTCAGGAGGTCGATGACGCCTTGGGCGAGAAGCTTTCGCGGCTGATTTTCGACGGGCCCGCGGAGGATCTTACGCTCACCGCCAATACCCAACCGGCCTTGATGGCCGTTAGCGCCGCCGCGGTGCGGGCGCTTGAGCGCGAGTTCGGCGTGGGCGTCGCCAAAGCGGCCTTCGTGGCCGGACATTCGCTGGGCGAGTATTCGGCCCTGGCGGCGGCAGGCGCACTCTCGTTGAGCGACACCGCGCGGTTGCTGCGGGTGCGCGGCAACGCCATGCAAGCTGCCGTCCCGCCGGGCGTGGGCGCGATGGCGGCATTGATTGGGAAAGTGGATGTCGCGACCGCCGAGGAGATCGCCAAGGAAGGCGCCGCGGCCGGCGTCGTCGGCGTCGCCAACGACAACAACATCGGCAACGTCGTAATTTCTGGCGACAAGGCCGGCGTCGACGCAGCTTTGGCGGCGGCGAAAGCCAAGGGCGTGCGTGGCATTCCGCTGGCGGTGTCGGCGCCGTTCCACTCACCTCTGATGCAGCCAGCTGCAGACGCGATGGCCGAGGCGCTCGGGAAAATTGAGATCGCGCCTTTGGCGGCAATCTTGGTGGCGAACGTTACTGCGCGGCCGGTGAGTGAACCGGCGACGATCCGCAAGTTGCTCGTGGAGCAAGTCACTGGGCGCGTGCGCTGGCGCGAAAGCGTGGAATGGATGGCGACTGAAGGCGGCGTTGCGCGGTTCGTTGAAATCGGCGCAGGCAAACAGCTTTCCGGCATGGTGAAACGTAATGCGCCAGACGCTGAAGCTATCGCGCTGAACGAGCCTGCGGATTTGGAAGCGTTCGCGAAGACGCTGTGAGCCTGCAGGCGGCCCTGCTGCGCGGTGTGAACCTCGGCAAGCGCAAAGTGGTGATGAGTGAGCTGCGCGCCTTGATCGAGGCCGCCGGCTTTAGCGATGTGCGCACGTTGCTCGCGAGTGGCAATGTGGTGCTGAACGCCAAGGAAAAGGCGGCGAAGCTTGAGGCGAAGCTCGAGAAATTGTTCGCCGAAGGGCTGGGATTCAAGACCGACGTTTACGTCCGTGACCATGGCGAATTGGCCAAGGTGATCGACGCCAATCCATTCACGGCGTTCGCGAAGGCGCAGCCGAGCTTCATGGTGGCGTTCTTCATGCGAGAAAATCCAAGCGCGGCGCTGGTGAAAGCGCTGAACGCGCAGGCGGGCCCCGAGGAAATCGCCGCCGGCCCGCGCTGCCTCTACATCAAGTTTTCGAACGGGCAGGGGCCGTCAAAGCTCAAGCTGCCGACGAGCGGCACCGCCCGCAACTGGAACACCGTCGGCAAGCTTGCGGCCATGCTCGCGGACGAATAAGCCGACCGGCAGGAGATTTCTCATGTTCAGCTTGGCAGGCAAAACCGCGCTCGTGACGGGCGCATCTGGCGGAATCGGCGGCGCGATCGCCAAGGCGTTGGCGGCGCAAGGCGCGCGCGTCGCGCTTTCGGGCACGCGCGTGGAGGCGCTGGAGAAAGTGCAGGCTGAGATCGCCGACAGCGTAATACTGCCGTGCAATCTCTCGGACGCCGCCGCCGTTGACGCGCTGGTGGGGCAGGCGGAAGCGGCGCTGGGCAAGCTCGATATTCTGGTCGCCAATGCCGGCATCACCAAAGATGGGCTGCTGCTGCGCATGAAGGACGAGGATTTTCAGAACGTCCTGCGGGTCAATCTGGAGAGCTATTTCCGGCTCTCACGTGCGGCGTTGAAGAGCATGATGAAAGCGCGCTGGGGGCGCATCATCGGCATTACGTCGGTTGTCGGCGTCACCGGCAACCCGGGGCAAGCCAACTACGCGGCATCCAAGGCGGGCATGATCGGCTTCACCAAGGCGCTCGCGGCGGAAGTGGCGAGCCGCAACGTCACAGCCAATTGCGTGGCGCCGGGCTTTATCGCTTCACCCATGACGGACGTCCTGAACGAGGCGCAGAAAGGTGCGCTCATGACCAAGATCCCAGCCGGCCGGCTGGGCGAGGGTCAGGACGTGGCGGCCGCCGTTGCCTACCTGTCCAGTGAGGAAGCCGGCTACATGACCGGCCAGACGCTGCACGTGAATGGCGGGATGGCGATGATCTGACCCCCTCTTTCTGGATACGTGCCCCGCTCCGGCGGCAGCTGTTGGACAGTCCAGAAAAGCGAAAAGGGCTTGCGCCGCCCCGCCCGGCTTTTAAAAGGCGGACTTCGTCGCCTGGAAGACACACTTCCCGGGACCATAAATTCAAGACTGGCGAGGCGTGCATGTCGGAAGTGTTTGAGCGCGTGAAGACGATCGTGATTAAGCATCTCGAAGCCGCGCCGGAGAAGGTGACCGAGAAGGCCAGCTTCATCGACGATCTGGGCGCTGACAGCCTCGACAACGTCGAGCTGGTGATGGCGTTCGAAGAAGAATTCGGCATCGAGATCCCGGACGATGCGGCGGAGCACATCCAAACGGTGGGCGATGCTGTGAAGTTCATCTCCGGGAAAGTGGGCTGAGGCCCTGAGCGCGCCGATGGCTGGCGCCTCCCCGCGTCGTGTCGTCATCACTGGGATCGGTCTTGTCACACCGCTTGCCGGTGATCGCGAGACCTCCTGGAAGCGGCTGCTCGAAGGCCGTTCCGGCGCGAATGTGATCGAACATTTCAAGGTCGACGATTTGCCGACCAAGATCGCTTGCTTGGTGCCGCGCGTTGACGGGCGCGGCGGCGGCGCGGGCGATAGTGCTGCGTTCAACGCTGACAGCGTGCTGTCCGCGAAGGAGCAACGCCGCGTCGATGATTTCATTCTGTACGGAATTGCCGCCGCGCAAGAAGCGGTGGCGGATTCCGGCTGGGTAGCTGAGAGCGACGACGACAAGCACCGCACTGGCGTGCTGATCGGGTCGGGCATTGGCGGTTTGAATTCGATCGCTGACACGACGCTTCAATTGGAGCGCGACGGCCCGCGTAAGATCAGCCCGTTCTTCATTCCGGGCTCGCTGATCAACCTCGTGTCAGGCCACGTTTCAATCAAGTACGGCTTCAAAGGCCCGAACCACGCGGTTGTCACGGCCTGCGCCACCGGCGCTCACGCCATCGGCGATGCTGCGCGGTTGATCAAATACGGCGACGCCGATGTCATGGTGGCGGGGGGCGCCGAAGCTGCGATCTGCCGCATCGGCATGGCCGGTTTCTGTGCGTTGCGCGCTCTTTCAACCGGCTTCAACGACACACCGGAGAAGGCGTCACGTCCGTATGACAAAGGTCGCGACGGCTTTGTCATGGGCGAAGGGGCGGGCTGCGTCGTTCTTGAGGAATACGAACACGCCAAGGCGCGCGGCGCGAAGATTTACGCCGAAGTCAAAGGCTACGGCCTCTCCGGCGACGCACACCACATCACCGCACCCGCGGATGATGGCGATGGCGGTTTCCGAGCCATGAGCGCAGCGCTCCGCGACGCGGGCATGACGCCGGCCGACATCGACTACGTGAACACGCACGGCACATCGACGCCACTGGGCGATGAGATTGAGTTGCGTGCGATCGAGCGCTTGTTCGGCGCTGCGTCCAAGGGTGTGTCGCTCTCGTCCACGAAATCGGCGATTGGGCATTTGCTCGGTGCGGCCGGCGCCGTCGAAGGCATTTTCTGCGCGTTGGCGATCCGCGACGGCATCGTCCCGCCGACGTTGAATCTCGACAACCCCTCGGTCGAGAGCGCCATCGATTTGACACCGCACAAGGCCAAGAAGCGGCCCGTGAAAACGGCGATGTCGAATTCGTTTGGCTTTGGTGGCACAAACGCCGCCTTGATCATCACAGCGGTTAGCTAAATGGCGCGATTTCGGCCGGTCGATCGGCGTAGAGGCGGCTTCTGGGGCTTCTTCTCGCTTCTGATCGGCCTTGGAATCATTGTGGCTGCAGCCGCATTGGTTGCTGTGTTTGCGTTCAACGCCGAGGCGACGCGCGCGGGCCCCGCGCAAGCGGACGCGGCGTTTACTGTGGAACGCGGCCAAAGCGCGGCAGCGATTGGATCTGCGCTGGAAAGCCAGGGACTTATTCGCGACGCGCTGCTGTTTCGAATCGCCACGCGCGCGTTCGCGCAAGGCCAAAGCCTGCAGGCCGGTGAGTACGAGATCGAGGCCGGCGCTTCGCTGCGCGACATCGTTCGCAAGATGGCCGAAGGCGACGTCATCGATCATTCGATCACGTTCGCCGAGGGCATCACCATCAGCGGCGTAATGCGCATCATCGGTGAGAGTGAGTACCTCACTGGCGATCTGCCGGAGGCGCCGCCCGAAGGTTCAATTCTGCCAGAAACCTATCACGTTGCGCGCGGCATGACGCGCGCGGCGTTGTTACAGCAGATGCGCGACGCGCGCGATGCAGCACTCGCCGAGATTTGGGAGGGGCGCCAGCCGAACCTGCCGATCACGACGCCCGAAGAATTGGTGACGCTCGCTTCGATCGTTGAGCGTGAAACCGGCGTGGCGGCTGAGCGTCCGCTGGTTGCGGCGGCGTTCGTCAACCGCCTGCGTCGACCCATGCGCCTCGAAAGCGATCCAACCATCATCTACGGCGTGTGCCGGCAATTCCCGACGCGCTGCCGCGATGGCCGCTTGATCGATGCGCAAGGCAATCCGCGTGTGATCCGGGCGAGCGAGATTGCGCTCCGCAATCCGTACAACACCTATCAAATCGATCGCCTGCCGCCGACGCCGATCGCGAATCCTGGCCGGGCCGCGCTCGAAGCAACGGCCAATCCAGCTGACTCGAACGCGATATTCTTCGTCGCCGACGGCAGCGGCGGCCATGCCTTCGCGGCCACCCTGGCCGAGCACAACGCCAATGTCGCGCGGTGGCGCCAGATCGAAGCGCAACGTTTGGCGGCGGAACGCGCGGGACGCTAGCTTTCAACGCAAGCGCGCGGATGTGCGACGAACGACCGGTCGGGCGGCTTGCCCGCCGCTGACCGCCGCCCCCATACTCTGCCTCTGATCTGTGAGGGGTTTCAGATGCTTCGTTCCAAGCTTTTCGCGGCCGTTGCGCCGGCCATTCTTGCTGCCGCCGTGATGGCGCCAAGCGCCGCTGACGCGCAGCCAAATCGCAGCGCACCCGGCACGAATGCAGGCGAACGCGCAGCGCAGCCCGTGCGGCGCGCAGTCTCGTTCGCGACGCAGGTGGGCGCGGCGTCGGGCACGTTGGTGTTGCCGCTGGCCGCCGAAGGCGACCTCGCGACGCGCGGTGCGTTTTTGAGCGCCGCCGAGCGTGCATCGATCACTGCAGCGCTCACGTCCGCGCAGTTCAAATACAATGCACGCGAAGCGCTCGCGCTGCGCGGCATCGGCGGCTGGAGCCGCATCCAAATTGTCGGCATTGGCGAAGACGCGGACGCCGAAGATTATCAACGCCTCGGCGCGGTGACCGGCCGCGCGCTGATGAATGAACGTGGAACGCTGACAGTGGTGACGAACGGGCTGAGCGCCGAAGCGGTGAGCGAAATCACCACCGGCCTCGGCATCGGCGAATATCGCTCCGATCTCTACAACACTGGCGAACGCACACCCGAACACATGGGCGCGACGACGATCGTGTCCGACCGCAGCGCCGAAGCGCAAGCGCTCTACAATGGACGCGGCCGCCACATCGTCGACGCGATGGTGTTCGCGCGTGACCTGTCGAATGAGCCGGCCAACATCATCTATCCGGAATCGTTTGTCGCCCGCACGCGTGCGGCGTTCCAAGGCGTCGCGGGCGTGCAGATTCAAGTGCTCGACGTGCCGGCGATGGAGCGCCTCGGCATGGGCGCGATCGTCAATTCTGGACGCGGTTCGGAGCGTCCGCCGCGCATGATGATCGTGCGCTATTCCGGTCAAGGCGCCCCCGCTGGCGGGCCGATCGTGCTCGCCGGCAAGGGGATCACTTTCGATTCCGGCGGGATATCGATCAAAGGTAATGAAGGCATGTCCAACATGAAGATGGATATGTCAGGCGCGGCCAGTGTTACCGCCGCAGTGCTCGCGCTCGCTCGTGCGGGCGCGCCGGTGAACGTTGTGGCGATCGCGGCCTTGGCGGAGAATATGCCGGACGGCGGGGCGATCCGCCCGGGCGATGTGCTCACGGCGATGAACGGCAAAACAATCGAAATTCTCTCGACCGATGCGGAAGGACGCTTGGTTCTGGCGGACGCGCTTTCTTACGCAGATGCGCATCTCAATCCCGCGGCCGTAGTCGATGTCGCGACGCTTACCGGCTCGATGACGCAAGCTGTCGGCGATGATTACGCCGGCATGTTTAGCCGCCACGATGCGCTCGCAGATCAACTCGACGCCGCCGGCCGCGCTACGGGCGAGCGGGTATGGCGCCTGCCTCTGCATTCGAGCTACGCCGAGGCGTCGCGCTCCACCATCGCCGACATCAAGAACTCTGGCGTCGATGGCGGAGCCGGCGGCGGGACAGGCGCCTATTTCATCGGCGAGTTCATCAGCCGCGAAGTGCCGTGGGCGCACCTCGATATCGCCAGCGTCGCGTTCGGCGGCGCCAACGATTGGAAACCCGCAGGTTCGGCCGGATTTTCCGTTCGGCTGCTGGAACGTTTCGTGCGCGACTATCAGCCGATTCCACGCGGCGCGGGCGAGGGCGGCGGCTGAGGGTGTTCCAACGCGCAGCTTAGGTGCGCGGGGCGCGATTCCTCTGTAAGCAGCCCGCATGAGCATTTCTGGCATGACCGGGTTTGCCCGGGCCGAGGGCGCGCATGGCGGCGTGCGCTGGGTATGGGAAGCAAAAAGCGTCAATGGGCGCGCGCTCGATATGAAGTTGCGCCTGCCGCCTGGCTTCGATGGGCTGGAGCCGGCCGCGCGTGCGGCGGCGAGCGCGCGCTTCAAACGTGGCTCGCTGCAGGCGTCGTTGAGCATCGCGCGTGACGCGGGTGAGACCGCCCCGGTTAAGATCGATCTCAAACTCGTCGAACGCTTTTTGCAGGCCGGAGAGACGTTCGGTGATCGTGTGGAGAAGCCGCGCTGGGACGGCATGCTTGCGCTCAAAGGCGTTCTGAGCGCCGAAGACGACGTGATTGATGAAGGCGCGCGGACGTCGTTGGACGCGGCGCTGCTTGCAAGCTTGAACGCTGCGTTGGATGGCTTGAACGAGGCGCGGCGCGCCGAAGGGCGAATGCTCGCGAGCGCGCTCACGCAGTTGGCGGATCGCCTGGACGCGGGCATCGCTGCTGCACGCTCCTCAGCTGCCGCCGCACCCGCGGCGATCGCCGAGCGTATTCGCACGCGCTTGGCGGCGCTGTCGGCGGACGTACAGTTGGATCCGCAACGTCTCGCACAGGAGGCAGCGGTGGTGGCGTCCAAGGCCGATGTTCAGGAAGAGGTTGACCGCTTGGCCGCGCACGCCGGCGAATTGCGTGCGCTGCTGAAAAGCGCGGAACCTGTGGGACGTAAGCTCGACTTTTTGGGGCAGGAGCTCACGCGCGAAGCCAATACTCTATGCTCGAAATCCGGCGACCTGGACTTGACCCGGATTGGGCTCGACCTCAAGGCGGTGGTGGATCAGATCAAGGAGCAGGCCGCGAATGCCGAATAGCGCAACGCCGCACCGCGGGCTGATGTTCGTGCTGTCGAGCCCGTCCGGCGCCGGCAAATCGACGTTGGCGCGTCGGCTCTTGCTGGACGAGCCGACGATGTCGCTCTCGGTTTCCGCAACAACGCGCGCCCCGCGCCCGAGCGAGCAAGAGGGCCGCGAATATTATTTCGTGGATCGGCCAAAGTTCGAGGCAATGGCGGCCGCCGGCGAATTGCTCGAATGGGCGGTGGTGTTTGACAATTTTTACGGCACGCCTCGCGCCAAGGTCGAAGAAAAACTTGCCGCTGGAAACGACGTCCTCTTCGACGTCGATTGGCAGGGCGCAAGAGCGCTGCGCGCGGCGGCGCCGGACGATGTGGTGGGCGTTTTCATATTGCCGCCCTCAACCGCAGAATTGGAGCGCCGCCTGAAGGCGCGCGCGGAAGACGCGCCTGACGTCATCTCCCGCCGCATGGCGCGTTCGGCCGATGAGATCGGCCATTGGAAAGAGTACGACTACGTCATCGTCAATTATGACGTTGAGGATTCATTGGCGCGGATCAGGACGATCCTGGGCGCTGAGCGTTTGAAGCGCTCGCGCGAAACTTGGCTTGGCCCGCACGTAGACGCCTTGCTCGCGGGCAAGTGAGATCACGCGCGCGCGCGCCACGCATCAGCGAGACGACGAAACCCCGCCTGGTCGATTTCTTCAGCGCGCGCGGTGGGTGCAATGTCGGCGGCCAGCAATAGGGCCTCACTGTCCGGCGTGAGCGAACGTAACGCGGCGCGCAGCATTTTGCGGCGCTGGCCGAACGCGGCAGCGGTGACGCGTTCGAGTGCGTCGAGGTGCGGGTACGGGTCGGCGCGGTCGATGAGCGTCACGATGGCGGATGCAATCTTGGGCGGCGGCGTGAAGGCGCGCGCTGGCACCGTGAACGCCAACCGCGCTTCGCACCGCGCTTGCGCGAGCACGGCGAGGCGCCCGTAGGCCCCGCCGCGCGGCTTGGCGACGATGCGCTCGGCGACTTCTTTCTGAAACATAAGCGTCATCGGCCCACGCCATGGCCCGGCCTTTAGCCATTTCACGAGCAATGGCGTGCCGACATTGTAGGGCAGGTTGGAAATGACGTTTGCTGTCGCGCCATCGAGCAATGCGGCTTCGTCCGCACCGACCGCATCGCCATGAACCACACGCAGACGCCCGTCGCTCCATTCCGCCAACGGCTCAAGCAAGGGCAGAAAGCGCGCGTCTTTCTCGATCGCGATGACGGTTGCGCCTGCCTCGAGCAATGCGCGCGTCAAACCGCCTGGGCCGGGGCCGATTTCGAGAACGGTTTGGCCGGAGAGTTCGCCAGCGGTCTTAGCTATGCGGCGTGTGATGTTGAGGTCGAGCAGGAAATGCTGGCCGAGGCCTTTATTGGCCCAAAGACCATGCGCCTCGAGTTCTTCGCGCAATGTCGGTAGGTCGTCGGCGTTCATGCGCGACGGCGCTCGGCCATTTCCCAGGCGGTGCGCATTGCGGCGAAGAAGCTGTCCGGGCGCGCGATGCCGCGTCCGGCGATATCAAATCCGGTGCCATGGTCGGGGGAAGTGCGAATGATGGGCAGGCCGAGCGTGATGTTCGCCGCGTCCCAGAAATGCAGCGTCTTGATCGGGATGAGCCCCTGATCGTGGTAGAGCGCGATCACCGCATCATAACGTTGGCGCGCTTCGCTGTTGAACAAGGCGTCGGCGCTGGTGGCGTCGGATATGTTCCAGCCTTCGGCGCGCAGCGCGGCGGCAGCGGGATTTATGATCTCGATTTCCTCTTGGCCAATAGCGCCATTTTCGCCTGCGTGTGGATTAAGGCCACAGAGCGCGATGCGCGGCGTAGCGATTCCAAAATCGCGCTTCAGTGCCTCGCCCAGCACACGCGCCGTGTTCTCGATCATCGACCGCGTGAGAGAACCCGGGACGTCCGCGAGCGGCGTGTGAATTGTAGCAAGCGCGACCCTCAATGCCGGGCCGGCTAAGAGCATCACGGGACCGCGCGCGTGCGGCCACGGATCGCCCGCCGTCAGGTGTCCGACAAACTCTGTGTGGCCCGGAAAGCCGAAACCAGCGCGCTTCAAGACATGCTTGGCGATTGGCAAGGTGACGAGCGCTGACGCTTCGCCGCTGCGTGTCGCTGTCACGCCCGCTTCGATGGCCGCGATCGTCGCCGGGGCGTTCACGCTATCCGGCGCGCCAGGTGTTTCCGGCGCCGCAAGTTCAATATGCCGAACCGGGCAGTCGGACACATCGACGCCAATGCGCAGCGCCGCGCGCGCCAGCGCATTGCGGTCGCCCGTGACGAAGAAGGGCGGCAACGTTTCTCGCGCAGCCCAGGCGCGCGCCGCAAGCTCGAGGCCGATCCCGGCGGGATCGCCCATCGAAACCGCAAGCGGGGGCATGTTCGTTAGCGTGTGATGATGGTCGCTTCGCTGCGCAGATTGCGCAGGTAGCGCTCGGCGAGCATATCGAGTTCTTGGCCGCGCAAGCGCTGCTCGATCTCGCGGCGGTCCGGCACTTCTCCGCCGCCGGTTTCGCGCGAGCACACGACGATCATCGTCGCCTGTTCGCCGTCGAGCACGACCGGCGTCGCGTCGCCGGCGCGAATGCCGCTGATGCGGCTCTGAATCGAGCCTGACAGCTCGGATTCCGTTGTTTGACCAAGATCCACGAGGTTCGCGCCTTCAACGCTGGCGATGTCGCGCTCGATGTTGGTGCAGCCCGAAATGCGGCGTTGCACGCGCTCAAGAGCGTTGCGCCGGGCGGCCGGCGCTGTCACTTGACGCAGGTTGACGATCGACGTCGCGCCTGCGGCTGCGCCGGCGCGGCGGTCGCGCATGGCGATGATGACGATACCGGTGCTGGTGCGAATGGGCAGGGACACTTGGCCTTCTTCAAGCCGCTCGGCGACCGGTTGAAGCTCAGGCGCGAGCTCGGGCGCCGCGATCCAGCCAATGTCGCCGCCTTGAGACGCCGACGGTGCAGCCGAAAACTGACGCGCAACTGCGGGGAACGGCGCGCCATTTTGCATTTCCTGCAGCAATTGCATCGCGCCGTTGCGCATGTTGGTGAATTCTTGCTCGGTCTCCGCAGGCAAGTAAATTTCCGACAAGAGATATTGCGGGCGCGTGGCGTTCGCGGCGATGCGCGCCTGAGTCTCGCGAATTTCCTGGTCTGAAACGCGAATGCGCGACCCGTAGAGGCCGTTCACGAGACGGTTCCAGGCAATGTCCGCTTGCACCTGGAAGCGCAGCGAATTGATCGAAACGCCCTGGCCGGCCAGCTGACTTGCCAACTGGTCGATGGTCATTTCATTGCCACGCGCGATGTCGCCAATTTGGCGATCGACTTCGGCTTCGGAGATCGAGATGTCGAAGGTGGAAGTTTCCTGGATCTTGATGTGCTCGTCGATCAGGTCGCGCAAAGCTTGGGTGCGGGCGCGCTGAGACATTTCCTCGCTCGGCTGGACGCCGGAGGAGACGAGCAAAAGGTTGGCGCGTTGGCGCACGTCGAAGGTGGAAATGACGTCGTCATTGACGATCGCGGCGACGCCTTCGGCGAACTGCGCTTCCGCCGACGGCGCGAGGGCGCTCGAAACGGCCATAAGCGAAACCGCCGCGGCAGAAAGGGACTTCCAGTTCATTCTATGCTCCGCCTCAGCTCCCGCCGAACACGCCGAGGGAGCGTAGCCCGATCCTGATCTGGAGCCCTTCGTCCGAACCGAGCGAGCGGTCCAGGGTCTCCGACCGGGTGTATGAAATTTCGAGGAAGGTACAATCGTCCTCGTAAATCGCGCGCAGTTCCTGGCGCAGATTTATGTCTGAATCTAGGTCGCGGGTCAGTCCAAGCTGCATCCGCCAGCCCCGCGCCAGTTCGACGCCCATATAGCCGCTAACTTCCTCGTTCGGGTTGCCGGGCGCCAGGGTCTGATCGATCTGGAAATAGCGCGCCGAGGCGCTGAACCGCCCAATCGCGCCTCGAACACCGAGGTCCAACCGCTGGAGCGCCAGCGATTCGTCTTCGAGGCGAAACTTGGCTTCGGTCGCGAAATTGCGCCCGAGATCGGCCTGGATGGCGCCGACCCAGTCAGACGCACGGCCTTCAAGATTGTTGATGACCGTAAAGCCGGGAGCGACCTCATCGCGCCAGCGCCGGCCAAATAGCACCGACGCGCTTTGGCCCGTGCGCGCCCGCGCCGTCGCTCGGACGCCGAGGCTTACCCGCGCGCCGGGCTCCCACAAATCGTAGTTCGGCGCGGCGTTCGGCCGGAAGAGGCTGGTGTCGTCCAATTCCCAGGCGAGGCTGTCTTCGTTAACGATGCGTGGGTCAGGCTGTTCGTCGGTGGCGATCGCGGCCATGGCGACGGGCTCGACGATCAGATCGAAGCTTTCGCCCGGGCGCATGAATGGCCAGCTGACCTCCGCGCCGGCCAGGCCAAGCGCACGGCCGAACGTTTCAAAATTGTCGGGCGTGGTTTCGACGTGGAACACATCGCCGCGCACTTGCGCGAACGGGCTGAAGATCATCCCTGGGCCAAACAGTGCGTCGCGCCGCCACGTGGCGCCAGTCGACAGGCGCGCCGAGTCCGCGCCAATCGACCGGCTGAGCGCCGCCGTGTTCACTTGGAATCGCACTTGGCCGTCAAGCAGCGGTTCGGTGTAGACGCGCTCCATTTCCGCGAGCGGCAAAAGGAGCGGCAGCAGGTCTTGCGAGTCCCCGGCGCGCAGGCCCTGGAACGAGACTGTCGAGATGGACGTGTAAGAGGTTTCGTCCTGGCCGATCGCGTAGAGTTGCGAGATCAGCCGCAGGTCCTGGCCGACGAATGGCCCGCGTTGCACGCCCGGCCCGAGCAAATCGTAGCGACGCAAGTAAAGGTCGTCGGAGATGCGCTCGGCGCCGAAGCCCCATTGCCAATAATCGTTGATGTCAAAGCGGCCCTTGGCGAACAGCCCGGATCGAAGCGTTTCATCGCCGAACAGGTTCCCGTTGCTGTCGAATTCACGCTCTTGCGTGAACGTGGTGTCGATCTCCAGTTCGCCCGACCAGAAACGCTTGCGATATTCAACGCCGAACAGCGGTTGCACGTTTGTGTGCAGACGCGCGGAGACGGTCATGTCTTGATGCGGCGAGATCGCCCAATAATAGGGTTGCTCGTAGTACGTTCCGAGCCGGCGGTTGCGGCCGATGTCCGGCGTCAGCAAGCCGGACGCACGTCCGACCGACGGATCGGGGTGTGCGAAGTACGGCAGATAGAGCATGGGCACGCCGATCACTTCGATCGTCGCACCTTGATATGAAATCGTACGGCTCTCTTGGTCTTGGATCGCGCGGCGTGCGCGCAGGCTCCATGTCGGCGGCCGGTCGCCGCCCTCGCAGATGGGGCAGCTTGTATAAACGACGCGGCGCAGTTCGCTTTCGCCTGGACCGTGACGCAGCGCCGCGCGCGCGGCGAGCGTGCCTTGTGAGCCGAGGCGCGCGCGCAATTCCGTCGCGACGGCCACATTCATCGCTTCGTCGGCTTCAACTTGTTGCGCGTAAGTGACCGAGCCATCGGCGTCGACGATTTCAACGTCGCCCTCGGCGCGGATCGAACCGGTGCTGAGGTCGTAGATGAGCCGGTCCGCGCGCATCGTGCGGCCGAGATGGCGCACCTGAACGTCGCCGACTGCAGTTATGGTGTTTGCGGCCTGATCGTCGATCAACTCGTCGGCTTCGAGGTTGACCATCTCGGCCTGGTCAGTCGGCGCGGTGGGGATCGGCGTAACGGCGCCGGTCTGAGCGCTGGCCATCGACGGCGCGACGGAAACCGCCAAAGCAGCCGCGAGCGCCGCCCACGACGCGGCGGGCGCTCTCTCGGCCAAGCGGCCGGCCGTCTCCCCCGAACGGACCATGCGCATCCTTCTGGCGACTCCCCGCTCCCCCGAGCGCGTTACCTAACCGTGTGGGCGGGGAAGCGTCCAGCGCCCGCCGCCGCTGCGGCGCGCTTCCGTCTAAGGATTCGCGCGTAGGTGTGGCGCGTTCTACCCGTCTTCCAAAAAAGCCACCATCGCCAAGGCGATGAACATGCCGGCGGCAGGCGCGCTCCAGGCCGCGATCGTGGCCGGAACGGTCTGGGTGATGGCGAAGGCGCCGGCGAGCTGGCTGTAGAAGAAAAGGAAGAGCCCGATACCCACTCCCGCCGCGCCCCAGCGCGCCAAATTGCCCAGACGCTGAAGCTGAAGCGAAAAGGCCGCACCCAAGCCGGCCATTGTCGCCAGCATCAGGGGGTAGGCCAGCAGGCTCTGCCATTTGAGCTCGTAGCGGGTCGGGGCGAAGCCGGCTTCGCGCGCCTCCCGGATGAAAATGGGCAAATCCCAGAAGGATAACGTGGCCGGTGAGACGAAACGGTCCAGCAATTCGTTGGGATCGAGATTGGTGGGGATTGCAAGATTGGCGTGGCGCTGCGGGCGACCGCCGGGTGTGGCTTCCACGAGGTCAGTGAGCTGCCAAAACCCGGGTTTCAATTCGGCGGTGGCGGCGTTGATGCGGCGCGCGAACCGCAGCGTCGTGTCGCGTACCTCGAAGAACATGAACGTAGCGCCGCTCAAGCGCGCACCCGTTTGATCGACGCTGTCAGCATGAATGACGACTTGCCCGTCGGCATCACCTTGGCGAATCCATACGCCGGTTTGATCGCCGGTCTGCGCGTAGTCTGAGAGCGCTTCGGCCTTCTCCGCTTCGAACAATTGGTAAAACCGTGAGCCGATTGGGTTCAGCAGCGTGATCACCACGAGGCCGAGCGCGGCGCCCACGGCCGCTGCCGGCGCGAGGAAGCGCCATGCCGAAACGCCAGCGGCGCGCATCGCCACCAGCTCGCTCGACCGGTTGAGGCCGATGATCGCCATCATCGTACCGGCTAGCACAACGAAGGGCAGCGTCTGCTCGATCAGCATCGGCGTCTTCAAGAGCGTGAGCCGCACGGCGTCGAGCAGAGAAAGCTCAACGCGTGAGCCCACAGAACGCATCTGCTCAACCAGGTCGATCAGCAGGATCGACATCAGCACGATCAGCAAAGCAACGCCCACGCCGGTCAAAGCGCGCGTTGTGAGGTACCGGCCCAGTCGGGAAAACAGGAACCCCATCAGATGCGCCCCTCGACCGCGGGGCCAAGCTCAAGCCTTCGTTTGCGGGAACTCTTGCCGGACAACATCGCCCCGGCGATCAGTATCGTGCCGATTGGGAGCGCGTATTGCAGCGCGTTGAGCGAGGGTTCGTCGGTCGCAACCGCTTGCACCGCAAGCGCCAACAGCCGCACGAAGAGCGCGCATCCGGACGCGATAATCATGCGCCGCGCATAGCCCCTGCGGCTGAACTCCCCTACCAAAACACCAGCCAGTGCGATCATCGCCATCGCTAAGTTGAGCAACGGCGCGGACAATCGCGAGTGCGCTTCCGACAAGAAGCGATCGACATTGTCTTGATCATAGTAAGACGTCATGTCCGGGAAGAAGAGGTCGTAGAGGTAGCGGTCCGACGCTTTCAAGAAGAAGTAATCTTCCTCTTCGACGAGGCGTTCGAGTTGCAGCACGTAGCGGTCAAAATCTAGCACATCGACCGACCCATCCTCGGTCATGCGCTGCACTTGACCATCGCGCATCACGATGGCGGGGGCGCCTTCGATGGTGACGATGGCGCCGGCGCGGGCGGTGTAGGTGATGGGAAATTCGGGGCGCGCGTCGTTGATCAGCAGGTCGCGCATCTCGCCGCCGCCGCCACGCTCGCGCGCGTAAAGCGTGAGATCCTCGCTCGGAAACGTGAACGCGCCTTCGCGGACGAGGCTTGAGGCGATGTCGTTGCGCAATTCATAAAACACTTCGCGCCGCTCTTTCAGCGCCGCCGGCTGGATGAGCGTGTTGACGGCAAGGTGCGCAAGCGCGGCCAGAACCGCGAGTTGCAGGATCGGCCTGGCGATGCGCGACCGCGAGAGCCCAGCGGAATACGCTACCGCTATCTCGCTTTCGCTCTGCATTCGGTTGAGCGCGTAGAGCACCGCGAAAAAGACCGCGAGCGGCAGGATGAGCGAGATCAGTTGTGGGATCGCGAGCAAAGTAACCCAAGCGAACGCCAAGCCCGCGCGGCGATTGGTGATGATGACGTCGAGCTGATTCAGGCCCTGCGTGAGGATCGCGATCGCCGCGAGCGCGCCGAGGATGGCCAGGAGCGGACCCAGCGCCTGGCGAAACACGTAGGCGGCGAAGGTGTTCATCCTGGTCCTTTTGCGGGCGCAAAGCGCTGAAGGTGTTCCTGGCGGCGACAGGTCAGCTTTTCAAGCGCGCCGGGCATGGCTACCACTGGCCGCGCCGCGGTTGAAGCGGGCCCGGTCCAAGGGTTCGCGCCCGCGGGCCGGTTTTCCGCTTTAGGGGATTTTATGGACATCCAGTTTGTGACCGAGGGCTCTGGCGACGTCGTGGCCGTGATGGCCGGCGAGGGCGGCGAATTCTTGGCCGCCGCCAAGGCGCTCGACACTGCAGCCGGCGGCCGGCTGGCGAAAGCGGCCAAAGCGGCGCGCTTTACGGGCGCTGCGGGGCAAGTGGTCGATGTCCTGGCGCCGGATGGCGTCGAGTATGGCCGAGTGCTCATTATTGGCCTGGGCAAACTTGAAAAGGCCGATGGCCTCGCGGTGGAGCGTTGGGCGGGGCACGCGGTGCGCCGGGTGCTCACGTCGGGCGCCGAACGTCTCGTTCTGCAGCCGGATCAATTGCCGGGCCTTTCGCGCGCCGACGCCGCGTCGCACGCGGCGTTGGGTGCGCGGCTGGCGGGATATAGATTCGACACGTTCCGCACCAAGCTGAAGCCTGAACAGAAGCCGACTTTGAAAAATGTCGCCGTAGCACTGGAGCACACGGCCGCGGCGCGCGCCCGCGCGGAGGTCGATGCCGCTGTGGCTGAAGGCGTGTTCTTCGCGCGCGACCTGGTGAGCCTGCCGCCAAACCTGCTCTATCCGGAGAGCTACGCCGAAAAGCTGAAAGAGCTGACTGCGCTCGGCGTCGAGGTCGAAATCCTCGACGTTGAGGCGATGGAAAAGCTCGGCATGGGGTCATTGCTCTGCGTTGGCCAAGGCAGTGCGCGCCCGTCGCGTCTTGTCACGATGTTTTGGAAGGGCGCGGCGTCGAAGAAGTCCAAGCCGATCGCGCTGGTCGGCAAAGGCGTCACTTTCGACACCGGCGGCATTTCGCTGAAGCCCGGCGCAGGCATGGACGAGATGAAGGGCGACATGGGCGGCTCCGCCGCTGTCGCCGGCGCCATGAAGGCGCTCGCGCTGCGCAAAGCCAAAGCCAACGTGGTTGGCGTCGTCGCGCTGGTGGAAAACATGCCCGGCCCCAATGCAACGCGGCCAGGCGATATCGTGACCTCGATGTCCGGCCAAACCATTGAGGTGCTAAACACCGACGCCGAGGGCCGCCTCATCCTGGCGGATGCCGTCTGGTACGCGCAGGACCAATTCCAACCCACTGCGGTGATCGATTTGGCCACGTTGACCGGCGCCGTGATCATAGCGCTGGGCCACGAATATGCTGGCTATTACGCCAATGACGAAGAATTGGCGCAGGCCATCCAATCGGCGGGCGCCACCGAGGGTGAGCCGGTGTGGCGCATGCCTCTTGGCGCCGCGTACGACAAGATGATCGATAGCCCCAACGCTGACATGAAAAACATTTCGGGTAAGCCCGCCGGAGGTTCGATTATCGGCGCGCAATTCATCAAGCGTTTCGTCAAGGACGGCACGCCGTGGGCGCATATCGATATCGCCGGCACCGCCTGGAAGCCCGGTCCGTATGAAGATCCAACTCAGCCTGCATGGGCGACGGGCTACGGCGTACGCCTGCTGAACCGTTTGGTGGCCAACAAGTTCGAGGAATGATGGCGGAGCTGTGGTTCTACCATCTCGAACGCTCCGAGCTTGAACGCGCGCTGCCGCCGCTGTTGGAGAAATGCCTGCAGCGCGGCTGGCGCGCACTGGTGCGCTGCGGCTCCAGCGCGCGTGTGGACGCCCTCAACGCCAGCCTCTGGACCTTTCGCGACGATAGCTTCGTTCCTCATGCGAAGGACGGCGAACCTGCGCTCGAGCGGCAACCGGTGGTGCTGACGACCAGTGCAGCCAATCCCAATGGTGCAAAGGCGCTCTTCCTCGTGGACGGCGCCGCACTCGGCGAAATCGCCGCGTTTGAGCGCGCCTGCTTGATGTTTGACGGCCGGGACGAGGCGGCGTTGAACCAGGCGCGCCAGCGTTGGAAGGAAGCGAAGGCGGCTGGGTTGGACGCGTCTTACTGGAAGGAGGACGCAAACGGTCGGTGGGAACGGCAGAGCTAGCGGAACGCATCGCCAGCGGAATTGGTTGGCCCAGATCAACTGGCGCGGTAGCGTCGTCGCCAGAACTTTGGAGAATGTCTATGATCCGCGCTTCTGTTTTCGCGCTCGCGCTGCTCGCCGCCGCCTGTGGGCAGGCCACCGAAGAGCAACCCAACACCGCGGCGAGCGAGAGTGAGCAGATGCAAGCCGCGACACCGCAAACGGCCGAGGAAGCAACCGCGCAAGACGCGTGCGGCGCCTCGCGCTTCCAGCACCTGATCGGCACGCTCGCGAGCGAGATCGATCAGGCGACGTTGCCAGCCGGAACACGCGTGCTGACGCCAGACGCCATCGTGACGCAAGATTTCCGGCCTGATCGCCTTAACGTGATGACCGGCACGGATGGCCGCGTGTCCTCGCTGAGCTGCTATTGATGCTCCGCGCCGGCCTCTTCGCGCTTGCGCTGTTGGCGGCATGCGTGCCGACGCATCGCCATGACAATCCGGCCAACCCCGAACCGCCCGCCGACGCGCCCGCGCCGCCCATTGGGCCGGGCGGGCTTCAAGGCGACGACACCTGCGGGATGGCCGCGCATTCGACGTGGCTTGGCGTTCACGAAAGCGCGATCAACCGCGCGAGCTTGCCCGCCGGTGCGCGCGTGATCTGCGCGACGTGCTTGGTGACGCAGGATTATTCTCCAGGGCGGCTAAATCTGCACCTGTCAGCCGAAGGCCGCGTCGCCAGTATGCGCTGCGGCTAAAAGGACGTGCGCCGACGCTTGGCGCGCGGTGCGGTGGCGGCTATAGAGCGCGCCTCAATCCTTCACGCCGACTCCTGGAGCCGCACATGGCCATCGAACGCACGTTCTCGATCATCAAACCCGACGCGACCAAGCGCAATCTGACGGGCGCGATCAACGCGGTGATTGAAGAGAGCGGTTTGCGCATCATCGCGCAAAAGCGCGTGCGTCTTTCGGAAGGCCAAGCCGAGGGCTTCTACGCCGTTCATAAGGAGCGCCCGTTCTTCCGTGACCTCGTAAACTTTATGATTTCCGGTCCTGTGGTCATTCAAGCGCTTGAAGGCGACAACGCCGTCGCAAAATATCGCGACGTTATGGGCGCCACCAACCCGGCGAACGCCGCTGAGGGCACCATCCGCAAGCGCTTCGCGGAATCGATCGAAGCCAATTCAGTCCATGGCTCCGACAGCCTCGAGAACGCTGAGCGCGAGATCGCGTTCTTCTTCAACGATCACGACATCGTCGGCTGAGCCGACACGCACGTTTGAAATGTTGAACGGCGAATGGGAACGATCCCATTCGCCGTTCTTTTATTTCTTCCCACCGCTCTTTGGCCCGCTCGGTGGTGCGGCAGGCTTTGTGCTCTTGCCGGGCGTAGGCGCGCCCTTTTGTTGCGTTCCGGTCTGGCCGGGCAATGGCCCGCCTGGGGTCTTCGCCATGAGGAAGCTCCTTGCTGGTGCGCGCGAAGGCTAAGCCTTCCGTGCGATGATCTCCAGCACCAAAGGCGTCACCATCAAGGTGCCGGGCTGCTGTGACACGCGCTCGAATTCTTCGCGCATATCCTTGGCCATTTGGGGCGTGATGCGGTTGAGTTCGAGCAGCCGGTCGATGTGGATTTCGAAGAACCCGATCGGCCAGCGCCAGACGTTGTCGTCTTTGGAAACAACGTCGATGTGCGGGCGAATGCTCTCGAGCTTGAGGCCCATTTGCGTGAGCCACGACGGCAAATCGCGACCGACATCGGGCTCGCCGCCGGACGCGCGCCAATCCGCGGTCACCACATCGACGAAGCGTTGAAAATTGGGCGCCGCCGGGGCGAGCCGCCACGTGCCGTAATCGATGTATTCGTGGAACACGAGCGCCCCGCCGGGGCGCACGGAATCCACCAACTTCGCCAGCACCGCTTTTGGGTCCGGCAGGAACGCCAGCACCCACCGGCACCAAGCTGCGTCCGCGCCTTTCACGGGCAGAGCGTCAGTGGTGACGTCCACTTCGTAAGCCTTCACCTGGCTCATCCCGCGCGCCTTTGCCTGCGCCTCGAGGGTATCAAGAAAACGTCGCGAACGTTCGAGGGCGTGCACTTCGCCAGCCGGGCCGACGATCTCGGCGAGATCCATCGTCGCAAATCCGGGGCCCGCCCCGAAATCGATCACCTTGGCGCCGTCGCCGATGCGTGCGCGCGCCCACGCGTCGAGCGCGCGCGGGCGCCAGACGCGGTGCTGATAGCCGAGCCGATAAATCTCATCGTCTTGTGTGCCGAGCACGTAGCTGCGTTCAGCCATGATAGATCCTCCGTGGCGTTGATATAGGCGCAAGGAGGGTTCGCGTCTCGCCGGATTGGGACGGGGCGCCAGGCTTATCGACGAGCGGCGCGCGCGAGCTCCGCGAGGCAGCGCGGATAAAGGCTGTGCTCCAATTCAAGCACGCGCTCTGCAAGCGTCGCCGGCGTATCGCCTTGCCTTATGGCGAGCTTCGCCTGCCCGAGAATTTCACCCGCATCCACTTCCTCGACAACAAGATGCACTGTGCAGCCGTGTTCGGTGTCGCCAGCTTCGAGGGCGCGCTCATGGGTTTTGACGCCTGGATATTTCGGCAGCAAGGACGGGTGGATGTTCACCAGCCGGTTTGCCCACGCGCGCACGAAGAACGGCGTCAGAACGCGCATGAAGCCGGCGAGTGCAACGAGATCGATATTGCGCTGAATGAGCAGCGCGTCGAGATCGCGTTCGAACGCTTCGCGGTCCTTCCCATAGGGGCGATGATCAAGCGCGATTGCTTCGACACCCGCGTCGCGAGCGCGCACAAGCCCTTCCGCGTCTGGATTATTGGAGACCACAAGCGCGATTTCATAGGCGTCCCGCGCCGCGCCCAGCAGCGCCTGCAGGTTTGAGCCACGCCCGGAAATGAGGACAGCGACGCGCTTCATGCGTTCGCGAGCGCACCGATCCTAAACGCGCGCTCGCCGCTGGCGTTGAGTTTGACGAGCACCTCGTCGGCGTTCTCCTCCGCGACGATGAGGATCATGCCGATCCCCAGGTTGAAAGTACGGCGCATGTCGTCTTCCGGTACATCGCCGGTTTCTTGCAGCCATCGGAACACCGCAGGACGCTCCCACGCGCTCCAATCAAACGCGGGAGACAGATCGTCCGGCAACGCGCGCGGTGTGTTTTCCACGAGACCGCCGCCGGTGATGTGCGCGGCGCCTTTGGCGAGTTTCGCCTCAAAGATGGGCTTGAGCGCTTTCGCGTAAATGCGCGTCGGCGCGAGCAAGGCCTCAGCAAGCGTTTTGCCGTTTTCAAACGGCGCTGGTGCGTCCCAAGCGAGGCCGCTGCGTTCGACAATCTTGCGCACCAACGAATAGCCGTTCGAGTGCGGGCCGCTTGATGCAACGCCGATGATCACGTCGCCGGCGCGCATTTCGTCGATGCGCGGCAGCAACGTGCCGCGCTCCGCGCAACCGAGTGCGAAGCCGGCGAGATCGTAATCGCCTTTGCCATACATGCCCGGCATTTCCGCCGTCTCGCCGCCGGCGAGAGCGGCGCCGGCTTGGCGGCAGCCTTCGGCGATGCCGCGCACGACACTGGCGGCTTGCGCGGCATCAAGTTTGGCCGTGGCGTAATAGTCGAGAAACAAGACTGGCTCGGCGCCTTGTGCGGAGAGATCGTTCACACACATCGCCACGAGGTCGATCCCGACCGTGTCGTGCCGGCCGCTTTCGATGGCGATCTTGAGCTTGGTGCCGACGCCGTCGGTGGTCGCCAGAATGATCGGATCCTTGAAACCGGCGGCTTTGGGATCGAAGGCGGCGGCGAATCCACCGAGGGCCGCTTCAGCGCCAGGGCGGGCTGTGGATTTCGCTTCCGGCTTGATCAGGTCGACCAGGCGCTCGCCCTCGTCGATGTCGACGCCCGCGTCCCTATAGGTGAGTGGTTGTTTCACTTCAGGTTTCTTTCCTGCCGGCGGACACGAGACTCAGGGTCCAGAAGCCGCCACATTGCTAGGCGATTCCGCGCCCGCTAGCTTTCCCGTTCGCGCTTACCAAGGTTTCGATAATGCAGACCAATCGCAGGGCCGGCCTCGCCGCGCTCGTTCTGGCCGCGTTTTGCGCGTTCGTTCCGGGGCTCGCAAGCGCCCAAGGGACGCAGAACCCCTATGCCGTGGCCGGCGTCTATGTGGATGAAACCGCCGCCAACGCCGCCGCGGCTCAGCAGGCGGGCTTCGCCGCCGCCCAGCAGGCCGCATTCTCGCGCCTGCTGGCCCGTTTGACGCTGCCTGAGGAAATCGCGCGTCAAGGCCAGCCGGTGGTGCAGGGCGCGGCGCTGGAACAATTGGTGCTGAGCGTGGACGTTGAGGAGGAGCGCCGCTCCGCCACGCGCTATATCGGCCGCCTCACCGTGCGATTTGACCCCACGGGCGTGCGCACGCTGCTGCGGAACTCAAATCTCACTGTCGTCGATACGCGCACGGCGCCGGTGCTGGTTGTGCCGGTGGCGCCTGGCGCTTCGCCGGAAACCGCTGCGCTCTGGCGCGAGGTGTGGGTCCAGGGTGGTTTCCAGCAGGAACTCGTGCCGCTGGCGACGGCGCCTGAAACGCTCGGCGGCAATCCGGACTGGGCGG
This sequence comes from alpha proteobacterium U9-1i, assembly GCA_000974665.1. Lineage (NCBI taxonomy): Bacteria > Pseudomonadati > Pseudomonadota > Alphaproteobacteria > alpha proteobacterium U9-1i. The sequence continues at coordinate 904,983 of BBSY01000003.1, read as the reverse complement.
CGGCCTCTGCCGCGGCGCAAGCCGCTGCCGCCGCGTCCGCGCTTTACGCCACGGTGCGTGTTGCGAACGGCACAGCGACCGCGACCTTGGTCGAGGTGGCGAGCGGCGGCGTGCGGCGAGATCGCGGCGAAGCGGTTGCGCGGATCAACGGTGAAGGCGCCGCGGCGACACGCGCCGCGTTTGCCTCGTTAGCGCAGCAAGCCAGCGCGCGTTTGCAGAACGAATGGAAGGCGCGCACCGCAGTTGGCACGGGCCAGCGCGCGCGCGTTTCAGCGTCGGCGCTCTACACGGACGAGCGACAATGGGAATCCATCAAGCAAGCGCTTGAGGGCGCAGCGTCCACGTTGATCTCGGAAATCCGCATCGAAGCGGTCGGCCGCGATGGCGCCTTGGTGTCGTTCTCGTTCGTCGGCAATCGCGAACAGCTCAACGCCGAACTGCAACGGCGCGGCGTGATCTTGAGCGATGAGCCGCGCCTCGGGCCTGTCCTGCGCGTCGCGAGGCGATGAGCCAACCCACGCTCTTTGAGTTCCGCATGGGGGAGCGATCCCCCGACACGCTGGTGGTGGCCGAGGCCAACCGCGACGCCGCGCGCCTGCTGACCGGCTGGCGCGATTGGCCGGGCGGGGCGCTCGGGCTGGTCGGCCCGAAGGGCGCGGGTAAGACGCATTTGGCTTTGGCCTGGGCCATGGAAGTCGGCGCGCGCCAATTGGCGGCGAACGCGGCGCCGGACGAGGGCGCGGCCTTGTTTGACGAAGCGGGCGGCCGGCTGGTCATCGACGACGCCGACGGCGTCCGCGACGAGGGCATGTTCTGGCGGGTGCTCGACCTCGCTCGTTCGCGTGGCGGCGCCGTGCTTTTGGTGGGGGCAGCACCGCCTTCGCAATGGCCCGTCTCAATCCCTGATTTACGATCTCGGCTGGCGGCGCTGCCGATTGCTCGCCTCGGAGAGCCGGATGAGGCGCTTTTAGAGGTGGTTTTGACCCGGTTCTGTCGGGAAAACTTCATTCATTTGAGCGATGATGCAGCCAAATTCCTGGCTAGACGCCTGCCGCGAACATTCGCGGCGGCCCGTGATCTTGTCGGCGTAATCGAAGCTGATCTGGCGAAACCTGCCCGACCAGTAACGCTGCCGATGGCGAAACGGGCTTTAGAAAAGGCGCAGGCCACTTGGGTGGTGGACGATTGATGGCGACCAATACGCGCAAAACCGTGCGCAAGGCGGCGGACAAACCGCCCGCCAAAGGCGGCCCCGATTGGAGCGGCCCGCAACGGTTTATCAATCGTGAACTCTCGTGGCTCGCGTTCAACACGCGCGTGCTGGAAGAGGCCGAGAACCCCAACCATCCGCTGCTTGAGCGGCTGCGGTTCTTGTCGATTTCGGCCAACAACCTCGATGAATTTTACATGGTCCGGGTTGCGGGTCTGCACGAGCAGGACAAGCTTGGCGTCTCGACGTTGAGCCTCGACGGGCTTACGCCTGGCGAGCAATTGGCGAAGGTGCATGAGGCCGCGGGCAAGTTGGTCGCCAAGCAACAAGCGCGGTGGGCGCAGTTGCGCGCCGAGATGCGTGACGAAGGCATCGCCGTCATCGATCCGAATGAATTGAGCGTCGCTGAGCGCGCCGCGCTGCGGCCGGTTTTCATGGAGCAGGTGTTCCCACTGCTCACGCCGCTGGCGATCGATCCGGCCCACCCGTTTCCTTTCATTCCCAACTTAGGTCTCGCCGTTGCGCTCAAGCTGAAGCGCGTTGAGGATGGCCGCGCGCTTAACGCGTTGGTGCCCGCGCCCAACCAGGTCGCGCGCTTCATCGAAGTGCCCTCGATCGCCAACGCCAAAGGCAAACGTTTCATTACGCTTGAGAACGCCATTATGACGTTTCTCGACGAGGCGTTTCCTGGCTACGAACCGCAAGCCAAAGGCGCGTTCCGTGTCATCCGCGACAGCGACATCGAAATTCTCGAAGAAGCCGAGGATTTGATGCGCCAGTTCCAAGCGCGCCTAAAAGAGCGCCGTCTGGGCGATGTGGTGCGCATCAAGATCGAAGCGGCGATGCCGGAAGATTTGCGGGACTTCATCGTGCGTGAAGTCGAGGCCAATCCGCGTGACGTCATCGTCGTCGATGGCATGCTGGGCTTGGCGGCGTTGTCGACGCTGGTGAACGAAAACCGCCGCGAGTTGAAGTTCACGCCCTACGAACCGCGTTTTCCCGAGCGGATTCGCGATTATGGCGGCGACAGCTTCGCTGCGATCCGCGCCAAGGATATTCTCGTCCATCACCCTTACGAAAGCTTCGATTCGGTGGTGCAGTTCCTGCGTCAGGCCGCCGCCGATCCGCAGGTGGTGGCCATCAAGCAGACGCTTTATCGCACCTCACGCGATTCACCGATCGTCGCCGCGCTCGTCGCCGCGGCGGAGTCTGGCAAAAACGTCACCGCCCTTATTGAGCTGAAAGCGCGCTTCGACGAAGAAGCAAACATTCTCGTTGCGCAAAAGCTTGAGCGCGCCGGCGCCTCGGTTGTGTACGGCTTCGTGGATTTCAAGACGCACGCGAAGATCAGCTTGGTCGTGCGCCGCGAAGGCGAAGGCCTGCGCACTTACACGCACTTCGGCACTGGCAATTATCACCCGATCACCGCGCGGGTGTATCAGGACCTCTCGTTGTTCACGTGCGATCCCGCACTTGGGCGTGACGCTGGCCGGCTGTTCAATTTCGTCACCGGATACGCAAAGCCGCACGTGCTCGAAAAGATCGCGATGTCGCCCCTTTGCGTTAAATCGACGATTTTGAGACTGATCGGCGAAGAGATTGAACACGTTCGCGCGGGCCGCCCTGGCGCGATCTGGGCGAAGCTCAATGCGCTGGTTCACCCCGAAATCATCGACGCGCTGTACCGGGCGAGCCAGGAAGGCGTGAAGATCGAACTCGTGGTGCGCGGTATTTGCTGCCTCCGGCCCGGTGTGAAGGGCCTCTCCGAGAACATTCGGGTGAAATCGATCGTCGGGCGGTTCCTGGAGCACTCGCGGATCGTTTGTTTCGGGGGCGGCGCGGCTTTGCCGAACCCGAACGCCAAGGTTTTCATCTCGTCGGCGGACTGGATGCCGCGGAACCTCGAACGGCGGGTTGAAGTCCTTTGCCCGGTTGAAAATCCAACGGTACATCAGCAGGTGCTCGACCAGATCATGGTCGCGAACTTGAATGACGAGGCTCAGTCTTGGTACATGACGCCCGAGGGCGAGTTCAAACGGGTGGACGTGTCGAAGCTCGACGCGCCGTTCTCGGCGCACGACTATTTCATGACCAACCCCAGCCTCTCTGGTCGCGGCAAATCGATCAAGGGCGACGCGCCGGCCGCATTCGATCACGTGGGGCCGCGCGCCTAACGAGGCCCGTCTAAGTGGCGTCGCATACACTCCGCGATGGCCAAGAGGCCGCCGTCATCGACGTTGGCTCGAACTCCGTGCGTCTGGTCGTCTACCGCATCGACGGTCGCGCGATGACGCCGATCCTGAACGAAAAGGTGATGGCGGGTCTGGGCCGCGGCATGGGCAAACGCGGCGCGCTTTCGCCCGAAGGCGTCGACATGGCGCTGCGCGCAATCAAACGCTTCAGCACCTTAAATGAATCTCTTGGCGTAAAGGACGTGTTCGCGGTGGCGACCGCCGCGGTGCGCGAAGCGCCGGACGGCGCGCAATTCGCCAAGCGTGTGGAAAACGAAACCGGCATAAAGCTACGCATCCTCAGCGGCGCCGATGAAGCAAGGCTTTCGGCGCTTGGCGTCTCTGCCGGGGCGCCAGATGCCCGGGGTATGGCCGGCGATCTTGGCGGCGCGAGCTTGGAGCTCATCGATCTGAGCGCCAAGGGGCCCGGCAGCGGCGAGACCTTCGCGCTCGGCCCGCTCGCGCTCGCGCGCGATGAAGAATTTGATTATCAGCGCGTCAGCGATGAAGTGACGCACATTCTCGCGGACGCACAGGTGCTCGCCAATCATGGCGGGGATTTTTATGCCGTGGGCGGCGCATGGCGCGCGCTTGGTCGCATCGATATTCGCCTACGCGATCATCCACTCGGCGTGCTCCACCATCACGAGATGAACCGTGCCGAAGTCCTGCGGCTCGTCGATCTGGTGCGCAAGCAAAGCAAGCGCTCGCTTGAGCGATTGGAGGAAGCTGCCGCAAAACGCGCGGATTCGCTGCCGTACGCGGCGGTTGTGCTTGAGCGGGTCATGCAAATCGGCAAGTTCGAACGTGTGATCCTGTCAGCGTTCGGCTTGCGCGAAGGCGTTCTGCTGGAACGCATGAGCAAGGACGCGCTGGCAGTGCATCCATTGATCGCGGCCGCCGAAGCGCTCGCCGGCCGATGGTCGCGTGGGCGGGCGTTCGGCGCTGCGCTCGCCGACTGGATCGAGCCCCTGTTCGCCGCGCGCGAGCCGGTGTTTGGCCCGACGCGCGATCCGGTGCTGCGCGCCGCCGCTGCGCGCCTGGCCGACGTGGGCGGACCGCTCCACCCCGACCAACGCGCCGAGATCATGTTCGATCTGATCCTGCGTGCGCCCCTCGCCGCCATTAGTCACGAAGAGCGCGCCTTTCTCGCCGCTGCGATCCACCACCGCTACACCAAGTCGCAGCCTCGCCACGCGGCGGCTTACGTGCGGCTGCTGACCACGGAACAGCAGACCGCCGCCGCCGCCTTGGGCGCAGCCTTGCGTCTGGGCGCCGATCTGTCAGGCCGCAGCGAGCATCTCCTCGCGAAGTTTGAGCTTGTGGTCGAAAAAGGCCGCGCCACGCTGAAATACGACAAGAGCTCCGCGCATTTGGTGACAGAAACCGTCACACGGCGCCTTGACGCGGCGGCTCAGGCTTTGGGATTGGTCAGCGAAGCAAAACTCGCCCGCTAGGCCGCCAGGTAGCATTCATGTCCGATACCCCGCCCGATCGTCTCTCCGTCAACCCAAAGAGCCCGTACTACGACGAGGCGGTGCT